>CAJUHL010000055.1 GCA_910586425.1 uncultured Bacilli bacterium
AGGGGTACGTTTTATCAGGGTTCAAAAAAATCCAAAAGTTGTAAACTGGTGTTACAAGATGTTATTTTCTTTTTATTTAGATTAATTATTAAAAAATGGCATGTTATGTATGTAAAAGATTTATGAGTTCGGTAGGAGTGGATTCTAATGGATTACAAAATACAAAAAAGTATTGATTTTACAGGATATTTTAAGATTTTGATGAATGATTTTTAAGTGTGATTTTATATATGATTTCTTTCAGGAAATGCAATTTTAGAGCGAGCTCGGGATAATGCTTATTTTTCAAGGGTTTTAAAAGATTTATTGGTTGATTTTTTGTGTTTTGGAGAGGAGTTAAATTGTCAGAAAATTTGTATTGCACTGATTTGTAAGGATTTTGAGGAATGGCACCGAATAAGATTCCGAATTATTTTTGTGAATTGTTTGCTTTTCGGACACAATTTATAGGGGTGACATGTAGACAGAACAGATAGGCGGTTTTCGGTAAATGGGTATTTATTTAAAAATGTAAACCTACCGGGGTATAAAACGTACAGCAATAGTATAGTATTATGGTATGTTTAAGTTATGAATTGTCCATTTCTGCAACCTAATACAAACATAATTTTTGTCAAGTAAAAATGCTTGACATTCAAAATATAAACGTACATATGATCTGTAAAGTAATTTTGCTTGACGAGTTCGGTGAGAATGCGACTATTTTAGTAAATACTAAAATAAATATTAACTTTAATAAATAATAAAACAGCCACCACTATTTTATCATTACACAATATGTTTTAATATGTGATAAATATTATAGTAAATAATAAAATAAAACGATTATATTTTACTAAATAATAAAACATATACTAAATACTAAAATAAATCATCCCAATCCCATCAAAAATCCCACACCGTGATCATACCATAATCTCCCACCCAATTCCCAATCCCCACACAACGCACCACAAGCTCCATACAGACATTTTATACCCATATCCGATACTTTTACCACAAGCACGCAAAACAACACTTAAAATCGCTTATAAAGATAGTATCATCAACCCAAATCATCTATAGTAATACATTTAATCCCTTTAAACTGTCTCAACTGTTTGTCATTTGTGAGCAATAAATCACATTCATTTAACATAGCAGTAGCAATTTGCAAAACGTCCATAGCCTTAAATGCTTTATATTCTGCTCTTATTTTGACAGCACTCTTTGCAATAGTTTTATCAATATCAACTATTTTAAAATTAAGTGTCTGAATCAGCTTTTCAAACAAAGCAATATATTTAGTTTCATTTACTCTGTATGGGTATACAAAGTATTCCTCTATTGTAATAACAGACGTAATAAATTGTACATCATTATTGTAGCAGTCATTCAAAAAGTTTTTTACTTTATCATAATACAATGGGTTATTCTCATTGCCCTCAATGAAATATATGAATGGTGCAGTATCAATAAATACTTTCTTATATCCTGTCATTATCGCGCATTTCCTCCATATATCCATCAACATTCTTTCCCCGTTCACTGGGCATGGTAAAGCTATCCCAATCTATCGGCGTTTTAGTCCTGTTGTTTGGTTGCTCCAGCATTGTTACAATAACTTCTATGCCATCATATTCATGTATATCATCATTTTCAATAATAACAGTGTTTCCTTTTACAATACCCTTTACGGCTGTTAACATACTGATTCCCTCCTGATTGTTTGCTTATCTTATTATTATGTCATTCTGTTTTGGTATTAGTAGTATTATCATTATCACTGACACTAAACCCTTTAGCGTCCAAATCTGCCTTTATCAATGCTTTAATGTAGCTATTCGCTGATTGTCCTGTTTGCTCTAAATATGCCTTTACGCGCTCACCGTCTTGTAATTCCGATAAGCTATACTTTGTTTTAAATTGTACTATTTTTTTATCATATGTGCTTTGTGCTTTTTTGCTATATGCCATACTTTATAACCTCCAAAATATTTTATATCTATGTATTCTCTTTTTTGTATGGCATTTACGCACATACATAATAACATGATATCATGTTTTTTTCAATATAACCACACATCATAGTGCATAATTAACAATAAGGTACCCTATGATATAGTAGTTTTACAAGCAAGGCAAACAGCAAAACTTGTAAGTCCTATCAACCTTGACAATTTAATAAGGCTTTACACCTTTTACATAATCTGTTATGATTAAGATGTAACAATCAGTACAGATTGATAGAAAGTAGGTGATTGTGTGTCAGATAAAGAAATGATGCAAAAAAATATTGAAGAATTTGCAAGACTACAAAAGTATATGCTTTTAGTTGAAAGTAAAGAATCGGCGGTATATAAAGAAATGAAAGATAGATACGTTGAACTAAAAGTAATACTTACGGCATCAGGCGTAAATCTCACAGAAATTGACAGAATTAAAGAATAAAAACTGAATAGCAACTAACCACTAACTAAAAGGTGTAAGGTCTTATTAAATTATTAAGGCTTTACACCTTTTTAATTTTCAAATGTAGAAATAAAGGGTAGTCACACAAACAACCAAACAAAACAACCACACAAGGAGGTAACGCAATATGACAACATTTGTAGAAATTATAGATAGACCAGAAACAATGACTATAGATGGCTACAGCAGTGCAAAGACGCTCAACGGCGTTATGCATGACATAGCAAGATTAATGAAAGACATTTGCCCACGTGAAATTCAAACTTTCATGACAAAGGGTAAACAGGAGGCAATTGATTTACTTGATTGTACACCTAAAGGCAGTGAAGGCGGATTTTTCATACAAGTTGAAGATGTTTCTTGCGCAAGCCGAATAAATGAGGATACAGACGAGATTGAGTATAAAGATGGTTATAATTACTATTTCTGTACAAGAGTAGTGAAGTAAATCCCCTGAAGAGTCTTTGAAAATTAAGACGAAACTACCCAAACAAGGGTAGTCGGGATAGAAATACAATCCCAATAGAGAATAAGGAGGTAGCCACAAGCTAAACCAACAACCGCAACCAGCGGGGAGCATAGCAAGCTACTGAACCTTGACAAGATGCATAAGCCTATAGGGATATAGCAGCAGACCAAATGCATGATTGAGGCTAGTTAAATTCAATCTGGGTGAATATCCAAGCCATAATAAATGAGACGGCGTAGAAGAGATCCTTCAGTACAAATTCAGGTTTTTGGTCAAGTGCTTTACTAAATAAGCAATGACACGCTACAGAGTACGCAAAAAGCGTGTAACAAATACATATGAGTAATACAGTGCATAACAAAAGAGACGACAACTTTATTGTATCTGATGATACATACAAAGAGGCCGTTTCTTTCTTGCTTGAAATCTTATGTAGTCAATAAGATGATAGCATGAAATCTTAGAGGGTGTCAAGAAATATTGGCAATCTCTTTTATATAAAAGCACTAAACAAAATCTTGCAAGCGTCCACAAGATAAATCCTTGCAAGTGCCCTATATCGTTAGAGTGGCGATACAAAATAATTACCCGTGACGGTTTGGGGAAGAGTACACGTTAACCAGGAACCCCAAAAAGCAAGGGAACGGCTGATACTTCCCGGATCGCTCAAGATCAGCAATGCGATTAATAAATTGTGCTGGCATTGTGTGAAAGCAGGTAGCACACTTACAATGATTACCGCCGTTGGGCATTGACGATAATAGTGATGTCTGGAAAATGGAAGGTTAAAGGGTCAAGGAATAACTTCAGAGTAACGACAACTTGAACAGGCGAACCCCTGACAAGGAAGAAGGTTATATTATAACTGTAAACTTAAAAAGCTGCTGTCTGGATGCCTGACATATACGGCATACTACATAGTTTTATTATTTATCATACCCATAAAAACAGAATCAAACGTGAGGCGATGCAGAAAGCTGGTGAACCACCGTAACCAACGGGACATAGCCATTAAAGCCGGATGCATTTAGCCATATCCCTTGAAAAGTCTCTTTTGTGGGCATGGATAAGTAAAAAAACATGATAGACTTTACCGCCCAATTATGCTATACTTAAACCATAAAAAGGAGGTGCTTTATTATGGGTGAAAAGACAGATTATGATATTCTTTATAGAGAGTATTTAGAAAGACGCCGGATATATCAGGCAGATGATCCCCAAAAAGCTTTAAGGGAAAGTCTGGAAGATATGAAACTTCGATTGGAAGCATATGGAAACGGAAATATTCCAGATTTTGAAGAAAAAAAGATTATATCAGCGGAAAGTCCTCTGAAATTAAAGGAATAATTTGACATTGGAATATACGTTTTCAATCACTCCGATTGAAAGTAAGCAGTGAATAGGACATAGGACGGTAAAAAGGATTGGTTTTCCAGTCCTTTTTTGTTTTAGGGAAATAAAAACAAAAGCACCTAGTAAAAACTAAGTGCTTTCGAATAATTGATGATACTGCTCACTACATATTGTAGTGGAAAATTGATGTTTGCACATCTTTTGTATCTTTAGTATACACATTTATTATATGTACGTCAAGAAGAAAAGATACAAATTATTTGATTTTTGTACTATTTTTTTGAACTTTTGGCAATGGTGTAAGTAGATATTCACGCCTGATCTGATAATCAATAGCTTTCCAATCTTTTTCAGTGATTGAAATGATTGAACCGTTTTTTCTCATTGGTTTGTCAATCCGGAAAATATCAATTACACGCATTTGTTCAACTAAAACAGTAGAATTTTGCTTTTCTAAGTCAACATGATATTGCTTGCCATCATTTAAACGTTGTGTAGTAAGTGGTAATACTGTTATAGTTGGCGAATTTGGATAGGTACGAGTAACTAAGACCGGACGGTGTTTTCCTTCTTCTGAGCCGATATTACAACCCATAAAAGCCCAATAAATACAGTTTGGTATAATAGGGAAAGTTTTTGGTTGCGGGTTGAATTTAAGTTCTGACTTTGTTTTTGTCCAGTCCATGAACATTTCAAGATCATCATATGGTATATTCTGCATTGGTTCCACCTTCTTTCGTAATATGATGTTTCCATTATATAGCAGGAAAGAAGATGGGAAAATCAGAAAATATGTTCTGGCATTGCAAATTATTGTATGTGACCGAATCCATGAAAAATGCCGTTTTTATAGTACCTAAACTCTGAAAAATGGCTTAAAATAAGGGTTTTCTTAATGGGACCATATTTTGTGATAAGACATTGTATAGAGATATACAGTGTCTTTTTTGTTTTGGAAAAATAACTTAAAAATATTTAAAAAAAATAGTTGACAAAATAGTTTTGACGTTATATAATAATAAATGTAAGGAGGTAAGCGAATGGCAGTAAGAAAACCTTTCGGAACTCCTGTTGATGAAGATTTGAAAAATGATTTTAAAGCTGAATGCAAAAAACAAGGATTTGAGATGAATGAAGCAATAGAAATCTTAATGACTGGATTTGTAAAAGGCGAAATTCAAATTAAGAAAGAAATTTCTTACAAAATTCATCAAAAGGAAAATTAAATAAGCGGTGAGCATCCGACCAAAGACTTTCACCGCTTACACCACGCCAAACGCTGCAAACGTAGGCTTTAAACCTACTCACGATTGGACAATCTTATTATAGCAGTTCTTTATAGATTATTCAATCGAAAAATCCACTTTACAGATTGAACCTTGACAATTTCACAGGTAATGCGTAAAGCATCAAGATCACTTGCCTAAAAGAAGTGGTTAAGGTAGTTGCAGACTTTCCGAAACAACCGGAGAAGTAACAGGGCATTAACAGGCTGCTGAGACTCCCTATAATGGAAAGAAGTGGGAATAACTGTTAAAGTCTCTACAAGAAAATGAGACTAAATAAACACATATGGATTTTAGGGCTTGCATCCGTCAAAAGTTGCAAGCTCATTTCAATAAAATGGAGAAAGAGAGGATATGAGCATATGGCAAAATATAGAATTGATTACTTTTTAAAGGATACAGATCCAGAGTATGCACCACTTTATAATGGGAGAAGGATTGAAAAGAATTTTGATAGTTCAAAAGATGCTCTTTTATGGGTTGCTGAAAAATTATCTAAAAAATCAGAATGCTTTGAAATCAAGAAATTACCTGAAATAAGTCTGTAAGGGGCAATAAAACAATTATTTTATCCATAGTTAAAGGGTATCATCAAAGCATGATATCCTTTATAGTGTGGATAAATGGCTTGAAAAAGTCATGGAATCTGATATAATATTGATAACAAACAAAAAGGAGTATACAAAAATGCCGGAAATATCATTATTTTATGGAATAAAAGTCACGATGTATTATGACGATCATAATCCACCGCATTTTCATGCAGAATATAATGGAAATAAAATTATTGTAGATATTATAAAAGGAAAAGTCATTAAGGGTGGATTTCCGAGTAAACAATTGAAATTAATTCTTGCGTGGACAATAATACATCAAGACGAACTAATGCAAAATTGGGAATTATCAAAGGATGGAAAGCCTTTAAATAGGATTAATCCGTTAATTTAGGAGGTGTATTTATGGATTATTTTCCGGAAATAGTACAAGTAATACCACATGAAGATTTTACAGTATCTGTTTATTTTTCTGATGGGAAAATTGTCTTGTACGACATAAAACCATTTTTGAACATGGAAATTTTTTCTAAGATAAGTAATGTTAATATTTTTATGGAATCATGCACTATATTAAATGATACGCTTGCATGGGATATTACAGGAGATAGAAACGAAAGCAAATGTATAGATATTGATCCAGATACTTTATATAATTTGCCTGAATCAGTGGAAAGAATAGCATAAGGGGGGCGATAAAGATTACAGTTAGCAAGGCGCAACAAAGAGCTACTGAAAAATATGCAAAGGAAAACTATGATAGAATCCTTGTTAAATTCCCAAAAGGTACAAAGGAACAAATACAAGCCACAGGGGAAACAGTAAACGGGTTTATCAATAAGGCAGTAGCTGAAAGATTAGAAAAGCAAGTGGAAAAATAATATTTTCTACTTGCTTTTTATATAATCCTAAATATAGGGATATACCTATACAGAATGTACAAATTTCTGAATGGTATATCCCTATATATTTGTGAAATATTGCGGCTTGAAATTATAGGTATATACCTATATAATAAAGACAGTTAAACAAATCAATCAAACGGAGGTAGGGACAATGGCAAAATTAAATATCAAGCAGTTTATAGCATTAATGGATAGTGCGCAAGATGAAGATACAGAAATAGTTATCAATATGAACGGTGAAGAAATAGCAGTCGGAACATTGGAAGAAGCTCAAACAAATATGATTCAAGGTGTAGATATGTATTCGCCATTGATAGTAAAGTCATTTGTGTTTTGTCATAAATCCATAGTAATTGAATGTGAATTATAAATCACAACCGCCCAGCAGGAGCAAGTAACACACACGGGATTCGATTTCCCGTTTGGGCATTTACAAAGAAAACAACTTTAAGTTGTAGCACATTGTAACTTGCGCTAACACGGCATAGCAAGTATAAAACAGCCGGGAGATGGTGAACTCCTCAGTTAATAGAAAAAATTCACTGTATCAAATGTTCTGTCTATCGGTAAAAGTCCGATACTGAAGAGCTTAGAGCGAAACAGAACATAACAAACATTGAGGAGGTGCAAGCATGTTTTGGATAACATCGGAGAAGCAGTTAAAAGAATTGCGATTAGCTTATAATGTAGAAGTGGCAAAAGTATTTGAGGATCGCGCACTTGTAAGAATTGTTGTAGCGTAAAAGAGAAAATTACATAGAAGTTAAAGTTAGTACATAGGGGATTATGAAACGCTGCATAGTCCCTTTTATAGTAACTTTAAAAGAAAAAATGAAAGAAAGGTTAAAACGGTGGAAAATATGACAAAGAGACAGAAAGAAATCATTAAAGATAATTTGAACGCATACATAGCTAATTTTGGCTATATCAAAATTGAAAAAGAAGATTATGGAAAAGGATTTTACATCTTTACGGATGAACAGAGAGTAGAACAAGGAAGCTGGACACAGTATTGCTACAACATTGATTATCTTAATGGCTGGTTATATGGAGCAGTCCAGGCAGTAAACGGCATTATGAAACCGATTCAGAAAGCAGAGGTATAAAGATTATGGCAGAAATTAATAAAACAATCAATGGATATCATATTTACATAGGCGGTACATGGTGCGAAGTGACAAAATACGGAAATCATATTTACGATGGAAGTGTAGAAGAAGGAATGACCGCTGAAGAAGTATATAAACAGATTAAAGAGATGGAGGAAAGAAAACTATGAAGAAAACATTATATTTTGAAGGTGCTGGATGTGTACCTTGTAATGATGTAGAAAATTGCAGAATTAGAACGGCATTTACAAACAAAGAGGGAAAGAAAATCTATATTGAGTTTTTAAGCGGATATAAGCATACACGGCAAAAAAACGGAAAAGTTGTTTCAGAACCTAATTATCTGTCTTGTGATGCATGTTTTTATATCACAGATGATCCGGAAATTGATGATTGCAACAAGTCAAGATTAAGCTGTGAACGCAATCAGGAAATCGAAAAAGTAGAGTATACAAAAGAAAATATAACTGCTTTTGTGAATCAGTATTGCAACGCTGATTTTGATGAAATTGTTGTGCTTGATAATCTTGCAGGTTATAGAGTGTTTGCGGACACTAACAAATGTAACACTTCTGAAGGGTACAACTTCGGTGATGTATTTAACTATGATGAAGACTTGACCAGAAGACGCAGGGCAAAAGTTGAAGAAATGAAGAAAGAATTTTGTGTATTGTTCAATCAGAAATACGACAATACAAGCTACTATATTGAAAATGGGGAACTTGTTGCAAGAATTTGTGTGTCTGATAAGGTTTTAAAAGAATCGGGATGGACAAAAGGAAGAAAATTTATTGTTGAGGTGTAAAAGACATGATTAACATTGATATGTGGTACGGAGACAATTACAAGAAAGCTGATAAAATCGACATTACTTTTTATCCGAATGATGGAGAGTACAGAGGGAACATATATAAAGATGAAAAATGCATCGGTGATTATGTTTGTAATGATTCTATAGAACTGGAAAAGACTTTTCCTCAATTAGTATTTAATTGGGACTAAACACAAATATATGAATTGGAGATAAAACAATTACGGAAGAATTAAAAGAAGTTTGGAAAGATGTTGTAATAGATGAATTTAAGGGACTTTATCAGGTTAGCAATTTAGGAAATGTAAAAGCATTACAAAAAACTATTTGGTCACCAGCGCATGACGGAGGACATTTTGCCACTTTGCAAGAAAAACTATTAAAACCTTCTCTAGTTGGAACGTTTGTTAAATATAAATATGTAGTATTTGCTAATAACAATTATAGAAGAAAATTTTTAGTACATAGATTAGTTTATGAGGCATTTAAAGGTAAAATTCCTAAAGGGTACACAATAGATCATAGGGATAATGATTCATTAAATAATAGGATTGATAATTTACAATGCGTAACACAAAGAGAAAATATTATAAAATCGGATAATCATTCTGAAAGAAAAGTAGTTATCTTATTATAGATACAGAAACAGGAAGCGAACAAAAATTTGTTTCTTCTACAGAAGCAGGAAAATTTTTGGGTGTAACTGGTACTCATGTTAGAACAACTGCGAAAAACAAGAGTACAACAAAATTAATTTGTGGAAAGTATAAAGTTATGCAAATACCATTTTTAGAAAGTCAATGAATTTGTAATTTGATGGGAGGCGCTGCGGTGTGGCAAAATTTGATAATGAATGGTACAACAAAGGATATGAAGACGGAATTTCAGATGCACAAAACAATATTGACATAGATGATATTACTTTGGCGGTTAAAAATCGACAATGCCTATGGTGTTCCAGATGAATATT
>CAJUHL010000056.1 GCA_910586425.1 uncultured Bacilli bacterium
TGGCGGTCTATCTCTTGTTTTCGGTTGCTTGCTTCTTTACCGTACATGAGCATTGAAAGACGGATTCTATTGACTAGATCTAATACATCGTCAAGATTTTCTTCTGCAAGAGGCTCCCCTCGTATGTAATCATTTATAATTACCTTCTCCATAAAACAACTTCTCCAACCTTTCTAGTCTCATTTAAATCAATAATCCTTTGATTAGAAGATCCTTTAAAAAGTAAATCAGTATTTCTAAGATCATTTTCAAATCTACCATCTACCAGAACATCCACTAAATTTAGTAATTTACTTGTAACAGAGTCGCCAATTAATTCTTCATATGTATGTCCTGAATATAACCAGATATTTCTATTTTCGTTTTTTAACATTTGTGCTAATTTAATAAACGCTTTTGCTTGTAAACTACATTCCCCTCCTGAAAAAGTAATATCATTACCATTTCCAAGTAATAATTTTGCCAAATTATTAACAGAACTAGGTTTTCCATTTTTTATATTGTGACTTTGTGGATTATGGCATCCATTACAATGTAAATTACATTTTGCGCAATATACTGTGTTTCTAAAACCAACGCCATCTACAATAGTGTCGTATTTAATATCCATATAATAGATAACACCAGATCCATCGCCAATAAATTTATCATTATAATTTTCAATATCTTTGGATGAATATGTCCATGTATCATTAACGATATTTCTAACAGTTTCTCTATTTATCCCCGTTAAATCTGCAATTTCTCTATTGGTATATAAATTACCATCTTTAAGATTCTTAACCATAATATAATCTTCTTTTTTTGTATTATCTAATATGTGTCTATTATCTATGACATCAATATTTTCAGTGATATTTTTATAAGTCTTTTTATTTGCAATATTTGAAGAAACTCCCCTCCCAACTCCATATTTTTTATCTAATTGCCTATAAGGAATGCAATTTTGTAATGCATCCTTATAAATATTAATAATTATTTCTTCTGTTAACAATGGTTTGGGTTGTTTTTTTTGCTTGCTACCTTCTCGTTCATACCATTTAAAGTATCCTGTATGATTTTGCCAATATCCTCTTCCACGCGAAACCATGTCGTCATGATTTTCTTGTGAATTTCCTATAATTAAATGATCTGGATTGCAACATTGCGGATTGTCACACATATGTCTCGTTAGTTCGTCATTATTAACTTTTAGTTCTCTTCCTAATTTTATTTCAAGAACACGTTTATGGAGTTTTATCTTTTTCTTTCCAGAGTATACATAAACATAACCATCTGGATGTTGACTATGACTTATACAATTCCAGCATCCATTTTTGCCAACCTCAACAATAATGGGTTTTCTGTTACTTTCAATATCTTTTAAATCTCGTATATTTAATAATTTATAATGAGTGTCGTCTATAATTCCAACTTGTAAATTATCCTTTATAAATATCCCATCTATATCAGTATTATTATCTGAAAATAATCTAAAAGTTTTTTCATTAGATTGTATCAAGTTTTTATATCTCATATCATACATATCATTATTTTTAAACAAAATATAATTGCATTCTATATCACCAATCAAATTTCGATATAAATACCTATGTAATTTGACATTATCTTTTGATACAATAAATCCGTCTGTCTTGCTATATAACCAATGGATATGCTTTACATAATCAACTGCGTTTAAATCAATTTTAACTAATGCTATATCAATTTGATCAGAACCTCTAACATGTAGTATGGCGTAATCATTCTCATATGAAATTTCATTCAAATCACAACAAGTAGTTGCTAAACACTTCCCATATTTTTTCATATGTTCAGTATGTTTACTACAATAATAATGACCATCAAATATTTTAGTAACCTTTTTACCACAATAGATACAAACATTATTTTTAGTGTTAAAATATGTTGTAGCACAAGAATTACACAACGTATGTTGTTGTTTATAATAATCACAATATTGAATTCTATGTTCCTTTTTACACATCGGACATTCTGTATTAATTTTGACATGCGATGTTGGTTTGATGTCATCCACTTTTACATGAATGACATCTCCAAAATTACCATTGTAACCAAGTTCTTTATAGTATTTCATATTCTTGCTTCCAAGTTTTACATCAACAGAATCCGATAATATACATTTAATATTATCTATATATCAGCACCTCCGTTTCAATTATGGCAAACTCTATCATTAAGTTCTGCTAATTTTGCATTATTCCAACTATTTATTGCTCCAACTAAATAGCCAGTAATTCTTTCAATAGTGTCTATATTTTCGCTTCCACACTCCAAACATTGCTTTAAGTCTCTTATAGCACTTTCCCAACCACAATCAAGACAGCGATTTCTCAAATGATTAATGGAACCATATCCAATATTATTATCGCGAATAATTTTAACTACCTGCATAACTGCTTCTGGATTGTGCGTTGCATCACCATCCAATTCTACATAGAAGATATGCCCTCCGAGAGTTAATTCATGATATGGAGATTCAACTTCAGCTTTATGTTTAATCGTGCAGTGATACCACACAGGGATATGATTAGAATTAGTATAGTAATCTTTATCTGTAATATGTTCAATTACACCAAAATCTTTCCTGTCTTTCTTAGTGAATTTCCCAGATAAACCTTCTGCTGGTGTAGCCAATACAGAATAATTCAAGTCGTATTCATCAGCCCACATCTTTACTCTATCTCTAAGATGAGTAATAATTTCAACACCTAATTTCTGTGATTCTTCAGATTCTCCATGATGTTTGCCTGTTAATGCAATTAGGCATTCAGCAAGTCCAATAAATCCCACTCCTAATGTTCCTTGTTTTAATAAATCTCCTACTCTATCACTTTTCTGTAACTTTTCAGAATAGTTCCATAATCCAGCCATTAATAATGGGAATTGTGATTTTAGAGCTGTTTTTTGGAAACAATATCTGTCATATAACTGTCTTATTGTTATATCTGTGTATTTATCTAATTTTAGCAGAAAAGTATTGATTCTTTTTTCATCATTTTCAATATCCATACACTCTAATGCAAGTTTGACAATATTGATTGTCGTAAAAGATAAATTTCCTCTTCCAATAGATGATTTTTCCCCATGTCTATTTTCAAACACTCTCGTTCTGCAGCCCATTGTTGCGCATTCATATTTATATCTTTCGGAGTCATTCTCATTCCATAGATTATTTACATTGAAAGGAGCATCTAAATTAATGAAATTGGGGAAAAATCGTCTTGCCGTTACTTTGCAAGCAAGTTCCAATAAATCATAATTTCTATCACCTTTTTCTGCACTTAATCCCTTTTTTAGTTTCCAAATTTGAATAGGAAAAATTGGTGTTTCTCCGTTACCCACTCCGTCATATGTAGAGTTAAGAATCTCTCGGATAATGCATCTACCTTCCGCACTTGTATCTGTACCATAATTTATTGAGCTGAATACAACCTGATTCCCACCACGGCTGTGTATTGTATTCATATTATGAATAAATGCCTCCATAGACTGATGAACTCTTGATACAGTTTTATTAATTGCTTGTTGTTTTACTCTGTCTCTACCTGTCAATGTTTTTAATGGTCTTTTTACATAATCTTCAATTTCTTCATCAAAGAGGTAAGTGTAATCAATACCAGTAAACTCAATGAGTTTCTCTACTTCTTCAATGTATGTTTTTCTTACGTATGGTGCCAAATAATAATCAAATGCTGGAATTGCTTGTCCTCCATGCATCTCATTCTGTGCCGTCTCCATGCTGATGCAACCAATAATTGAAGCTGTCTCAATTCTTTTTGCTGGTCTACTTGAACCATGTCCTGCCCTAAAACCATTATTTAAGATTCTATCAAGAGGATGCTGTAGGCAAGTTAATGACTTGGTTGGATAATAATCTTTATCATGTATATGGATATAATTATTATCAACTGCTTCTCTTGCTTCATCACTAATTAATTCATCATCTGTATATGCTTTTGTTGTCTCACTTGCAAACTTCATCATCATGCCAGCAGGTGTTTCAGCATTCATATTTGCATTTTCTTTTGTAACATCATTAGACTCAGTATTAACTATGCTGTTAAATACTGCATATGTTTTAGATTTTCTAATTTTATTCCTCTCGTTTCTATATATAATATATTTTCTTGCAACATCTTTTCGATTACTCGCCATCAATCTTTCTTCTACCTGATCCTGAATCTCTTCTACAGTCATACTCTTACTCAAAGATTTTATATAATTAGCAATGTCCCTAGCTTTTTCTTTCGCATAAGCAGTTTCTTCGCCATCTACATCAATAAACGCTTTTAATACAGCTATCTTAATTTTATCTTTATCAAATTTAACTTTACGCCCATCTCTTTTTTGTACTGTCAATAACCATTTCCTCCTCACATTGATAATAAAGCACAACCCAAAATTATAATCCCAATACCTACAACCGCTTTCCAATCAAAATCAAATTCAAACATACCATCCCATAAATTAATCTTCATATATTTTCACCTACTTCCTCGCCCAATGAAACAGGCATTTTATCAATTGTTTTCTACTTTCCATTTTTGAATTTCATTATAAAAACTAATCTTAGAATTATCATTTTCAGAATCCATAATAACTTTTACGGGTTCTACTAAATTCAAACTAAAAATTCCAAGTATACTTTTCCCATCTACCGCATATTTATTTTGCTTAACAAGAATGTCTCCATCATGATATTTACTACATATAGACACAAATTCTTTAGCTTTTTCTATTGTGTTAATATTAATTTTCATTTAATCTATACCTCTGTATATCTCCAAAACATTCTTTTTACCTGATCATTTTCCAATGCGTCTTCTACAGTACAATTATTATTTTTGCAAAATTCATCCACATATCTTTTAAAATTCGTATTATAATTGTATTCGTTCTTTATCAACTTACTATTACCTCTTCAAATTTCCTTTACCACCATCACGCAAATTTAATGTCCAATGCGTAACTGAATCATCAACATTTGCGTGTGTTGCTACTCTTTGTGTGTTACTAATTACATATTCTTCATTGCCCAGCGTAGCCGTTATAAAACCGTCTGGCTTACTTAACAGTTCTTTGGCTAACGCATGACTTGTACTAATTACTTCTAAAATTTCCGATGTCTCCCTTCATTTTAATTGTATCTATCTACATAATATCTGTAGATGTAATCTATTGCATGTTTCATAGCGTCTTCGCCAGTTTCAATTCTGTCAAGTTGCTCAACTTTCCACGGATGGATATTTTTTATTTCAGATTCATCTTCCAAAAATCCAATTATAGGTTTTCCACTAATAAACGCATACAGAATTTCATCTGAAGTGCCAAGTGAAGTATGTAAGTCTTTTAAGTTTACTAATACTATATCTGCTTCTCTAACCATTCTGAGATCAAATCGCATAACTTCAGACTCAGATTTGTGATAATTTTTACCTATCTGATAGAAATCTGTTGGTGATATAAGTGTTATATCATCATAAAGTTGTCCAATAATATCTTCAAGTCTTGCCAAGTCGGTCACAATTTTTACAGTGATAGCATCAATATCCATAATAAAATCAACACGATATGTAGAATCATACTCAACATCTCGCAAAATATCATTAAGTCTGTTTAATGCCTCATCTTTCTTATCTATCTCTAAGCCGACAATACCGAAAGCATTAGCATGACCTCTCCCTGACGATCAGAACTGTCAATCCACTCTGTTACAGTTTTTACTTTCCAATATTCATCTGATTCTTCTTGGACTCTTTTTATATATTCTTCATTAGACTCTGTATAGATACCAAAATCATCTATTTTTCTTCTGATAATTTCTCCCTTTTTGTCATGATACACACCAAGAACAATTTCTTTTTCTGGTTTTTCAAGCACAACGCCATGCAATTCCTGAAATTCCTTATTATTTATAACTGTTGTTATTAGGCAACTTCTTAAATCTTCTTCATCCATTTCATTACTCATAAATAAAAAATTTTGATTCTGTACAAGTGCAACATAAGCTGCCAATAACATCAGTTTTCTTGTTTTGCCTTCATTGGACAAGAAACCCTCAAACAACAGTTTCGTATCTCTCATACCAAGAAAATACTCATTATACATATACCAAGGGAAAGGCAAACCAAAATTAGGTTTCTCAAGATACCTATCAATTTGTTTTGTATTATTGTCTGTAAGTTTTATTGCTTCCTCACCTGCATTGATAACTGTATGTATTTTGTCTGCCTTCGTGCGAATAATCCTATAAATATCATTTGGTGACATCTTATCGAAATTCTTATGAGACAGAATCTTTTCAACAGGAAAACCGTTTCTTCCATATTCCCTTACAAGAGAATACTTTTTAACCGTATCAAAATAGTTTTTACAATCGTTTTCATCTGCAAGATTCATATATTGCTGTATGGTTTTCCAGCCTTTATATTGCTTATATGTGCTTAATCTTTCTGAATTCTGACTCATAAACACATTCATTTTTGTCTCATCTACTGTCTGTGAAAAAGTCAAATAATGTGTTTCAAAACTGTCATAAAAGAACTTGACTGCCGGATCTGAGAAGTCGTATTTACTTCTCATAAAATTACCATAATTAACAAACAAATCAGGATCTTTGAGTAGTGCGCCTACAAAGCATATCTCGGCGGAAATGTTTCTATCATTTAATATAGTATCACTCATAACAATTCTCCTTATAGCAACCTACTTTTATCTATTACTCGAATTTGCTCAGCAAGAACCATTGAATCTACATCTAAACCATTTTTATTCGTTTTATGTAGAACATAATGTGTCGGCAAATTTTCTTTTTTTATTTCTGACGTTATAGGAAGCACGATAACTGTAGGACTAAACTTATTCCCAACATCATTTTGAATGACAATTACTGGTCTAATACCACCTTGTTCAGACTGGGTAATATTCCGTGATAAATTAGCATAAATAATTTCAAACATTTTTATAGTCCTCATAATTTTCTTCCTCCTCTCTTATGTATTTAACTTTATATAACAAATTATACAATACAAGCATTTATAAATCAATATTTATATTGTCAAAAAACATGCAAAAAATCAATATTTATATTGTTAATTCTTACTATATATTGTAAAATCTATATATAAATTATTTATGAGGTGTATATAAATATGATTTGTAATAATACAAAAGAATTACTTGCTGAAATCAAAAAACATATGGATTTAGAAAAAATACAGGTAAAAGATTTAGCTGTTAATATGAATAAATCCTCACAGTCTGTAAGTCAAATTTTTCAAAACGGAAATCCTAAATGTAGCACTTTATTTGAAATATGTGATTCTCTTAATATTTTTCTTGATATAAAATTCATAAAGAAAAGCGATACTTATCAATAAGTATCGCTTTTCTTAGTCTCTAAAATTATTACTTCTGTTTACTTAACATATATTAAAAATCCTTCATAAATCCCAACTGGCACATCTTCGCCAAAAGAAAATTCTCCCATCGTTTCTTTCTCTGTATGCTTTTTCTTCTCATATCTATAAGATATGCTCTGTTTTTCAAATTATATCCTCCCAATCAAATAGTTATTTTAACATTTTTTCATTTATATATTGCAGTGTGAACATTGTCATGTTTTATGGAAAAACCTGATGCAATAAATTCATTTAATTTATTCTCTGCTACAAGTAAGCATTCCTCCTTTGATTCAAACATAATTCGATCATAATTTGAATTATAAGAAAGTATCTGCGAAATATGACTTACAACAAAATACCACGGCTTGTCTAAGTCCTCTTTCAATAAACAATCTTCTAATAAACAAATCATAATTCTGCAGTTATATTCTATCTTAAAATATGTTTCTTTACATCCTAAAACCCTTGCTTGTTTTTTTAATTTCATAAAAACCTCATTAAAATTTCACTTTCATTCGATTAATATTCTATATAATTTAAAGCTTTATTCTCCGTTGCTTTAATGAAATTATCATCAGTCAAATAAGAATCTCTTAAAACAGCTAATATTTTTCCACACAAATTAACTATATCTAATTCAATATCCCTCTTCGTTTTGTCTTCACTATACTTAACTCCTGAACACCCACCTATCGTCCCTTTTAAATCAGAGTCTTGAGATGAAGTTAATTTAAATGTAATATGTTTATCATCTACACTCATAAAATCATCAAGATCAATGCTTCCACTATGTAAAAACTCACATCTTAATTTCCAACAACTCCTACCATCAAGTAATCCTATTCCCGTTAGAGCATCAATATCATAATTACCAATATTTACGTCATACCACTTGGAATAAGCAGCCCCCTGTCCTTTACGACTATTATATTCAGCTTTTTTGTTATAAATTTCAGGATAATCGTATTCAGCACATATATCAGGTATAACCAAAGACAATGCTAAAGCTGGTAAAAAACATCTTTTTTCAATTGCATCTTCTATAGCATCAGCAATTTTATCCATTCTCATATACCACACCATCCCTTAAAACTGAACATTCATTTTTATTCGTTGGCACATTTTCTCAGTTTATCCGCAATTTCTTTTGCTTCTTTTACAGTAAACCTTAATTCTTCACCTTCCATGTAAATACAAATCATACCATCTTCATCTTTCTCAAAAGAAATAGTATCACATGCATTTCCTTTACTCGCTTTAATACAATAATAATTTTTCTTTGCCATATAGATTTCCTCTCACATAAAATATTTGCACTTCCCAAAATAAAACTGCTGCTCTTTTTCAAAAAGTGTAATTAATTTATCCAGACTTTTTTCTTCTCTATATTCTTTTAATGCCTCCAGATACTCATTTCTATTTGAATCTTCAATCACAGCCGGCACAACACCATTCTTCAAGCACTCCCTAAAGAGAATCAATCTTCCCGTCCTGCCGTTCCCATCTTGGAAAGGATGAATACTCTCGTATCTTGCATGAAACTCAGCTAATACAGAAATATTTATCGCCTGACCATCATACCAGTCCATTAGTAAATAAATTTCTTGAGCAACATCTTCTGGTCTTACAGTTTGATACATTCCAATCATATTAGGACGCTGCTTATAATCACCGATTGCATATCCGTTAGCACGATCCTCAAATACTCCAGACTTTAATTCAAAATGAAATTTCTTTATCAATTCCTGTGATAATGGCTCGTCCAAAGTGTCTAACATTTTATTAAACATTAGGAAATGACCATTCATTTCCTCAACGTCTTTTGCTCTATAATAATCATCAGATTTTGGCAAAGTTCCATTATCAAACAAAGAAGCTGTCTGTTCCTCAGTGAGTGTACTCCCCTCAATCTTATTTGAGTTATAGGCAAGCAGACGCTGCGTGTATGCATACACACCCGATCTGTCAATTTTTTCTCTTTCTATTTTGAATCTTCTCAATAAAAAATCCAAGAATTCTTTATTATCCATATTACTCACCTTCCTGATCAGAACCTATCAAACTAGAATTTCATCTCATGTCTATTATATCTGGAAAAACATCTTCCATATCTGGTACTGATATAATATACAAACTCCACATGTTACACTCATTACAACCTATTCTTACCTTAATCCCTTTTGTGACCAATTCTTTCTCTAATTTTAAACAAGCACGTTCACCCTCGCAAAATATTTTTAATCCAGGATGAATCAATATTGCACTTTTAACATTTTCTTTTAAATCAGCCATTTTTCAATTTTACTCCTATCTATAAATCCAGCCTTTTATTG
>CAJUHL010000057.1 GCA_910586425.1 uncultured Bacilli bacterium
TACAATTATTTTAAGGAGGAATTGTCATGGACAAAGTATCGGGAAAGTTGACAGTGTTTTTTGAAGAACCCTTTTGGGTGGGAGTGTTTGAACGTGTATCAGATGGAAAGCTATCTGTATGTAAGGTTACGTTTGGTGCAGAACCCAAAGACTATGAGGTATATGACTTTGTTCTGAAAAATTACTATCAGTTAAGATTTAGTCCGGATGTGGCAACTGATGTAAAAGAAGCTGGTCGCAATCCTAAACGGGTACAGCGAGAAGTGCGGAAACAATTACAGAATACTGGGATAGGAACAAAATCGCAACAGGCTTTGAAATTACAGCAGGAGCAGTTAAAAACTGAACGCAAGATTATGAGCCGGGAGCAGCGGGAAGCAGAGAAAGAGCGGCAGTTTGAACTGAAACAGCAGAAAAGGAAAGAAAAACATAGGGGAAGATGACGATAGTTTGGGTATAGTATTTATTTAGTGATATACTGTGTAAATATAAAAAGGTACATAGGAGTTGGGTATGAATATTATCAAGAAAGAGATACTAGAACATGTTCAATTAGTGGATGGATTTTTAAACGTTGAAGCTTTTACAGGGAAAAATTTAGTAGAGTGGATAGAACCGTTAATAAATTCCTTGACAGATGATGGGGCGATTTCATACCTTATGGGAAGTAAGAATAAAGAAAGGTATAGAGCGTCTCCATTGGCCAGTACATTGATATGGATGAATGAAGTGTGTTTACTACCTGATGATGTTGTTAGTATGATGCAAGATAAGCTGTTGTACTTACGTGATAATTGCGAGTCGGAAGATACGGATAAGGGGAATAGTGAAAAAAAGCAGGAAGATACAGAGGGCTGGTCAATGGCAGAGGGAGTATCTGTTTGGTCTACCAGCCTAGCTTTAATTGCATTAATGAATAAATCTCAAATAGGGGTTGCAAAGGGAAATCTATATAAATCGAGTATTATATGGTTAGCAAAACAACAAAAACATGGTGAAAAGGGGTGGGCATATCAATTATCAGAGAATTGTTCAGAAAATGCTGTTATGACCTCATTGGCTTTGCGGGCAATAGTACTTGCTTTAAAAAATGATAGCTGTTTTCAATTTAGTAATGATGAAAAACATATATTATATTCTTCCCTGATGAATGGGTTTGAGTATTTGAAAGAGAATATCCATTATAATAAAAGGAAAAAAGAGGCATATTGGTGTTTTGAAAATAAAAAGCATTGTGCAGCAACAGTTTGGGCATTGATAGCTTTAAAAGAAATGCAAGAACTTAATATAAAGCCCGAAGTAAGCACTTTTTTTGAAAAAAATGTGACACTTGGAATAGATTTTGTATTAAGTTGTATGCCTAAAAAAGAAGTAAGATGGGAAGATGAGCAAGTGGTATGTGAAGCCGGTGCAAAATATAATAAACAGAAAAACTATTATTCTTTTTCGCCAACATTGATATTAGAACTTTTGAAAATAGGAGTATCTCCATATCATTATAAAGTGATAAATCAAATTAAGTGGTTATTAAATAATCAAAATGATTGGAAAATTCAACAATATGATCGCAGTGAAGTATGTTCTTTTACATATGCTATGTTAATTTCAACAATAACTAAATGGAGTATAATGGTAGGACAAGAAAATACTGGAAGAGTATTGAGAAATTTAAAAGGTAAAGTAGATCATATTTTACAAATAGTGATGGGAATGCCACTGTTTAACGAATCGTATGTGCAAGTAGTAAATAAAGCACGATTGAAATTGGCATGGGCAATTTCACTACTTATAATTTTTTTGGCTTTAAAGGGAAAAGATATTTTTGAATATATATCAAGGGGTGTCAATAACATATTGCTTTTTTTTGGTCAAGAGCAAAATACTATATTTACAAATATTATATCTTCTGCATTATATGCGTTGATAATATTCATTGGAGCTAAGTTGTTGGGTTTTGTTGGCAAACTATTGAGGAGGTTAAAACATTGATTAACTATGGAACATTGAATTCACTTGTTGATATATTGAAAAAGAATCAGATAAGATGCGGCATTGGAGGTTCATATTTGTTGCAAATACATGAATTGTATAGTAACCCTGATGACGTGGATTTCTGGGTTGCGCCAGAAGACATAGGTAAAGTAAGAGGCATTTTTAGTCATTATGAAGAAATTGTGGAAAGAATTCAACTTCCGCCTAAATTTCATTTTAAAATGAGATATTTGGATATTGATGTGGACTTTGTGGCTTGTTTTATAGTGAAGCCTAATAAAAACGAATTTGTTTATAATATTATGCCGGAGAATATCGAAATAGTAGATATGGAAGATGGTAGTAAATTACCATGTACATCATTGGAAGATTGGTATATTGTTTATAAACTACTTCGAAGAGAAGAAAAAGCAAAATTAATAAAGAAATACATTTATCAAAAAGATGCGAACAGAGTAAATGAGCGACTTGAATTGTTGATAGATAATAAGGAAAATAAGTTACCCAAAAGAGTTACAAAAGATGTGAAAGATTTGATATGGGATAATATGCAATTAAATTTAGATGATTATTTTGAAACAAAAAAGGAAGAAAGTAATGGATAATAAACTATTTATGCCTCCAATAAGATTGATACTCAATAGTCAATGCAATGGGAAATGTATGTTTTGTCATAGTGAAGGAAATGAAAGGCATGAAGAAATGCCACAATACATAATAGAAGAATGTATAAAGGCAGCAGAGGAATTATCAATATCTAAGATTGCATTGACAGGTGGAGAGCCAACTTTAAGGAATGATTTGCCAGATATAATCAATAGAATTAAAGAACATGGAAAAATATCGGTTAGTTTGACAACTAATGGATATAATCTAAAGAATATTATCCATTCACTTACAGAACCGATTGACAATATAAATTTGTCAATAATATCTCTAAAAAATGAAGTGGCAATGAAGTATCAAAATGTTGATCCATCAATGGTACTTGAAGTATTGTGTTCTGTTCCGGCAAGAAATAGAAATTTAAACATTGTTGTTATTGAGGATAATTATTTAGAAATAGATAAGTTTATAGAGTGGGGTATAAAAACCTCTACTTCAGTGGATTTAATGTTTTTAGATAGAAAAGATGAAGAATATAAGAGTATTCAAAAAAATATCATAAATAGACTTATTAATGTCAAGGGAGGGGAAATTTTATTAAATGCAACGCCGGTCTTGAAAATTGATATGGGTAATGATTGTATTTTAAGGATAAAGACGTCGTTTTTGAGTGGCTTATTGTATAATGGAATATGTGAATCTTGTGGGGACAATAATGAGTGTTTTGAAAAGATTTGTGCAATTCGTGTTCACCCAAATGGGTTGGTAACTCCTTGCTTAAAACAAAAAATATGTTTAGAAGGAGAAAATACGTTTGAGAAAATAAAAAATACATATTACTATTTACAGGATATGACTATAGCAAATGATTTCGTGGAATAATAAAAACCAAAATTGAATATGGCTCTATTTTGGCTCTAAAAATTTTGACTGGAACAAATACGAGAACGATTTTAAAAAAATATGGATAATAAACCCATTAAAAATTATAGAAAAACAGTCAGTTCAAGCTATCCGCCGAGGAGTTCGAGTAGATAGGAAAAGTCCGCAAAGCCAGTGTTTATGCTGGTTTGCGGGCTTTATTTTTGGCAGTGCTTCTAATTTGCTTCTAAAATATACGAATATGTAAATTTTTAGATTAGTATCTGTAATCACTGATGCTTTGGTCTATTCCGTTTTCATCGGTATATTTCCAAAAATTCCAACCATTTGTAGAAACTGTTTCAGGAGCACCTAAATCAATTTTTGCTCTGTCAGCAGCAGTGGAAACAGCATATTTGTTTCCATTGTATAATACCTCTTGTGTGTCAATATTGTAAACTGCAGTTGCTTTTTTTCTTCTGTAACTTCCCCAAATTGGTATAGTACCAGTATAACTGGATACCTTTTTTATGTCGGTAACAAATTTACTTTCAATATATTCTTGTTTAGAGATAACCATTTCTTCCAGTTTGGAAAAAATGAGTTTCGCACGGTCTTCAATAAAGGAGTCATAAAAATTTTCATATAAACCAGAGATGGTATCTTTAGGTATCATATGGTTTAATAATACGGTTGGAAATTGAGGATTATTATTTAATATTTCATTCATGTATATATGCGGAGCTTTTTTACCGATTTTTATGTTAGTTATTTTTGGAATGAGAGTGCGGTTTGCTACACTATTAATTAAATTTCTGTCTGATTCTTCATCTAAAAATTCATTTAGGTATTCTTTGGGAAAAATATGGTGGTCATCTACATTATCTGTAAATGAAATCTTACTGCAATTATTCCAATCTAATAACCCTCCGGCACTATAATTGATGAAATTAAGTAATGCAATATAAATTGCACTTGTTTTCTTGTTGTATGGAATAATGTCCTCATAACTGGTTATGATAGTTTTTAATTTTTTAATATAGGTCTTGTCTGTAATTTTTTGTTTTTGGGCAATATGGGTTAATATTGTTGAATCAAGGACAATTGTTTCATTGCTGGCAGATACATATCGTTGTGATAAAACGGAACTCCAATACCAATATTCAAGGAAATTTTTTTGTTCTTGGTTCATTTGAGAGAAGTTCTTGCTTGGAAGATTGCGTAAAAACATCATTATTGGTATAATAGTATTGGGGTATGGAATCCACTTGGGGTTTAAAATAAAATTATTATTGTTTAAATATTCAATAGAGGATTTATACAAACTTGTTATTTCGTTCCAGTATAAATTGAAGTGGTCGGCATTTAGTTGGCTTAAAATGTACTTTTTATCCACTTTTTTTCCTTCACTCACCAAATAAGCAATGGAACGAGCCATAATTTCTTTGTTTAAAAAAATATGGGGATTTTCATTTTCAAATTTTTCTATATTTTTATTTAAATTGAAGCCATTGATTAGTTTAGCTATTAAAATATCGATAAAGGTTAAGCCGATTCCAAGGCTGTTACTTCTTTCAAAAAATAGGGCAAACTTGTCTGCTGACATATCAAGGAGGAAATAGGCAACTAATTTCTGGCTTTTAAATAAGTCTTCTAATTTTTGTATGGATTGTATATATATTTTAAAGAGTCGTCTATAAGAATCTGAGTCTAAATTTTGAGTAAAAATTAGTTTCTTAAAATATTCTTCTATTTCATCTTGTAATAATGAGTCTTCAATTTTTTTATAAACAGTTGCCAGATTTATGGATAAGTGTTCTGCATCTTCCACGCCATCTATTGTTAAAACAGAGTATTCTAAGGGGATGGTGTTTAAAGGCATATCTTGATAGTGTTCATCAATTTCATCATGATTTTTTATAATTACCCAAACATTATCTATGCCTTTTAAGGCTCTATATATGGATGTAATACGCTGTTGTCCATCTAAGACTAATCTAAAATTATCTGTTTGAATTTTGCATTTAATTATCTCTTGAGATAGGAATATAT
Source organism: uncultured Bacilli bacterium (assembly GCA_910586425.1). The sequence goes on from CAJUHL010000057.1 coordinate 5,512, forward strand.
TTTCTAATTTTTTCCGACTACCTTTTCCAGACCTGGGACGAGTATCTAACTCACGCACAGTTAATGCGAATGAAGGAATGCCGTATATAATTGAACCTATAAAAACGTCTTTTACAAAAGAATCAAAAAGTTCGTATGTTCTATTTATGTCCCAAACAAAATTGCGTTGAAATTCTGGTAAAGTAATACATTTTGAATCAATCATCTTAATGATGTCGATAATTGATTCGGTATTAGAATTTGTTGGATTTGCTAATGTATTCATAGATATCCTCCTTAGTTTGAAATTTTTATAACTATTCCCTCTGTGCCTTTCTTTACAACCATACTATCATCCATCAAATGCTGCTTAATCTCATCAGCCTTAGCCCTCATATCGGCAACCTCTTTCAAATATTCTTCTTCCGTATTAAATTCATCCCTTGCATCCACGGTTTTCTGCACCAAATCCCTTGTTCTTGCCCACACAGCAAGTTTTTTGCTGACAGCCGGGTTGTTGAATTTTAAAGCAACGGAGTTTGGATCATATTCGCCTTTCTTATTTTTCTTGCCTGTGAACGTAATGTCCAACTGCTCGTCCATCTTAAATACCAGCGATAACACGTCTGACACCGTTTCAATGTCGAAGTCCATAAATAGGTTGATGCTGACGCCAAGTGCATTGGCGATTTTCAGAAGCTGCTCTGGTTTGGGGTTCCTATCCCCGGCTTCGTATTTCCGAATAGTCACTTCATTGATGCCGCCTGCCAGTTCCCCCAATGTTTTTTGGGATATGCCGCGTATCTTGCGGTAAGTCTTTATCTTTTCACCAACAGTCATGTTCCAGTCCTCCTGCAATACAAATGTGTCTGATAGATACATTTGTATTGTAACACGGGCAGGTGGAAAATGGAACAGGAAAATAACAGATAAGGGAAAAATCATGGAATTGGAAAGACAGGGATTGAATGGCTTCTTTCTGTAAGGAAATGAAGGGAGAAAATGGATATGGAAGGATAAGAAAAAAAATTTTTAAAATCCTCTTGACAGGATACTTTTGTATCTGTTATGATATGGAACATACAAAAGAGATACAAAAGTATCTACAATTAAAGAAAGGGGGATTTCCAGATGGAGAGGACAAGGCAGATGTTTTTGTCAGTAGACGAAGTGCAGGGGCTTTTGGGAATGTCAAAGTCATACTGCTATGAACTGGTGGCAAGGCTGAATAATGAATTGGAGAAGATGGGCAAGATTGTAATTCCAGGCAGGGTGCCGACAAAGTTTTTCTTGGAAAAGTTTTACGGCATGGAGATTACAGATGAAATGCTTGTGGAAGCAAGAGGCAGAGAAATGGAAGGGCAGACAGTATAAGCATGGCTGGACAGGAAAGGAGAGGAAATGAATCTAAGTAAGGACAAGAAAACAGGGAAATGGCTTTGCCAGTTCTATTATACGGACTGGCAGGGTGTGAAGAAAAAGAAGTTCAAGCGTGGCTTCCGCACTAAATCAGAAGCGGAGCAGTGGGCAATGGAATTTTTACAGAAGCAGCAGAACGACCTTGACATGCGGTTTGACAAATTTATTGAGCTTTATTATGGGGATATGGAAAACAGGCTGCGGGAAAGCACCATGCGGACAAAAAAGTATATCATTGACCTTAAAATCCTGCCATATTTCGGGCAGAAGTCCATGAATGACATTAAGGCCTCGGATGTCCGTGCGTGGCAGAACACCCTTCTGAAAAAGGGATATTCCGAAACTTACCTGAAAACGGTTAATAACCAGTTAGCCGCCATATTTAATTATGCCAGCCGCTACTACGATTTAAAAAATAATCCCTGCAAAAAAGCAGGGAGCATCGGCAAAAGCAAGGCGGATGAAATGGGGTTCTGGACGAAACAGGAATACCTGCAGTTTTTAGAGGGGGTAAGGGATAAACCAATGTCCTATATGGCGTTCCAAACCCTTTACTGGACGGGCATGAGAATTGGCGAATTACTCGCCCTGACCTATAACGACATCAGTTTCGACAGCCGCACCATCAGCATTTCAAAATCTTACCAGCGGTTCAATGGGAAAGATGTGATTACCGAGCCGAAAACGCCAAAGAGCAACCGGGTAGTGAATATCCCTCAATTTCTTGCAGAGGAATTAAAGGAATATACGGGTATGCTTTATGGAATTATGGCGGATGACAGGATTTTCCACTGTACCAAAAGCTATATGACAAGTGAAATGCTGCGGGGGATAAAAGCGACTGGCGTTAAAAAAGTGCGGCTGCATGATCTCAGGCACCCGTATGTCAAGCCCGCGACAAAAAATATATACCTGTATACTAGGTTTCGATTTGAAAATGCCAGCCGGTCGCTGGCATTTTCTGGATTGTTAGCACTTTCTTTGATTTAACAGATACCATCTGTTGAATTGAGTAGAAAAGTTATTTGGGTTCAATATATTCAAGTAATGTTTTTTCAATAAAGTCAACAGTTTCCTGTAAACGCTTTATCTGATAACGATACCAATCCGATTCATTGAAACTATCATATTCAAATTTTGTGTAAACATATTTTGTGTAACGACCATTTTCATATTCTTTCCAGCCCTTTCGGACAAATTGTTTTGTGCATGTAAAAACATAGAAGAAAGTAGGGCTATATACAAAAATAAATGGTATTACATAGTCGGGCAAATTGCCATTCAGGGCCTTAAAGTGGATAGCGAAAACAGATGGAAGTTGATTTGCCACGGATCGATATGATACAGGAATATCCTTATAGTTTGAAAAAAGTGATTCCACCAGAGGATTTTGTTTTTTGACGGAGGTATACTCCATTTCAATGAACAAATTTTCCTTATCCATCCTGCCATGTAACATTTTCACAAGACTGGTATCTTCATGGTATCTATGATATTCATAAGGAAAATTTGTTTTGCACTCATATTCATAAAACTCATTCAAAAAGCTGTGTTCCAATTTCCAATTATTTAGAGCATCTTGAATTTTCTCAAGCATTGATTTCACATCACCATCATCCCGGCATTTACCTAAATACGCTTTAACAGCATCAATGTTCGACTGAGAATTATCGTTGATATCAGGAGTTTCTGGATGAAGACTTTGTAAATACGCTAATACATTTGAGTTTTTTTCAAAAAACAACTCCGTGCCATCACACTGCGTGCTAAAATATGGAGTCTGTATGCCTCCTGCTGAATTGAAAATGTCACTCAAGTAATTTTGAATGTCTGTAAATTTTACGGCTGGTGCTGATATACTTTCAACGGCATCTATGATTGCTTTGGTAAATTTACTATAAGGATCCTCAGCATAAGATGATTGAGATTTTAATGACGAATAGATGAAAATACAATTCTCAAATCCTTTTGCTTCAATGCACTTGAAATCGCCATCTATTTCATCAATGCCTTTTATGTAGGCAACCCCAGATTGGCAAGCATCAATGATTTTGACATATAGCTTAGGAGCACATTTTCGAATAATATCATCAAGTTCAGAGTTGTTGAGAGAAGTGCTATTGATTTTACTTACATCGGTATCGCACAACGCATAATGCATTCCCTGTTCATCCTGTTTTCCATGACCACTAAAATAAAACAAAATCTCACCAATATCTGTAGAATCTAAGGGTAAAAAAGAAGATATTTCTTCTTGTATTTGATGCTTTGCCGCATTATTTGCTATTCGCAACACTTCATATTTTCCTGTTGCTGTTAGTAATCCCTCCATAAGATTGGCATCATTTTCACAAGATGGTAATGCGGAAGCATATTTATATTTATCAACACCAAGAATAATTGCATAGTTGTTCATATTTATTTCATCTCCTATCTAATGTATTAGCAAACCCTTCCAGAAAACCAATATTCCTGTGGGCTTCAATCAGTAAAACAGTCAATTCGTCATCCATCTGATACATATAATATCAAAGAGTATAAGGTAAGGGATTCAATTCTTTTCTTTCAACTCCTGTAATTCTTCTATACTTTCAAGAAAATGGCATTCCACCAGAGAAAGGACATCCTCCTGCTTTTTCCGATATTTCTCGTATTCTCCATGTGCCTTTTCAAGAGCCTGTTTATGAGTCACTCTTCCTTTTGTAGTTAAAATATCCCTTCTTGTCATTTTCAGATAGTCATCAATTGTTTCCAGCCAATCTTTCATATACATTGGTTCTTGATTCAAGGCATGAACTTCCGCAATATCTAAATACGCCATAACGATTTTATTTAACGCATCTATTTCT
>CAJUHL010000058.1:0-1576 GCA_910586425.1 uncultured Bacilli bacterium
CATACTGATTCTATCAAAGAAAAAAGGAGAAAAACAATATGAATGAGGTTGTAAGAGTATATTTGGAATGTCTGAATGAAGATGGTTATGGAGATTTTGTAAGATGTTTGGATTGTGGTGAGTTAATGCTTATTCAGCTTGGCGGGACTGCTTGTGGCAAATGTGAGAGTGAGAATCTCGAATGGGCGGATAAGGAGCATGAGGAATGTAGTATCGAAGAATTGAAACAGATGGGTTATATTATTGACGAAATATGAATGTATATCTAGGAAAGGCAATAAGTTTATGCTTGTATAAAAAATAAAAGGAGAAAACATAAATAGGAAAAAATATAACACAAAGACATAATCGAAAAGAGTATCTTGATAAAAATTATCCGGAATGGGAAAATATACATGCCCATTGGAATTAGATATAAAAAGAATAAAGGAGAATGTGAAATGAAATATTCATCATATTACGAATATGTTCCCGGACAGGGATGCGTAAGGCCAGAGGACTTTGAGTCGATTGAAAATGTTTCTGAGAATACTACGATTTGGGCATGCGCTTATGAAACTACAAGCACAAAAGAGAATATGAGTTTAAAATGCCTGCCAGTGAAAGGGATTATTTCAGATAAGTATTTTATTCCGTATAAGAAAAATGGAGGCCTTAAAATGAGTGGCAGAGTAAAAAGAGAATCAAGATCTTATGCGGATACATATGAAGAATGCGTGGAAATGTACAATTTTTTTGTGAACAAAAGGATGGAACAGCTTCAAAAACTGCTGGAGGAATCTGCTAAGGATCTCTTAAATAAAGAAGAATCATAAAATAAAAGGAAGCGGTCGCTTCCTTTTATTTGAAATAGACATCCTATTATCCAATATTAAGAAGAGAAAGCACAATGCAATCAAAAAAGCTCCATATTTTTGTAGAGGAAAAATAATAAAAAGGAGAAATCATATGTATTTTAAAGTGTTAAGAGATGATAAAAAGGAAGGCGGACATATGTTCCAAAAAGGAATAAATATGAATGAAACCGGGTTGTTTTTTACAGATGAAAAGCGTCTTCCTAATTTTTTGGGAATAGGAAATAAAATTTCTGAAGTAATTATCCCAAATGGAGAGTCTGTTACAGAAGCAGAAAGAGGATATGTAGCTCATAAGATTATTTTAGTAGAGATCAAAGAATTATGGAAAGAAGATGCATTGAAATGGTTGATTGATAATGGCTTAGATATTCATGCAAAAGAAGAATTTATATTATGGCAGGCTGTAAGAAATAATAGCATAGATTCTGTCCGATATTTAGTGCAAAGAGGAGGTAATCCTACTATAATGATGGAATCCATGTTTACTCTTGCGGCAGCATGAGGCTATTTAGATATTATGAAATTCTTAAAAGAGCATGATCGTTACCATCAAATCGATTACCATGATGCATTGAGAAGGGCATCATATGCTGGCCAGTTAAATAGTGTAAAATATTTGATAGAATCCAAAATGGCAGATATTCATTTTGATGAAGACATTGCTCTTCGGTCAGCGGCAGGCAATAATCAGTTTGATGTTGTTCGTTATCTTATAGAAG
>CAJUHL010000058.1:1676-9752 GCA_910586425.1 uncultured Bacilli bacterium
ATAGGAAAGGAAGAATTCCAGAAGGCAGCGATTATGCTTTGGCGTATGCATCCGAAAGTGGACATTTAGAAGCTGTAGATTATTTATTAGGGATTGGAGTTGATGTTCATAGTTTAAATGAATTAGCGCTAAAATCAGCAGTAAGGAAAGGCCATTTAGATGTTGTGGGAAGGCTAATAGAAGCAGGTGCTGATGTTCATCAGGGTAATGATGAAGTTATATTCTTAGCTGTTATAAACAATCGTTATAACATCTTAAATTTCTTTCAGGAGATAGGATATCCGATTAAAGGTTCCTTAAAAAGGGCAGCCAAGTGGGAATCTATATTTATACTAAACAAGGAAAAGGTGTGAAAATATCTACCCGGTTAGTAAAAAATCGAAAATTCTATAATATTCCATATTAGATATACTAAGATAAAAAGGAGATTTATATGTTGAGAGAAAGGGATATTCTGTATCTGTCTGATGGTAATAAACAGATACACAGAAAGAGAAAAGAAAAGTCAAAGATTGAAATGAGGATAAAAAGAGAAATAGGTAAGATTGACGCACAGATTATGGATATAGAGTTGTTAAAACTTCCACGAACAGAAAAAAAGGAGCCACTGAAAGCCTCATTAAATCGATTATATGATGAACGGGAAACCTGGAACAATTGGTTGGTGGAAGAATCAAATGTCCAGCATCATCAAAGAAAATTTAAGAGAAGATATAAAAAAAGAAGACTTGAGATGGTCTACAAAATGATTTGTGAAAGAATTGATCAAATCAAAAAGGAACCCTCTCCTTTTAAAAAATTCATCACTAAAGAGGACACTGCCAGGATTTTAAACATCCAGGAAAAGCAGGTAGAACAGATCTTTCACCGTCTAAATTTAGAAGGAGTGTTATCACAGGCAATCCATAATTATCCACATGACAACAACAGAAATCCATGGGATGGCGGAGGATTTTCTGGATGGCAATCAGATATTTATATGATATTGGAAACTAAATAAAAAGAGAAGAAGTGTTATGTGCTAGATAAGAAGATGATAGAAAAAGCCTTTTTCAAAAGCTTTTTTATGTCCAAGAGAGGAAGTTAATAGTAAACATATAAAATGCGTAATAAGTAATAACGAAAAATAAAAAAAGATATTTTAAATAGACACCTAAATGAATTTCTTTAAATTTTGAAAAACATAAAAAAGATAAAATAGGTAAGAATAATTTATCATTATAAATTTATGATTTTTTGTTTTAAAGGAAAGAATGTAGAGTATGTAAAGTTGATGAAACCAGTGTAATGCTACCGAAGATGTTATATTATCAGGAATGAGACTGAACTTGTGCAATCGCTTGTTTGAGGAGTATCTGTTCCTCTATAAAAGCATTGCGAACTGAAGATGAAATTATAGAGAAATATAAACTCATGCCTAAACCAAGGTATAGCCAGGATATAAAAACTTGGGATATTAAAGAATACCATGCAAGATATGGCTGTGATGAATATGAAAATATCAATAATGTTGGTTTTTTATATAGGCTTATGAAGGAAGAATGGTATGTGTCGATAGAAGGATTAATTATGACCACTGGATGGTTCTGTGCGGATATTTTCCGAATAATATTGTATGATCCTTATTACAACGAATCGAAACAACTTAGGGAAGAAAAATCATATTCAAAAAGATTTTATTGCTGTTCGGTAACACTTATATCGAAATTACTGATATAAAAATAGTTTTGTTGTATTTGCAAAATAACATGCATAATAAGTAGGAACTTGAGAAAAAAAAGAAAGAAAGGAAAGTGTATGGACGATATATTCTAATGAAATAAGATGTAAGGCAGTATGGTATAAAATAACGAAAAACAGAAAGGTAAGAAATGCAGATGAAAGAAAGATATACATTTATGTTTGAATATGAAAATGAATGGATGATTGTTCTATATGAAAATGGAAGAAATGTAAAGTATTTTAATAATAGCGATAATGACTGGGATGATGCATTAGATTATGTAGATCTTTTTCTTGAAAACGGAGGTAATATGTACCAATATGAACTTCCATCTTATTCTTATATCACAGATTTAGATATTTTTAATCTTAAAAATCAGCCACTAGAAGAATTAGCAGAATACTTACATAAAATGAAACCTGATCGCACTCAAGATATGTCTGAGGATTTTACCGAAATCGAGAGAAAATGGCTGCTCAAAAAAGTTCCAGAAGAGTTTCCACTTATTATAGATGCGGTTTGTGAACAAGCCTATTTGAGCCAGGAACCAGAGGTCAGAATAAGGAAAAAGGCTGAAACAGGAAAACAACCATCTTATTTTATTGATGTAAAAAGCAATGGAAGTTTAAGAAGGACTGAGGTGTCAAATTCTATTTCAGAAATAAAATATAAGGCAATGAAAGAGATGCTTGGGAAACCTGTAATCGATAAAAAGTGGTTTCTTTTTGACATTGACAGTAATCAACCTATGGAAGTAACAATTGTTGATCCAGGTTCAGACACAGAATTTATTTATGCTGAGATTGAGTTTCACACAGAAAAGGAAGCAAAGGATTTTATATTTCCGATTGAAGACGCTATTGAGGTTACTGATGATATGGAATATCAAATGAAAAATTATTGGAAACGTACAAGAACGTAACAGGTTAATAGTCCCAGTGATTTTAAGTGTAGTGTAGTTTGCCTAAACATAAAAAGTCCTTTCACAAGGGCTTTTTGTTTTTACATAATTGATCACATACTAACGCTATCAAAGAAGAAAAGAGGTAAATCGTATGTATTTTAAAATTTTAAAGAAAAATTTAGCATGTGACGGTTATTCCTATCATAAAGATATGAATATGAATCCAGATCCTATACCAGATTGCGACGATGAATTATTTTTTACAGATGAAAAACATATTTTAAAATTCTGTAATTGTGGTGATAAAATTGTTGAAGTTACTATACCAGAGGGAGAGGATATTATCCAGGTAGATAATGGGAAGTTCAAAGCTCATAGGGTTATTCTTGGTGAGATGAAAGACTTATGGACAATTGAAACATTTAAATGGCTGTTGGAATGTAGTGCAGATGTCCATGTAAACAATGATTTTGTTTTTTATTATAGTGTAGTTATTGGAAAGTTAGAAGTAGTTAAATATTTAGTAGGGCAGGGAATTGACATTCATGCATATGAGGATAGAGCTCTACGTTATGCAGTAAGCCAAGGCCATTTGGAAATTGTAAAATATTTGGTGGAAGAAGGAGCTGATATTCACGCCAATAGTGATCAAGCACTATGTTGGGCTGGAGCTAATGGTTATTTAGATATTGTTCAATATTTAATAGAGCAAGGTTCTGATATTAGGTCAAATGCTGCATTACATTTAGCTGCGCAAAGAGGTCATTTAGAAATTGTAAAATATTTAGTAGAAAAAGGAATGAGCATTTATTCTGGTGAAGGAGAAGATTTACGGTATGCTGTAGAAGGAGGCAACCAGGAGATTATCAAATATTTTTTAGACCACGGTATTGATATTCACACTGGGAATGAGTTTGCTTTACGTTGGGCTGCATCCATTGGTCAGTTGAAAGTTGTCAAATACTTAATTGAACAGAGTGCTGATATTTATGCGGTATACAACGAAGCGCTGGAGTTAGCTATGATGAATGGAAATGAGAATACAATAAATTACTTAAAGTCTTTATGAAAATGAGGAGGATGTGATATAGATTATTGATAGCTAAACAAGAAAAGAAAATCAGAAAGACATACAGATACTTAAAAGATTAGCAAAGCTTTCTTAGGAGAGCTTTTTATTTTAATATGATATTATCGAAAGTTCCTAATAAAAACGACACCTGGCTTATCGAAAGACTAGGTGTCATTTTAGAATTTCTTACACAAATAGGTAAATACGATAAGACTTGCACACTTAGCATGATAGAAAGTTATGGAATGGAAAATAGAATTCTCTCTTTATTTGACTTATCACATATCTTTTGACTTAACAACCCAGTGCAACAAGCACCATAATTATCTTTATATCTGGATACTTAAAGTGAATCATAGAGGAGTGTTCCAAGTATCTTATAAGTTCTATCCATGTAGGTGTGAAAAAATGGCACCTTTCATATTACTTCTTACACACTGCTTTTAACAATAAAAAAGATGCTGGTGCTGGCAACACCGACATCATGAAGTTTTATTTATAGAAAATATCCATGAGAAGGGAATAGATATCCGCAAGGCTAGAAATGTTATTCCCTGAAATAATCTGCCGAACTTGCTTCTTAACTGTTCCATAGAAAAATATTCCTTTTCGATAAGAACTGTCATATCTGAGTTCTTACCAAAAAGGAATATTTTTTAAAGGACTAAACTATTTTACACAATCTTCTATAATTCTAGTCATCACTTTCATCGCCTTCATCATCAAAATTCCAGATTCCACTATTAAGTTTAAGCATGCCGAATTTATTTAAGACATCAAGCTCATCATCTGTGATGGCTTGTGCTTCCATAATATCCTCCACATAATAAGGTCCATCTTCACAGTCAAGATTACCGCTAAAGCCATAACGGACAATCTTCCGTGACATAAAATTAGCCATGTCATTCCCAGGAACAACTCTGACATAAATAATGTCTCCCTCATCGGCCACATCTTTTCGACAGGTAATGAGGTATTGCTTAGCAGGATACTTTTCATAAAGAGTGGCTTTCTGTGCATCTATTCCCATAAAAGCTAAAATCTTTTTGGTAGGCTTTCTGACGTACTTAAATACGCTCTTATCTTTTTTTAATGCCATTAAGCAAAGCTTTTCGGACTGTTTCTTTACAAAAGAAAGATTTTTAGGATCAATACTAACAATAATCTCAGCATCTTTGACTGTTGGTGATTTGATGTACTGATAAAGTTCTGGATAAGTTTTCAACGCCAAGCTGCGGTCTTTGGATAATGAGAGAACTTCAGAGAAATAATATTTACTATTTTCTTTAATCCAAAGATCAAAATATTTTTTTGTTAGTTCAGCATTTAATGCAAATCCAGTATGATGATAAGAACCTTCAATCACATATTCCATCACAAGCTCTGAAGAGATTGTGCCATCAGCAAGTGAATCTTTAAGAAGACCTCGGAAATTAATAACACCAGGTTTTTCTATTGCGGCAAAAAATTGTTTCCACATATCTTCATCCATGTCGATGATCTCCCATATATATCCACATTGTCCTAAGTTTTCCCAATATCGATTTGGATTCTTACAAAAATCATCTAATAGTAATTGTTTTATTTCGGGTGTAATCTTAGGTTTAATGTGTTTGTTGGATAATAGTCTCGGAAATCTGTCTATTATAACTTGCATTGCTCTTTGCCTAATATCTGCATATTGAAAAAATGTGGAAATTTCCATATAAGCACAAACAGCAGAAACTGCGTTTAAATTAGATAAAAATTCTACTACTTCATCTTCTGTTAAACGACGGATTAATGAAGCATTTTTCATGTACTTTATATCATATACATATCCCTTTACGATATCTTGCAATATTTTTTCGTCGCTTATATATTTGTACATATAATGAATTCCTTTCTTCCCAGGTTATACTTTATTAATGTATGAATTGTTTATCCTAAAGAGGTAGATCATACAGTGTCTTCACATACTTTTTCCTCTTATTATCATTTAACATTCATATAATGGTATATATAAAGATGAAACAAAAATCATTTTATCTGAGATTGAGAGATAGAAAATATAAGATCATAAACAAGAATAGATAGGGAAGGTAAAGGTAATGCATAACTCTTGATGGTAGTATACTGTTTTACATCTATGAGTAGACAAGACTTAATTTGGAGGAATAAAGTGTCATTTTTTCTTGCCCAATGATATTTCATAATGAAAAATTAGCGGAGACGACATTCAGGTAGGAATTAATGAAAGATACCTGCAATAACAGTAAGATTCACCAGACTTGTAGCCGCTCAGGATATGGTGTATGATATGAACAGAAACGTCATCACAAAGGAGGCATTATGGGAGATAGAGCGTAAAAAAGAAACGAGGATAGAAGCGGAAACGGACAAAAATGATATGATAGCCAGACGCACGGCCTATTTGATCACACGTCAGATTATAGAGATGGGTTATTCTTTGCGGATGAAAAACATATGTTATTTAGAAATAGTTAGGTATTTGATAGAAAGATTATACACTTCGTTAAAACAGATTCCAACATTTCTACACATACAAATATGGATCAGTAATGAAAGGTTAAGAGGTAAATGATGAAGGAGCAAGAAGTTGCGTTTGGGAGATGTATTGAGTTCTTGGCAAATATGATAGAAAAATATGGCAAGGAACTAAGTCAAGAATTGTTGAAAGAGAAACCGTTGATTATTCGGTCAAAACAAAAACCCAACGATATTATTGAGGTTAAGGATAAGCTTGATGAGGTGGATGCAATAAGGCAAAAATAAAATCTAGCTATTTGGAGATAAAAATATAGAAAAGAGGGTCCAAGATCCTCTTTTCTATTGTATATATTAGAGAGGTGGTTTATACTATTGTCAGAAGGAGGTAGATCCAAATGGAAGCATTAAGAGAAAACTCATATACAGTTGATGATATTTATGATTTACCAGATGGTGAACGGGCAGAGTTGATTGATGGAAAAATTTATTATATGGCACCACCAAGTACAAAGCATCAAAGACTGGTACGAAAATTCACATATGAAATAGAAAGATATATTAGACAACATGAGGGAGACTGTGAAGTGTTTCCGGCTCCATTTGCAGTGTTTCTTAACGAAAATAATAAAAATTATATAGAACCGGATATTAGCGTTATTTGTGATAAGAATAAAATAAATGATGATGGTTGTCATGGCGCACCAGACTGGATTATTGAGATTGTGTCACCATCAAGTCGTTCTATGGATTATTATAGAAAATTACTTAAATATCGTTCATCTGGCGTCAGGGAATATTGGGTTGTGGATGAAGAGAAGAAGAACATAACAATCTATAACTTTGAGAGTGATGAGATGAAGGAATATAAATTTGATGAAAATGTTCCTGTTGGAATATATAAAGATTTTTTTATCAAAATAACGAATTCAGATCAGAAGGACTAGAAATTAGTGTTCATTTAACACCTAAGGACATTTGGATTAGCAAGATTAAGTCGATATAGACAAAATATCAAATGAATTTGGCAAATAAGCAGAGGATTCCGGTTCCTCTGCTTATTTATTTTATGTGTAAACCTATTCTTTCTTTTTTATCAAAAGAGAAACAACCACATATTACTAGAAACAAGATGAATGGAGGAATATGATGGTTATCGACAGATATTTTGAGGAAACGAGAAAGACGGCAATGTGTTCTGAGTTTGATAAGGTTCATGTTGGCTGTATTGCGGTTTATAAGGGAAAAATAATTGCGAAGGGATTCAATTCGGAAAAGACTCATCCGATACAAATGCATTATAACAAGTACCGGACCATGAGAGGTGTGAACACCCAGGTGCTTCCAAAAGTACATGCAGAAGTAAAGTGTATCTCGAAGCTGAAGAACATGGACATTGATTTTAAAAAAGTAAAGATTTTTATTTATAGGATTCGTTATGATCAGCCGTATGGACTTGCAAGACCTTGCCCGGCCTGTATGAAAGCGATCCTGGATTTAGGAATTCGTGATATCTACTACACAACAGATTCCGGCTATGCTCATGAGAGAGTTTTGGCATGATAGGAGATAAGACTGTGAAATGTAAAAATAAAGGATTTTGGGAATTACATGAGTGCGTGAAACATGATTGGATTAGAAAAGACCATATATATAATAAAGGTCTTGAAATGCTTCGACGCTGCATGGGAGATTATGGATGTGTTTTGGACACAGAAGAGGTTCAGTATTACCTGTTGTGTAACAATATTAATATCTGTTAAATTTTGTAAAGTAGTTAGTTGTTATTGCAAAAAAACAATTAGCTACTTTTTTATTGTCATTTTATTTTTTTATATAGTATAAAAAACAAACATTATAACTAAGGATTTAATGATGAAATGAGGAAAG
>CAJUHL010000059.1 GCA_910586425.1 uncultured Bacilli bacterium
GAGAGGTGCCCGCACGGTTCGGGAGGGAGCGTCCACGAGGCGCTTACCTCATGAAATGATGGGAATTAAAGAAAAGAATTTTTACCTTATGCATGTGGATAATCTGGAGATGGCACTTGAAGTTTGTAAGACAGTAGCGTTGAATGGGACATTCAGTGCTATCGTGATCGATTCTCTTGCGGGGCTTGTACCAAAAGCACAGATAGATGGAAATGTAGGTGATTATCATGCGGGGTTATTTTCAAGAATAATGTCTGAAACATTACCCATCCTGACAACATTTCTTGATAATAGTGGATGTACGTTGATCATAACGAATCAGCTTCGTGAAAAAGTAGGTGTCATGTTTGGAAATCCAGAACGCGCGACAGGTGGGCGGGCATTGAAATACTATGCGTCTGTGCGGCTGGATGTGAGAAGGATCGAATCCTTGAAGCAGGGCGGAGAAGTGCTCGGTAGCAGAACACGGGTGAAAGTAGTCAAGAATAAGATCGCGCCGCCTTTCAAAGAAGTTGAGTTTGATATCATGTTTGGTCATGGTATATCTGTTGAAGGTGATATTCTGGATCAGGCTGAAGGAAACGGCGTTATTACTAAGAGCGGGTCATGGTATTTATACGATGGTAATAAGATCGGACAGGGAAGGGAGAACGCGAAACAATACTTGATTGACAATCCGACAGAATGCAAAAAGATTGTGACTAAGCTGAAGAAGGTATGTAAGGTTGCATAGGTTATGAAAAGAGATATTAGAGGTCATAGTTTCGGCTATGGCTTCTTTTTTGTGTAGAAGGGGATAAAAAGTATCGGTGATTAGTTCGAGAGTGGAAGATATGAAAAGCTGAATTTGCGTGAAAAGTCTGCTATTATAGGAGAGTTTTAGAAATATAATAATTAAATTATGATTTAACAAAATGGCGTTCGGTAGAAATTGAACTGGATATGATGGGAAGTAGTAAGAATCCTTTATTTTCAAGGGATTTTTTTTATTTTGGGTGATGTGAGTGGGTGTGATCAGGTGGGAAATATGGTGAAATTTGGGGAGTTTTGATTGGAGTTCGAGATTATACCGAAAAATGGGCGTTTTGTGAAGATTTTCATATTGTGTATTTGAAATGGGTGGATGATGGAAGGATGTTAAGAAAACGTTGAATTTTTGGGGAGATATTGATGTGGGAGAGGGGATTTGTGATGATTTTGGATAGTTCGGTGATGGTAAGGAAATAGTTTAATATTCAAAGTAATTATTTGGACTTTAATATTATTAGATATAATTTTTTATTGGGAAAATCTATGTCAGCGATGGTATGGATTTTCTGTTGTAATTCGATTAAAAGCATAATATAATGATTATAAAATTATCTAGAAAACTAATAGTGGAAAAAGTTAGGAGAGTACAAATGAATGAATTTTGGCAGACTTTTTTAATTGCGATTATACCATCAGCTATCACAGCATTGTTATCCTTTTTTGCTTCATGGAAAACGTCAAATACACAGATAAAAACTATTAAAGAGCAAAATAAAGCTGATATTGAAAAATTGATTCAGCAGAATAAAGTAGATATAGAATCTCTTAAAGAAAAGCATTTGCTTGAAATGGAATTAAAAGATAAAGAGCATGATCATCAAATTGAATTAATAAAATTGCAACACGAGAATGAAATAAAGAAAGATGAAGAAAATGTGAAAAATCAATTTGCTGCAAATGCATTTGGAAGTCTGATGG
This sequence comes from uncultured Bacilli bacterium, assembly GCA_910586425.1. Next base: position 1,729 of record CAJUHL010000059.1, read on the forward strand.
GTGCTATCTTCTCACATGAAAGTCCTGTTTCTGGAACGATAAATGAAGCAATTAAAAAAGGGATAGAGGATTCAATGAATAAAAAACAAGATGAGTGAAGTTCAGTGGAGCAGCAAATTTAATATCATTTTAGTAAGAAAGAATCTGCTATTTTCTTGTGGGAATATTGAGAAAATGGCAGACTTTATTTTATCATAAAACTTATTAGTTTGATGGGAATAATACATAATTTATGCCATTCGGCGTGTTTTTCGGTGTGAATGTTGGGAAAACAGGGGATTTTTATAAAGGGAGTTGTGAGAGATAGGATTAAGGGGTGGAATTATTTAAAATGCTGAAATGATAGGAATTTTAAGGCGTTACAGATAAGTTATAGATAAAGTATTTTTATGTTCGGTAGTGTTATAGAGGGGTATAGATGAATGTAAGATAATAAACATATAGAGTATTATTATCGTTTGTTTAAATAATCATTAGAACTATATATAGTATATAACAAAAGTATTTATGCCATATATTGACAGCAATAAATTCTCATGTTACTATTGGAAAAATATCTGAGGAAAGAAAATATAAGATATATGCTCCAATTTATATTTGACTAATTAGAAAAGGTAATTATATGGAAAATACAAAAAAACTGTACGGAATTGTTGAAGGATATGAAAATATTTCTTTTGTATTAGACGGGTTTCAATGTGTTTTTTTTAATTCTGATCCAAAACCAAAAGTATTTACTACCCTTCCCCAGAATCAGGGATTTATTTTGGGGCGAACCACCGGACAAAAATATGTATATATTTATTCCAATGAGGATTTAAAAGTATGGAATGAGCTGACACTTAACACCTGGGGATATTTTGTCAGCAGTTCCCCTGATATCACAGCTTATAAAGCAATATGCTTTGTTGGCGGTATCCTGAACAAGCTATTCCTTCAATCCTCAATAATAGTTGACTATACAGATACGGGAGAAACAAAAGTAAAATATCAGGATGACAGCCTTGCATATCCCTTGTCCAACAAGAAGATAAAAGGCAGTATTTCCGTTCACTCAAATCCGCACGAACACAGGTCAGTCGAAGACGGCGATTCAATTACAACAGGCGGCACCCATCTGGAAATTACTTTCGATGAAGAAAAGGGAATACAAACTTTTCCCGAAATATTTGGATATATACTAAACATGTGCCAGTTTATGGTCTTCCGCCGAAATATCAGATTTGAAAAAATAGCACTTAAAAATATATGCGGACGATTTCCAGAAATAATAGATTCAGTAGCAGAATGCTATATCCGTTATGAGTATGCTCAGGATACAGAAAAATGGTCTCACAGCTGCATTTCTTTTGATACATTAGGAGCATGTGTTACCAATTTATTAGATTCTATAGTTAATAATAAACCCAATAAGCCGCGCTTTAACATTGGGTTTATTCCTGATGATGATAAAACTGCTACTTTTATTACAAGCATAAAAATAAGGGAAGTCTGTTCCGCACTGGAATCAGAAATGGAATTGTCCAAAATTCAAGTTCAACAAGAAAAGACTTTTGACGAATTAGTAAAAAAGCTAAAGAGTATAGTGAAAGAAGACCGCGATGGTATTCATTCTTTGACTGATCCGAAATCATATGACTATATCCTTGGCACTCTAAGGCATATGTCAGGTGCCTTGGCTGACAGAATTGAAAACTGCTTTTTTGAATACCAGCCGCTAATGGGTGAATATATATCCAGAGAAGAGATTGATGAACTTGTTAAATACAGAAATACCATTACTCACGGAAGTTTCATGCCATTAGACAATAAATTAGCGGAGACTACTTTTGTACTTATAAAGCTGGTGTATTGTTGTATTTTAAAGCGGATAGGATTGACAGATAAAGTAATTAAAAAACTTTTAAAGCGGAATCTTATATCATAAAATAGAAAGATGGGTACTGTTGGGTAAATAGTAGAATGTTGATCTTTTGTATGGTATAACGATCTCCAATATAGGCATACTATGTAACCGCATTAATAAAGCCAGTCCTGATTAGTGGGCTGGCTTTTGGGGTTAAGTAAAACGGTTTCATTGAGAATAATCAAGTTATTTTATTTTATGTTTTTTAATAGAAAGTCGAAATTTTCCTGCCTGAATTTCAAGATCATGTTTACCATCTTTTGTAAAAATTTTAATGATAATTACACAACAAATTGAAATTACAATAACGGCAATAGTAATCATTATATCCATCGCGTTGCCTCCAATCTAAAATTTTTATAGATGAGCGATGCACTCCATTCGGGAATCAAGGTTTTTAAAAAATTTCTTGACATATAATTCAAAAAGCGTATACTAAAATGATTTAACAGGTGTTAGATGGTTGGCATGGGGATAAATTAAAAAGGAGAAAAATCAAAATGTACAATTTCCAGTATGTAAACCTCAAGCAATTATCCTCTGCAAAGAAGGAACTGATACAGATTATAAATTCTGTACAAGATGATGTCCGGCAGTGTTTTACATTCCAATTTTATTTTGTGGGAAGTGTCAAACGAAACATGGTTACATATGATGTTAAATCAAATATAGGCTTTGATTTTGATGTTGATATCCATGTTAATGATGATGATTGTAAATATTCAGCAAAAGAAATCAAAACCCAAATTATGTCAGCACTTGATAAGGTGGCACATTGTTATGGATATGATAATGCTGAAGATTCTACAAGGGTTATTACAATAAAGGTAAAGGATAGAAAGAATTCAAAAATCCTACATAGCTGTGATTTTGCCATAGTAAATGATTATATAGATGATGAGGATAACGAGAGACAAGAATATATTCACTTTAATAAGAAGCAAAAAATCTATTCATGGGAAGAGCAGCCACATGGATTCTATTTACTTAGATGAAAAAGTGGAATGGAGCAAAGATTGTGGATATTGGCAGGATGTGAGAGATTTGTACTTATATAAGAAGAATAACAATCATGATCCACATAAACATTCCAGAAGTATCTATGCTGAAACAATTCATGAGATATGCCAGAGATACGGTTACTACGATTAATGAGATATATAGAATAAATAAAGAGAGGGCAGTTCTGCATTGATGGTATAACACAGACTGCCCTTAATTTCTGGTTTTGTTGTTTCAACCCATAGGACTTAAAAACATGATTTCATGGTATAATCCCAATTTCATATCGCCAAGTTCTGAACCACTAATATGTAGATCACATAAATGCATATCAGTGGTTTTCTTTATGGAGAAAGTACATGATATAGGACATGCTTGCTGGTAAAATGTAATCGGAAAATATGATTTACACATGATAAGAACATGATCAGATAGCATTAAAAGAATAAATTTTCTAGAAATATCAAACATTTGTTCGGTGTTTCTGTTGACAAATACAAACGCATGTTCTATACTTATCATTATCCACTTAAAACAAAATAACAAAAGACCCATCCTCAAACGCTGGTGGCACAGCTCGGATAGGTCTTCCTACATACAGATTCATTAAGAATCTGAAACGCAGAATGCGCCTGAAATTATTAAATCATATTCTATGTTCTTTTTCAAGCGTTTCGCTGTGTTTCCTTTCCCATTAGTAATTATTAATAGTTTGGATGTGTTTTTAGAGAATTATGTAATTGAATAGAACTTTTTTGATGGACTTTATTATTTCTGAATGTAGAAAGAGATTATAAGGATCTTCTTTCTTGCTATGGAAAAAGTTTATCAATGCAATGTTATTTGTTGGTTTTAAGAGAAAGTGACGGTGATTTGGAGAAGTAGATATTGGGAGGTGTGTTTATTGAGAGAATGTGGGCTGAAAAGCCTAAATTTTTTACCAGATATCGTTATTAAAAATAATGTTTTGGGTAACACGAAGAAAAGAAAGGTGGTGGAAAACATGATTACAACAACCAAAGATGTGAATTTACGTCTGGCAGCACAACGAAGAGGTTTTCTTCTTATGAAAAGAAGAGATAAGAAATATGCACCTGGACTTGGAGATGGTTATATGATTTTAGATTCCTATTCAGGTAGCATTGTTGCTGGACACAGGTATGAATTATCCCCAGAAGAAGTAAGAGATTTTTTAAATGAACACTAAATATGCAGATCAAAGGAGAGAGAACATTATGCAAACTATTGAAAGAGAGTACACAATCAAAACTATCAACGAGGGGATTGAAAACGGAAATATTGTATTCAACCATCCTATGCAGAGAAAGCCAGGACAATGGGATGATGAGCAGCAAAGTCTTCTGATACATAGTGTCTTAGCAAATTTTGCAGTTCCACAAACATATGCATTACAAATGTTTGACGGAGATTTTGATTCGTTTTCTGTACTTGATGGCAAACAAAGACTTACGACAATCTATGAATACATGAAAGATGGTTTCAAATTATCGGAAGATACGCCGACAGTGAACATACAGAAAAGAATGGCTGTTACTAATGAAAATGGTCAACGCAAACAAAAGATCACAGTAGATGAATATGAGATTGCCGGTAAGTATTTCTCAGAAATTGACACTAAATTACAGGACAAACTCAAAGACAAGGTGCTTTCGGTAATCGTGCTTACGGACTGTACAGATGAAGAGATTGAAGATCAGTTTTACCGGCTTAACAATGGTACAGCATTGACAAAAGACCAGAAAACAAGGGTGTTACTCGGAGATGAATTATCAGCTTTTATTGATAGAGTAGAAGCAAGCGAATTCTTCTCAGAAAAATCACATAAGTCATATTTTACGTCATTGCAGAGAAAACGAGGGGAAATCCAGACCTGTATTTTACAGACATTGATGCTTGTTATGGACTACCAGTTTAAGAATTTCAACAATGATGCGACTATGGAATTTGCTGAATGGTTCCGTGCTAACCATAAAAACAGTGATTTGGAGTATTGCGAAGAACTTTTTAGCAAATTAGATAAGGCAGTTGTGGCGGCAGACAAGCCTAACAAGCTGATGAAGAAGACAAGCATCCCGATTCTTGCGTACCATATCCAGACAATAGATGAATTGGGAATTTCTCTTGAAAAGTATGGTGAATGGATTCAGAAGTTAATGGATTCCTATACACCGAATTGTGAGTATGCTTCTTATTGTGGACAGGGCGCAACGTCAAGAGTAAAAGTGATGGCAAGAATGGAATATGTAGAAAAAGAGATAAGAAAGTTGGTGAAATAATGGAATATAGGATTGATCCTGAATTGAACGATGTTTTACCCAAATTATCAGATACAGATTATAAGGCATTGGAACAAAGCTTGCTGACAGAAGGATATAAAGGTGCGCCGATTATGGTATGGGGAGATATTATTGTAGATGGTCATAACAGATATGAAATCTGCAATAAACACAATATCCCATATGAAGTAAAGTCCATAGAATTTGCGAGTAAGGAAGATGCGATAATCTGGATGGTAAGACAACAACTTGGAAGAAGGTCGCTCACACCATTGCAGAGAATTCAAATTGTAGAGAAATATCGACCTTTTTATAAGAAGAAGGCTGAAAAGAATAAATCTCTGAATGGTGGTGATAAAAAATCGCTGTTGGAGAATTCTACAACTCCGCTACCAAAAGAAGAGAAAATTGATGTAAGAGCGGAACTTGCAAAAGACGCTGATGTTTCTACGAATACTTACGCTAGAGGTATGAAAATTCTGGAGTCAGGAAATGAAGAGCTGATTAATGAAACAATTAGCGGACAGAAGAGTATCAATAAAGCATTCAATGAGTTAAAGAAAAATGCTGATACTGATAAGTCCGACAATACTTCTGATCTAGATAGCGAACTGAAAGACTTAAAAGAAGTCCAGAGAAAAGAAGCAGTACAAAAGATAAGAGAAGTAAGAGAAGAATATGGTGTTGAAAGTTCTGAGTATGAAAATGCGAAGGCAGAGCAATTAAATGTAGAAGTACGGATTAATGAAATTGAAAATGCTGTACGTGACGCTCAAACAAGCGAGATTGAAGCAATGCTTATTCAGATTCAGAAAAGATACCATGACTATCTCCAAGAGTTTCAGGAGGATGTTAAGTGGCTTTCGGACAAAGAGTTCTATCGTGATGATGAAGAGGTTTCTGGTAAGACACATTCAGAATTACAGAACTGCTTGGAGAAGTTCAAAAGTATCAGTGATGTAATGGATAAGATGATCATTGATGAGTTTGGATGTATCACTATTGAAATGTAGAAGTCAACAATGGGTGGGATTATCCGTCTCACCTACTAATAAAACGAAAGGGAGAATTTATATGTTAGCAGCATTACAATTCATAGTTAGGAATCTATTGATTTTAAGTACGATAATCGGGATTACTTTTATGATAGCGTGTACAGTATTTGTGGCAGTTTGTGTCATTCATGGTGATATAAAGATCAATATAGTCAGAAGTAAAGATGAAAAAGGGAATGGATAACAAGGCAATGAGAGAAAAGTAGAAGTATACAGTGGTCGCGCCATTCTGGCATGTCCATTGGTTATCAAAATAAAACATAGAAAAAGGAGAATAAGAATTATGACAAGTAAAGAACACAGTATTATTATGGGGTATCTCAACGGCAAGAAGTTATCAAGAGAACAACTTGAAAAGTTACTGGACTTTGAGAATCTGACAATGGAAGCAAATACGGCATCCGAAATCTCGAAGTTGCTTAATGAATCGCCAGAAGTAGAATCTGATCCAAAGAGAGCGATTAAGAATTTTGTACGCTTTGTAAGAGAAAGAAGTGGTGCTGGTGAGATTACATGGGATGAATTCATGTTAAAACTTAAAGAATTGGAACTTGAATATTCGGATTTTGGCATCAGAGTACAAAGATTCAGTAAACCGGCATATTGGGAAATCTTTTTTAACCATTTTGATACAACTGATTATGAAGATGGCAATGTAAAGTTGACTTTTGATCAGGAATATTATGAAGAAATAGAAAATGAAAAAGCGTATGAATTTTTATCTGACCATGATATTGATACTGATTCAGAGTTTGGCAATGTCATGTCACAGATTGCAGAGAAGTGGGATGGGTTATCTGAAGATGATAAGGACAATATGATTTTGGCTCTTGATGCAATTTTTGCTACCCATTATGTGGACAAGTCGAGAGTAGATATTTTAAGTAATGAGGTCAAAAAGATTACTATGACCAATGCTGATCTGGTTCCGGAAGTTGGATTGAGGGATTATAGTATTGAATTTACGGACGGAGATTTTATTAGTTTAAGGTTCTAAATGTAGAAGTAACAATATAGGGCAGTACATATCAAAAATACTGCCCTCAAGAATCAAAAAAGGACGGTGATTACAATAATCTACAACGATTACATGTTTAATAGCAAATTTAAAGAAAAAGTAGATGAATACTGCAAAAAACTAAAGATTTCTGTACGTGAAGCATTGGAACACGATTACATCAAAAGGTTACATAAGCACTACACGGATGTTTAAGAAGATTGCAGTGATTATAAGGCAGTGTATTGTGTTTTACAATGTGTTGCCCGTCAAAAGGAGAATATTAATTATGAGTAGAAGAATTTTACTATTATCAGACCTTATAGAAATAATTCAAAACAAGATGATTTCCATAGATAGTGTGGAAAGTAATGTTAAATTTAGTGCTGACATTACAGAAACGGATCAAATTACACCAGAGAAATTCACAGAATCCATCCAGCTTTTGAGTAAGAGCATATTCAAAGATGCAATTGATTTTTTTTATGAATTTACAGGTGAAAATAGTATTCTTATTGAATGTGGAATGAAGAATATGTTTATGGAAGAATATTATCGTGTCAGGTGTTCTATTTGTGATGGTGTATCTAAAAAAGAAGTTGATGCGAAACTGAG
>CAJUHL010000060.1 GCA_910586425.1 uncultured Bacilli bacterium
GGGTTTTTGGATCCAAATTTGGAAACAATAATACTTCCTCAATTAGTTCTAATGCTTCTTCATTCCTTCCTAATTTCAATAAGGCTGTTACTTTCTGATTTGTAAATATCATACGGGTTTTTGGATCCAAATTTGGAAACAATAATACTTCCTCAATTAGTTCTAATGCTTCTTCATTCCTTCCTAATTTCAATAAGGCTGTTACTTTCTGATTTGTAAATATCATACGGGTTTTTGAATTCAAATTTGGAAGGGATAGTACTTCTTCGCATAATTTAAGCCCCTGCAAATAATGTCTATGCCAAAAAAGTTCCTTAATATTTTTGGATATTGCAATTATCCTTTGTACTTCCTCTTCATTTTGATGATACATTTTATCACGTCCTTTTTTCGTATTATTTATTATATATTCTATTTATGTTAAAAGTAAAGAAAAACGTTAGATTTTTTTTCTAACGCTTACCCCAACCCCATCTCCAATATCATAAATTGTCGTTTCATATTGTGCATTATTCTTTAAAAATTCAATATATTGATTTAATTTACGAACCATACTTCTTACATTACGACTCAAAATTGATTCATCTGTATGCACTAACCCATGAAAATTCAGATTGTCGGAAATGATAACTCCATTTTGACTTAAATTTTTCTCAAATTTTTCAAAAAATTTAATATACTGACTCTTTGCAGCATCAATAAAAATCATATCATAAGTTCCTTCCAATTCTACTTCTAATGCATCTTGATATATAACTGTAATACGACTTTCCAATCCAAATAATTTTCTATTTTGAATTGCTTGTTGATAGCGTTCTAAATCCCGCTCAATGGTAGTAACAGTAATACTAGAGTTCAACAAACACATTCGAATTGCCGAATATCCAATCGCAGTTCCAATTTCTAATATTTTTTCAATATGATTATTTTTGATGTAATTTAGAAGAAATTCAATTCCCTCTGTTTCCATAATAGGAATTTTATGAATATGCGCATATGTTTCCATTTTTTCTATTCTATGATCCATACCAGTTGCCAGCTTCTCTTAATTGTTGAATGGTGGTTTCGTGTTCTTTTAATGTCTTTGAAAAATATACCTTCATATTTTTGTCAGACGCAAAATAAACATAATCAGTATCAGATGGATGTAAAACGGCTTCAATCGCATCCATTCCTGGATTGGAAATTGGGCCAACAGGGATGCCATCTACTACATAGGTATTATACCCATTTTTTTTAAGGTATGAATCACCAAATGGATTACGCCCCATAATTTTATGATCCCCATAATAAGCAGAGGCACAACTTTGTAATTTCATTTTTCGACTCAATCGAGTTAAAAAGACACTCGCCATTTTTCCAAAATCATCAATATTGTTTCCCTCTGACTGAATCATCGATGCTAATGTCATAATTTCATGAAGCGAATATTCACTTTCTTCAATATCAACTCTTATGGTTTGTAATTTTTTACCCATCTGATCTAACATGGTAGTAAAAATTTCTTCTACTGTTACATCCCTATTTAAAAATTGATATGTATCTGGAAATAAATAACCTTCGATTGGATAATAAGTATCTTCTTTGATATGATCATTTAAAAACCAATACTTTTTAATCAGTGAATCTATATATGTAATATCACTGGCTTTCTCAAGTACTTCCTCTTCTGTATGATTGGTATTTTTAGCAATCACTTCTGCGATTTGCCTCATACCGAGTCCTTCTCTAAATGTAATTGTGATCGCATCTGGATTATAAGTGGAACCTTTTTGCAAGGTTTCAACAATTTTTTCAACACCCATATCTTCACTGAGTAAATATTTGCCAGCTTCTAATCCCTTAATTTTATATAATTTAATATATAATTTATAAAAAAATTCTGATTTAATTAAATTACTTTTTTTGAGTTCCATTCCAATTGTTGAAAACGTTTGCCCAGATTGAACTTCGAATTCTATCAATTCACTATTATTACTTACTTTTCCAATATTCACTTTATAAACCGTACAACCAATGATAATACACAATGCACTAATAACCACTAATATACAAGCTACCATACTAAACTTTTTCATACAAGCCAAAACGAGCGATTATTGCTCGTCCTCTCCATTCTTCATTTCTTTTGCAGATTCTTGTAACTCGTTTAAAATGGTTTCAATAATCGTCCATTCTTTTTCCGTTTCAATTGGTTCTAATTTGGTCTCATCCTTATCTGGTTCATAAATAGAAGCATATACTTTTGTATTCCCTTCTTCATCTGTTGTATTATCAGTATATACCATATAATTTTTCCCAGTTTCATCAGATTCAAATGTAAATAAAACTTCACATTCTACTTCTTTTCCTTGGTCATCAAATACCTTAAATGTCATTTTTTCTTCTTTCATAATTCTATCCTTTCATTTTATCCAAATATGTTTGTAATATAATATTAGCAGCAACAGAATCTATTTTTGTTTTCCTTTTCTTACGAGAAAAATCAGCTTCTAATAAATAATGAGTTGCTTCTACTGTACTTAAACGTTCATCTTGCAATACTACGTTCATATTCAAATATTCTTTTAATTTTTGTTGGAAAAAAATAGTTGTTTCTCCTCTATCTCCAACTGTGTTATTCATATTTTTGGGAAATCCAAGTACAATTAAATCGATATTTTGTTCCTGAACAATTTGTTTTATTTTTGGTAATAAAACATCATAATCACTATCTGGAAAACGAATGGTGGTATAAGAACTCGCGATGGTTTTGGTAGTATCACTAATCGAAATACCAAGGGTTCTTGTCCCCAAATCGAGTCCCATTGCTCGCATTACTTGATAACCTCTTTTACAAGTACTTCTAACAATTTACTACGTTCAAATTTTAACAACATTCCTCTCGCACCTTCATAACTGGTAATATAGCCAGGATCCCCACTCATAAAATATCCTACAATTTGATTAATAGGATTATACCCTCTTTTATGTAAAATTTCCATCACATTTTTTAAAGTTTCCAATGCCAATGCATCATTAAATTCTACATAATCATATACTTTGGTTTCTTCCATCATATCCCCACCTTATGAATACATTTTCATTTTATCATTTATAGATGCTTTTTGCAATCATTTTGCAATCAAAAACATACTTTCCTTATATACAAAAAAAATATCTCAAATAGATATTTTTTCCACTATTTATTTATTTTTTTGGCATTTTTCTTAAGTAAATCTCTAATTTCTTCCAACAAAACCACTTCTTCCGATTTGACAGGCTTCACTTCTTTTTTTTCTGGTTCTTTTTTCTTTCCTAAATTTTCTAGTGCATTAATGGATTTAATCATTAAAAACACAACAAATGCCATAATCACAAAATTGATGACATCGGTTAAAAAAGCCCCATATGTCAGCTTTAATTTTCCCACACTTAAGACATATGCACTGAAATCTACTTCACTAAAACTTCCTAGTATTGGTGAGATAATATTATCTGTCAAACTTTTTACAATGCCTTGAAAAGCAGAACCAATTAGCACACCAACAGCCAAATCCATTACATTTCCACGCAAAACAAAATTCTTAAATTCTCCAAAAAATTTAGAACTTTTCTTTTTCATTTGTTCTACTTCTGTTTTTACATTTTTCTTTTTTGCCATAAAATCACTCCAATATTGCTTTAATTCTTCTTACACCTGCACTACTAGCTTCTTCCTTTTGAATATGAAAATGTCCAAGTTCACTTGTATTTTTGACATGAGGCCCTCCACACAATTCTTTAGAAACATCCCCAATTGAATAAACTGTTACCATATCTGGATATTTATCCACAAACATACATTCTGCACCTGAATTCAATGCTTCTGTTTTAGACATTTCTTGGATAGTTACATCTAGACCAGATGCAATCCAACAGTTTACCAAAGCCTCTGTTTTTTCTTTTTCCTCATCTGTTAATTTGTGGTCGCAAGAAAAATCAAAACGCATTCTTTCTGGGGTAATATTACTTCCCTTTTGATGAACGTCAGGTCCTACTACCACTTTTAATGCTGCATTGAGTAAATGTGTTGCGGTATGGTATTTGGTTTCCATCTCACCATCACCTGATAAACCACCTTTGAATTTTTGAGTCGCACCTGCCCTTGATTTTTCTTGATGTTCTTTAAACTTTACTTGAAATCCATCTGTATCTACTTCAATGCCTCGTTCATTTGCAAGTTCAACAGTTAATTCAATTGGAAACCCGTAAGTATCATATAAGTGGAAAGCAACTTCTGCATCAATTCGATTCGCTTGTAAATCGTGAATTTCTTTTTCAAATTCTTTTAATCCTTTTTCGAGTGTACGATTAAACTTCATTTTTTCTTCTTTCAAGACCAGCAAAACCGTTTCTCTGTTTTTCGCAATTTCTTGATAATAAGTTTCATATTGGTCCATAATAGTAGATGCGATTTGCTCCTCCCAATTGCTATGGATATCAATGTTTAACTTTTTCGCATGCCGAATGGCTCTACGAATCAAGCGTCTTAAAATATAACCTTGATCTGTATTGCTTGGACGAATCCCTGCCTCATCAGCAGCAATAAAGATAGCAGTTCGAATATGATCTGCGATAATTCGCATACTCACCTTTGCATCTTCATAAGCAATTTTACTGACTTTTTCTATGGTACGAATGGTATTTTTCCAAATAGAGGTTTGATAGTTGTCATCGACACCTTCTAAAATGGCAACGACTCTTTCTACCCCCATTCCTGTATCTACATTTTTTTTAGGAAGTGGAACGACTGAACCATCTGGATTTTTATAATATTGCATAAATACGTTATTCCATATTTCTACCCAACGGGAGTCTTCAGGGTCATAGAAATCGGGCACTGGTTCATTGCTACGAAAGTAAAAAATTTCTGTATCACTTCCACAAGGGCCAGATTCTCCTGCAATCCAAAAATTGTCTTCGACACCCAAATAAGCAATTTTAGATTCTTGAATTCCTAATTTTTTCCAAATACCAGCACTCACTTCATCTCTTGGAATATCATGATTACCCTCAAATACAGTCACAGCTAAACGTTCTACTGGTATGTGCAAAATCGTGGTTAAAAATTCAAAACTCCATGTAATACTTTCTTCTTTAAAATAGTCTCCTAAACTCCAGTTCCCAAGCATTTCAAAGAACGTATGGTGCGAACTATCCCCTATAGTATCTAAATCGGTTAAACGAACACATTTTTGATAATCAACCAGACGGGTTCCATAAGGATGTGGTTGTCCCATCAAATAAGGAATTAAAGGTTGCATTCCTGCTGTATTGAATAACACCGTTGGATCATTTTCGGGTACAACAGGGGAAGAAGGAATTTGTTTGTGTCCTTTTTTCTTAAAAAATTCAATGTATAAGTCTTTTAAATTCATATCATATTACCTCTTTCATAATCTTTTCTATCTTTTGCTTCAAATCAGCAAGTGTTCCATCATTTATAATTTGATAATCATACTGATGAAATTGATCTAGACCAATTTCGGTGCGATGCGTTTGTTCTGACAATGTTAATGTAGATTCCAAATGAGGTCTTTGAATATGCAAGACACAAACATTGGAAAAGTCTTTTCTGATGATTGTAATTTCTTCTTCAAGTCGAACATCCGAAATCACAATAATGTCATAGAAATAAGAGTATACCTTAATATCTTCACACATTCTTCGAATCAATAAAAATTCATCAATTTGTTCTCGAATCAAAGCCGTCCCAAGTTGCTGCAAAAGCGCTCTTGGTTTGCTTTCTTCACTTCCATCCCAATCACTAATCCGTTTCGCGTATTCTTTTATATAATGAGAATATTGTAATGAAATCACTTTTTGATTAGAACAATAATTTGTAATGAATTGTGCTACTGTATCTTTCCCACTACACGCTTTACCAGCAATCAAAAATATGTGGGGATGACGATTTTGATATTCCATATATTTTCCCTCCAAACAAGAAAAACCACGGGTATTTCTAGGAACGAAAAACCGTGGTACCATCCTAATTGCAACTCATTTTAGATAACGGATTTTATCCGGTAATTATCATTACACTAGAAGATAGCTTTCAAAAATAACTTCGATTCGTTTGCACCAATTCACGAATTCTCTCAAGCCCCATTTATTTTCTACTTTTTCTTCATCATCATTTTAATCATTATAATTTAGTATACCATATTTTTCATCAAAAAACATAAAAATAGATTTTAAAGCAGCTAAAATTGGTGTAGAAACAGCCATTCCAAATATACCAAAGAAATATCCAAACACCAATAAACCAATAATTATAGTAACTGGATGCAATTTCGTTGTCTTACTCATGATAAGTGGTTGCAAGAAATTACCCTCCAAAAATTGTATTACAGCAATCACGATTAAAGTAAATATTCCAACCATTGGTCCTTGTGAAAAGCCAACAATGACAGCTGGTGCTCCACCAATATAGGGTCCTGCAAAAGGAATTACATTGGTTATCCCACAGAACAGACCAAATAATAGTGGTGCTTTTAAGCCAATTAACCATAATCCAAAAGATGTAATCACAAAAATAAGTGTACAATCCATTACAGCACCTTGCACAAAGCGCCTCAAAGAAGTATTGACATCATTGAATAAGTCTCTTGTATCATTTTGCATTTTTTTAGGAAGCAACGTAATTAAAACATCACTTGCATTATCAAAACTCATTAATAAATAAAAGCCGATAATTAAACCAACTACAAAACTTCCTGCACCAGAAAAGAAATTACTAATAAAATTAACGGTCATTTCTGGTAACGCCCTCGTGAGCCCTATCCCAAATTCCTCTATTTTTTGAAACACATCTGCTTTCACTGCAAGGGCATCAAAACCATCAAAATGGTTTAATTGTTCAAATCCTTTATCAATCCATCCTTGTACTGTATCCAAAATAGAAGGTAATGTTTTTGCAAATTCATTGATTTGTTCTCCTAAAACAGGAACAATAGATCCAACTACAATAACAATACCACCAATCAATAAGACATAAGTAATAATGGTTCCATATCCTCTACGAATCCCTTTTTTCTTAAGCCATTTGACAAATGGATCAAAAAGCCATGCGATAAATAAGCCAATAAAAAGTGGAGAAATTGTTTTGAGTAAAACAATCAAAGTACTCTTGAGTTTCAATTCTTTGAATAGAATCGTTAAAATATAAAATGCCAAAATCACTAGTAATACATATACAATTTTTAATATTTTTTCAGAGGTACTAATGACATGATTGAGTTTATTATAATCAATCATTTTTTCTTGAGATTTTTCTTTTTTTTGAAACATAGGTCACCCATCCTTTATGTGTATATTATACCAAATATTGGTTAAAAATACTACACAAATGAAAAAAATGACATACAATCATTTATTTTCATTTACCCATTCTTCTATCAATTCTTTTGGCATATATCCATTCTTGGTAGCAACTGGTTTTCCATTTTTAAATAAAATCATAGTTGGTACACTCATAATACCATATGTTCTAGCCAAATTGTTGTTTTCATCCACATCAATTTTAACCACTTTCACTTCACTTCGTTCATTTGCAATCTCTTCTAATACAGGTCCTAACATTTTACAAGGACCACACCATGTTGCAAAAAAGTCAACAATTGTGAAATCATTGTCGATCAATTCATTAAAGTTATTTTCATTTCCTATTATTACACTCATTTTTGTTCTTCCTTTCTTTCTCTACATTCACGAGCGGTATGATTGCGGTAACATTCTAATACCTCTTCTACCCCATCGATTTGTAATTTGTCTTTTTCAATCAATCGATCAACGGAATCGACTGTAATGATATTATATCCTAGAAATAAATCCAGAGTATCTCTATTAAAATCATTGGCATTTGGTGTTTGTTCATATTTCTCCTTCAAAGATGTAAACTCCTCTACTACTTTTAAGGTTTCATTTGCAAATCCAGATAAAATTGGTGTGTTTTTTAAAATACCTGGTCTTAATTTAGAATTTTCGACCACTTCAATGTGAAGTACAGGCAAACTTAAAATATACAAGATAATGAATATCCATACAAAAGATTCAATCACACCTACAATTGCTCCCAGTATTTTAGAGGGGATTCCTAACACAATAGTAAAACTTAAAATGCGTTCAAAAACGGAACTTGCAAAAATCAATATTTTCAACACAAAAGTAAATAATGCAATTAAAATAAATAAAGAAAATAATTCATACAAGGCAATATTTAAAATGGTTACACCTTTTAATACACCTCCAAATTTAAAAAATGGTAAATGCTCATATAAAAAAATAGAAACGGGATTTTTGAGCCAAAAAGCAAGGACAACAACTAAAAATACACCAAGAAATGATAGAACTTGTTTGGTAAAACCTCTTTTAAATCCAAATACAGCTCCTGATAATATGATTAATATAATCACTGCATCTATTATGTTCATATCATTATCATTCCCTTCTAATTTAATTATATTACAAAAAATAGAAAAAAGAAAGAAATAATCCACTCATTATGATAAAATGGTAATAGATGGAGTGATAACATGACAATCTCATTTAAAATCAGTGATAATACAAAAGAAAAAATGATAGAATATTTTGAAGACAAAAAAAGGCCCAAAACCCCTGCTTATGCTATTTTTCAAGCAGATGAAGCAGATACCGTTATAACATTATATGAATCAGGTAAGGTTGTATTTCAGGGGGTTAGTGCAGATGTTGATGCAGCTTTATGGAAGGAAACAGAAAAGCATTTGAACCCTTTATCCAATATAAAAGAAAAAAACAGTGAAAACAAAAAGGCAAAAGAAATAATCGTGAACTCAAAAATTTATCAATCTTCTACCATTGGGTCAGATGAAGTAGGAACAGGGGACTATTTTGGTCCAATTGTTGTAACAGGAGCTTATGTTGCGAAAGAAAATATTCCTTTTTTAGAGGAATTGGGCGTCAAAGATTCTAAAAAATTAGATGACACTAAAATTCTAGAAATAGTTCCTAAAATGATTCAAAAGATACCATATGCTTGTTACATATTATCCAATCAAGAGTACAATCAAAAGTATAGTGAAGACATCCATATGAATAAGATTAAAGCAATTTTACATAATAAGGTTTTACTCGCTATGACTGAAAAATTTCCAAATACAGATTATGTAGTAGTCGATGAATTTGCTTCCCCTAAATTGTATTTCAATTATTTGAAAGATACCAAATCGTTCCGCAATATTACTTTTATGACAAAAGCAGAAAGTAAATGTTTATCAGTTGCTTGTGCTTCTATGATTAGCCGTTATGTTTTTATCAAAGAGTTTGAAAAAATAGAAAAAATAGTTGGTACTCATTTACCAAAAGGAGCAAGTACCTTGGTAGATGAGGCAGGCGTCAAATTGGTACAAACACATGGAATAGATATTTTAAAGCAAATTGCCAAATT
>CAJUHL010000061.1 GCA_910586425.1 uncultured Bacilli bacterium
ACGACACCATGTGCAGGAACATACAAACTAGAGGTTTGGGGAGCACAGGGTGGAGACTATGAATCCGCCAGTGGCGGTTTTGGAGGATACTCCTATGGAAATAAGGCATTATCAAATGGACAAAAACTATACGTTGGTGTTGGTGGAAAAAATGTAGAATTTAATGGTGGATCTAGCTATATGTATGGTCAGATTGGAAGATTTGGAGCCGGGGGTGGAGGAGCAACACACATTGCGACGACCAACCGAGGCGTACTAGCAAATTACAATTCCTACCGAGGCGAAGTATTAATTGTTGCAGGCGGTGGAGGCGGAGCTGGTAAAGTTGATAATTTATGGGATAAAAATATATACTATTTAAAAGGAGGTTCAGGAGGTGGAACTGTTGGAGAAAGAGGATTATACCCAGTTCCATTAGAGGGTACTGTTGGAAGTTTCCCTGGATATGAGGGAACGCAATCAGGTTCAGGATTTCAGAGTGAGTATAGTGGCTCTCCTAATACCAGAAAATCTGGTTTCGGGATTGGAGGAGTTCCAAGCTTGAATAGCATATATACCGGAGGCGGAAGTGGCTGGTATGGAGGTGGAGCTGGATACCAAGGCGCTAGTGGAGCAGGCGGCTCTGGATACATCGGCGGAGTCACTGGAGGTTCTATGAGCAACGGACAGCGTTATGGAAATGGCCACGTTAGAATTACTTTAGTAAGTCTTTCTAATTAAAAAATAAACTGCTGAAAAACATATGATAACATTTCAACAGTTTTTATTGTGAAAACTTATCATTGATAAAAATTTTACGAAAAAGATGGTGTAATATTTTAAAATGGTGTAAAATAGGATTATAAGAATATAAGGTGGTCATATGTTAGGAAAAATTATTTATATCAGTGATAATATGGCTCATGTACAGATGAGTTCGAATGTCCAACTTACAACCAATTTGATTAACTTTTATGTAGTTTTAGAAGATGAACAGCATAAGATTGTAGGAGAAATTCAGGATTTGAGTGAAAATATCATCAAAATTCACTTTTTGGGAGAATTATATTCCAATCGATTTATTCCAGGAGTACTTCAAAAACCTAGCTTTTCTGCGAATGTACGTATGATTACAAAAGAAGAAATGAATTTGTTGGTCGGAACAGAAGAGGAAGGCACATTGTACATTGGATTATCCCCACTTTATCGGTATCCCATTTATGTAGATATAAATGATTTATTTAGCAATCATATGGCAATTTTTGGAAATACAGGAAGTGGTAAATCTTATGGGGTTGCTAGACTATTACAAAATGTATTTTCTAAATCTAG
The DNA here is from genome assembly GCA_910586425.1 of uncultured Bacilli bacterium. Next base: position 1,312 of record CAJUHL010000061.1, read on the forward strand.
AATTCAACCAGTTCACTCTAATTTCTTTCTCTTTGATAGCTATGGTGAATATCATAATGCCTTCCAAAATATAAACAAAATTAATCCAAATTATAATTTTAAATATTATACAACCAATATGCATGATAAAGAAGGAAGTATTTTACACATTCCTTTATGGCTACTAGGAATAGATGATATGGCTTTGTTACTTTCTGCAGAAACCCATTCTCAACTCACTATAATTGAAAAAATGTTGAGGTTGGTTGCTATTTTTGCGGAATCCAATGAACAAGCAATTCGATATAAAAATCACATGATTGCCAAAGCCATTATGTCCATTTTATATACCAGTCAATCTTCTCCCGCCAAACGTGATGATATTTTCTCTTTATTGGCAACTTGTTCTACGCCATCTTTTCATTTAGAAGCACCAGTACAAGGTGTTGGCTATACCCGTAAATTCAGAGAATGTTTTATAATTGATAAAGAAGGCCAATTTGTAGAAAGCATTTTGGTGACAAAATATATTGCAAGTTTTATTGATGGATCTTTGGATAAATATGAAGCAACTAGTAAACAATTTTATACATTAGATGATATGGAAAAAGCCCTTAATTTTACATTGATTTCAGAAGGTCTTTTGCGAAACGATAAATTGTATCATGAAGCCATCACATTAAAGGTGAGATTACATAATTTGACCATTGGAGAAAATGCAAAGTATTTTTCTTATCCAGCCTATTGTACAGTAGATCAATTTATTTCTAGTTTAGTGGCTGGACCAAATGGAACAAAAGCACAAATTGTCAACTTTAATTTAGAAGATATTGATGATTCCATTGCGAAAGTAATTACAAAAATTATGACCAAAATGTTGTTTGAATTTGTGAAGCGCTTAAAGGATAGAGCATCGATACCGTTTCATATATTTCTAGAAGAAGCTCATCGATATGTTCAACAGGATTCAGATCAATATTTACTTGGGTACAATATTTTTGAACGTGTTGCCAAAGAGGGAAGAAAATATGGTCTTATTTTAAATCTGATTTCCCAACGACCTGTTGAAATTTCTGATACTGTAATTTCTCAATGTACGAATTTTGTTATATATAAAATGAATCATCCAAAGGATTTAGAGTACATTAAAAAAATGTTGCCTCAAATTAGTGCAGAAATTATTGATAAACAGAAAAGCTTACAACCAGGAACTTGTGTTGCTTTTGGGAAAGCTTTTCGTGTTCCAATGATTATTAAAATGGATTTACCAATCCCAGAGCCTTGTAGTAGTAACTGTGATGTAGTAATGAGATGGAAATGAAAAAATAGTGAAAATAATTCGCTTTTTTTTTATTTTTCATATATAATGTTACTGGTGATAATATGTTTGAAAATTTAGGAGAACGTTTACAAAATGTAATGAGTAAAATAAAAGGATATGGAAAAATTACGGAAAGTAACATTGGTGAAATGACAAGGGAAATTCGTCTGGCACTATTAGAAGCAGATGTTAATTATAAGGTAGTAAAAGAATTCATTAATAACGTAAAAGAAAAAGCTTTGGGAGAAGAGGTTGCTGCCTCTTTAAAACCAGGTGAGGTTTTTGTCAAGATTGTAAAGGATGAATTGGTTGAATTATTGGGTGGCGAAAAACAGGAACTTTCTCTAACAGGAACTCCAGCTATTTTAATGTTGGTGGGATTGCAAGGAAGTGGGAAAACTACAACTATCGCAAAACTTGCAAATCATTTGAGAAAAAAGCATAAGAAAAAACCATTATTGGTAGCTTGTGATGTGTATAGACCTGCAGCCATTGAACAATTGAAACAATTGGGAAAAGAACTTGGAATTCCAGTGTATGAAGAGGGGAAAGGTAATCCTGTTACAATTGCTCAAAATGCAATTACATATGCGAAAGAAAATGGACATGACTATGTATTGATTGATACAGCAGGACGGTTACACATTGATGAGGAACTTATGTTAGAACTTAAAAATATCTGTGATGCCACTCATCCGAATGAAGTACTACTTGTTATTGATAGTATGACAGGTCAAGATGCCATTAATGTCATTGAGGGATTTCATCAAGAATTAAGTTTAACAGGAGCGATTTTAACCAAATTAGATGGAGATACACGTGGCGGAGCAGCTTTATCCATTCGCCATTTGACACATGTTCCAATTAAATTTATTGGTGTTAGTGAGAAGATGGATGGATTAGAGGAATTTTATCCAGACCGCATGGCAACTCGTATTTTAGGTATGGGCGATTTAATGTCAATCGTTGAAAAAGCAGAACAGGTAATTGATGAAGAAGCAGCCATCAAAGCTGCCAAAAAAATGCAAAAAGGTAATTTTGATTTGGAAGATTTTTTAGAGCAATTAAATCAAATTAAAAAATTGGGACCACTGGAAAATTTATTAAAAATGATTCCTGGTGCCTCTAAATTGGGACTCAATAAAATTCAAATTCATCCCAAAGATATGGCACATTTGGAAGCTATTATTCAGTCTATGACCAAAGAAGAACGGAAAGATCCTTCTATCATAAAGGCTTCTAGAAAGATAAGAATCGCAACTGGTTCTGGAAGAACAGTAGAAGAAGTCAATCGATTATTGAAACAATTTGAACAAATGAAAGTAATGATGAAACAATTCAAAAATGGAAAAATGAAAATGCCTTTTTAAAGAGAAATCGAAATAAGATTTCTTTTCTTATGGAAAATGAGGCAAATACCATATGCAAGAATGAGATAGCTTCATAAGATAAATTAGATAAGGGGGAATTAATTATGTTATCAAACAGAGGATGCTGCTCATGTAGACAAAATGGTTTTGGAATGCAACCAATGCCTTATGGAAACCAAATGGGCGCTATGCAACCAATGATGGAAGGGCAAGTAGTTGAACCAACAATTACTCAATGCCAAGAAAGAGAATTCTATCATGAAGTACCACATGTATGTCCAATTCATACACATACCATCAATCGTCACATCTATAAACATACTTATACACCACAATATTCTTGTTCTGAAGAAAATCAAGTATGCAATATAGATTGTGGAAAATGCTCTGGTTTCCTAGCAAGATAAGCAGCTTTATGCTGTTTTTTCTTTTTAATAATGATTGTCAAAATGAATAAAATATTGTAAAATAAGTGTCAGAAAGAGTGATTAGATGAAATTAGAAATACAATTATTTGGAAGAGCTTATGAAGTAAGAAAAGCTAGCATTCAAAAAACAGGTGCTGCAAAAGCAAAACTATACTCTATGTATGCTAGGGAAATTTATGATGTTGCCAAAAAAGGTGGAACAGATCCAACTTCTAATGCGCCCCTGAAACGTTTGATGGAAAAGGCGAAAAAAGAACAAGTTCCCGCTGATATTATTAAAAGAGCTATCGATAAAGTGAATAGTGGTGTGGATGAAACCTATGATAAAGTAAGATATGAAATTTTTGGACCATCTGGCTCTACATTATTAGTGGATTGTTTAACAGATAACGTGAATCGTTCAATCAGCAGTGTCAGAGCAGCTTTAAATAAATGTAAATGTAAATTGGGAGTAACAGGAAGTGTATCTTTTCAGTATGATCACTTATGCATTGTTAGTTTTAGTGGATTAACAGAAGAGGAAACTTTAGAAGCATTGATTGAATCTGGGATTGATGTTGAGGATATCGAAACAGAAGACGATCAGATGATTGTATATGGAAACCCACAAAATTTATATGCGATTAAAGAAACCATTCAAGCTAAAGTCCCAGATGTGGATTTTGATATGGATGAAATTACAATGTTACCAAAGGATAAAATTACTTTGAATGGAGAAGATTTGGAAATTTTTAATCGGTTACTTACCATGTTAGAAGATATTGAGGATGTGCAAACAGTGTACCACAATGTGAATTTGTAAAACATAGATTTTAAAATAAATATGATGGGAAGATAGAATAAAAAATGCTAGAATTTACATTTTAGATAATGTATGTTATATTATAAACTAGTAGAATTGAGGTATCTAAATGGTGAAGATGAAATTATATCGTAATGATAAAACAATTACTTCGCAATCTATTCCTTTATCTCGGCAATTGTTGGAACGTTTGAAAAAGGAAAGTAGAAGAAATCAAATATTAGTTGGAATTGGTACATTAAGTTTTACAGTAGCTTTTGTTGCTTCCATTGGATTTTGTGCAGTTTCTGCAAATAATGATTTTTCAGATTCTATGGGAGTTTCAAAATTGGAACCAATTCCTGTGGTTGATCAAGTGGATGAAATTATCCCTTTTAGTGCAGAAATAGAAGAGGAAACTATTTCTGAATTAGAACCTTATTTTGAGTATTATTGCTCTGTTTATGAAATTAAGAAAGATATTGTTTATGAAAAAGCACAAGAATTAACCGATTCTTTCACCAATACAGAATGGGTACTTCATAACAATATTCAAGGAACAAAGGTAATAAAAGAAAACAGGGTTTTTGATTCAAAAGAATTGGGTATTTTAGCATTTGTGAGACATATGAAACAAGTACCAACCGATTTTGGATTTACCAAAGAACAACTTGCAACCAATCAAACATACTGCATGGATACTACATATGAAGAATTTACAGAAGCGCATTGCTCCTTATTTCCTAACTTAAATCCTATGTTATGTCAAGCCATTCAGTATCATGAGTCAGCCCATTATACTTCGCCTGTCTTTTTCGAATATCATAATGCAGCTGGCTTGAAAGATAGTGAAACGGGAGATTATTGGCGTTTTCGAAATCCTGCAGAGAGTATTTTGGAGTTATTTTTTCAACTAGAGTACAATTATTATGTCAATAGTAATCTTCCAAATCTTTCAATTGAAGAACAAATTATTGAAATTGGTCCAAAATATTGTCCATTAGATGATGAAAAGGACACATTACGTCTTAATCCATATTGGATTGATGGTGTTACCGATATATATCATTCCTTGTTAGAACAAAAAAATGCATCTAATGTGAAATAAAAAGAATCTGACGATTCTTTTTTGGTCTTATTCTTCTATTTCAAATAATTGATGAATACTAACATTTAATGCTTTTGCTAATTTTTGCATTACTAAAAGGGATATATTTTTATACTCTTTTTTTGTTTCAATTTGCTTGATATAGGAAATACTAATATCTGCCTTTTCTGCTAGTTTTTCCTGTGTATAGTGTAATTTCTTTCTATAAAACCTAATATTATTTGCAAAAATATTATATTCTTGCATTAATTCCTTGTTTCCAATCATAGCCTCACCGAATTTCCAAAATTTACCACATTTATCTTGTCTTATTTTCTCATAGATTCTTTGAAAAAACAGTACACTATTAATGTACTATATGTTATAATAAGTGTCGTAAAGAAGTAGGAGGAGCAGTATGTACCGAAAATTGAAAGAACTCAGAAAAAAGAAAGGATATACATCTCAAGATATGGCGGAAAAATTAGGAATTAGTAAACCATTTTATTCGCAAATTGAGAATCAAATGCGAAGATTGTCATATGATATGGCAATTCAAATTGCAAAAATTTTTGGAAAAAAGCCAGATCAAATATTTTTAGAGGATCATAATCCAATGAAAAAGGATTGACCTTTTTTCTAATATAGAATATAATATTTATATCAATGTGATGATGGTGTGGAAAGCCAGAGCAATAATTAGAAAGCTGATTCTTCTAGAGTAAGTAAGGTGGAACCGCGGGAAAGACTCGTCCTTACAAATCTAGGAGTTTTTAATTTTTATGTTGAGAAAGGAAGATTTGTATGAATGAAATGAACATGGAAAAAATGGTCAATTTATGTAAGCAGTATGGATTTATATTCCAAGGAAGTGAAATCTATGGTGGTCTTGCGAATACATGGGATTACGGACCTTTAGGAAGTCGCCTTAAAAATAATGTGAAGGATGCTTGGCGGAAACGTTTTATTCAAGAAAGACCAAATGCATATGAATTAGATGCAGATATTTTGATGCATCCTAAAGTATGGGAAGCCAGTGGACATGTTTCTAGTTTTTCGGATCCTTTAATTGATTGTAAGGGATGTAAAATGCGTCATCGTGTAGATAATTTAATCGATGCAGTGGATAAATTTGCTCATGCGGATGGTATGACCCAAGAGGAAATGATGTTGTATATAAAAGAACATAAAGTGCCTTGTCCTAAATGTGGTGGAACAGATTATACGGATATTAGACAATTTAATTTGATGTTTCAAACCTATAGAGGTGTGACAGAGGATTCAAAAAATGTGGTGTATTTAAGACCTGAAAATGCACAAGGTGAGTATGTCAATTTTTTAAATGTAGCACGTAGTATGCGTGCCAAACTTCCATTTAGTATTGGTCAGATTGGGAAAGCATTTCGTAATGAAATTACACCAGGTAATTTTACATTCCGAACCATTGAATTTGAACAAATGGAATATCAGACATTCTGTAAAGAGGGAATGGATAGTGAACTTTATCAATATTTTAAACAATATGGGAAACAATTTTATATGGATTTGGGAATTCCGGAGGATAAATTAAGATATCATGATCATGAAAAATTAGCGCATTATGCCAAAGAGGCTTGTGATATTGAATATCATTTCCCATTTGGATGGGGAGAAATCAATGGAACACATAATCGTACCAATTATGATTTATCTCGTCATCAAGAATATTCGAAAGTATCTCAAGAATACTTTGATCCAGATACAAATGAAAAATATATTCCTTATATCATTGAATCTACCTATGGATTAGACCGTAGTGTACTTGCATTACTTTTCAATGCTTATCACGAAGATAGCTTGGAAGATGGAACCACAAGAGAGGTACTTCGCTTGCACCCTTATCTAGCGCCTTATAAAGTTGCGGTGTTACCACTCATGAAAAAATATCATACAGAAAAAGCAGATGAAATTTATCAACTCCTATCAAAAGTATTTATGACTACGTATGATGAATCTGGTAATATTGGAAAACGCTATCGTCGCCAAGATATCATTGGAACTCCTTATTGTATTACCATTGATGATGATACATTAAATAATGGAACTGTTACTGTACGTGATCGGGATACAATGGAGCAAATCACTTTAAAAATAGAAGAAGTAATTTCATATATTACAGAGAAAATCCAATTTTAGGATTTTTTTTAATACTTAAAAAAATCTTCAGACATATCATTATGGTAGGAGGGATGTTATGAAGAAAAAGATTGGTGTTCTGGTAAGACCCAATATGGATCAGTTTACTATAAATAGGGAAATTGGAGATGTTATTATCAGTCACAATTGTATTCCAGTTGGAATTATTCCTACTTGTGATGAGGGAGTTATGACAGAGGCATCGTTTCAAGATATGATGGATATGTTGTCACTATGTGATGGGGTAATATTACAAGGTGGGACTCAATTTCATGATTATGATATCCAAACAGTTCGTTATTTATATGAACACGATGTTCCAACTCTAGGAATTTGTTTAGGAATGCAGACAATGGGATGTGTGTTTGGAGGAAGGTTAGAGCCAATTGAAAATGATATACACTTTCATTATGTTGATTATGTCCATTCGGTTACACTCAATCCAAATTCGAAATTGTATTCGATATTAAAGAAAGATACTATTATTGTAAATAGTAGACATCATGAACAATTATCGAATACCAGTTTACCAGTGGCTGCTCATGCATGTGGTGTGATTGAAGCGGTAGAAGATTCTAACAAAAAATTCTTTATTGGTGTAGAGTGGCATCCTGAATCCATTGATGATGAGAATAGTAAAGCTTTGTTTCAAGCCTTCTTTGATAGTATTTAAAAAAATCCTTTATTTAGGATTTTTCAGGCTGTTGACAAATAGACACAACAGTCTTTTATTTGAAATAAAAAAGTATTATAATAAGAGTGTAAGAATGACCTTATATTACCTAAAATGGTCATTGAGTTCTTACTTTTTTAATGAGTAGATGGTATAATTTTAATAGGTAATATAAGGATTAATAAAATATGGCAATGACAAAACAGGAATATAAAAAAGATTGTATAATATTAAGTACAT
>CAJUHL010000062.1 GCA_910586425.1 uncultured Bacilli bacterium
GTTCTACTGCCATATCCCATGTTTTAAATTTTAACTAGCACAACGCGTTATTATAATTAATAACTATATTAGAAATAACTCATCTATATTTTACATATAATAAGGTATAAAAATATCACAAAGAGGTGAAAGTCATGAATACTGATAATTACGATTGTGTTTTAGATTTTGTAATTCCAGCTGGTGCTACAGGCCCTGTAGGTCCTACTGGTCCCAATAGTTTAGTATCTTTAATTTCAACCTATTATAATAATGCAACAGCAACTGGAACGTTAACTATTTTATCGAATGCTGAAAATTTAATTCTTCCAACCAATTCTAATTTTTTTACCATTGATAATAATGGCATTATATTAAATGAGAGTGGATACTATGAATTTACCTTTTCTGGTCTATTAAAGGATAATTCAACAACTGAAAAGGCAAGTCTAACATTAAAAATAGATAATGATAACCTTATTATAATTGGTTTAGATTCAGAAAGTGAACTTTATTTTTCGAGAACAACGGTAACACAATGTAATAGATCGCAAAAAATAACCATCATGTTTCAAAAGGATAATAGTGCAACAGCAAGTGCAGAGAATGCATATTTATTAATAAAGAAACTATATTTTTAAATCAGTATTGATAGAAAGGAGATCAAATGGAACCACTTCATAATTCATATATATTAGACTTTGTCGTACCTGATGGGCCTACTGGTCCTGTAGGACCAAGTAATTTTTTAGAAACACAAATATATACCACTTATAATACCTCTAACACATCTGGTATGTTATCTATTCGTAATAGTTTAATTTTACCAAATAACTCTAATGTGTTTAGGGAATCTGGAAGTTATATATATATTGACGAAATAGGTTATTATGAATTTACAGTTTCTGGGTATTTAGCGGAATCAACAAATTCTAATAATACTTCCTTAATTTTAAAAACCAGCATGCAAAATGAAGCAGCAACCAATAATTTAATTACAATCCGCTTAAATAATCGTAAAAGTGAAAGTTACTTTTCTTATACAAGGATAGGAAAATATGGTTCCTTACAAAAGGTATCTCTCATTCTTAACAAAGCAAATAATTCAGATGCCCATATAAGCGAGGTTAACTTAACTATTAAAAAAATGCCATGGGCATATAATTAATTAAAATTTTTTCCGCCTATATATCCACGTCAAAATTTACAATGACATAGGAGCTAAAATTTCCTATGTTTTTTGTTATCTTTTTGAAAAATAAGATGTTATTAAGACGTAGCATGATTTAAAACACTAAAAAAGCCTCAAAAATTTAAGGCTTTATAATCTAAATGGTCGGGAAAACAGGACGAACTAGAAAGAAATTGATTACTACATAATCCACAGAAAACCGTGGATTTTTTCCGTTTCATTACGGAACATTCCTTTTTGAAACACTTAATTTTAGAAATTTTAAGTGCTGAATAAGTGCTAGAAAAGGAGGAATGTTCATGTCAGTTTTTAGAATTAACAAAGATAAAAATTATACAGTTATGAGTAACTATCATTTACGTGATAAAAATATATCTTATAAAGCAAAAGGACTACTGTCATTTATGTTAAGTTTACCTGATAATTGGGATTATTCTATGAATGGATTATGTAAGGTGAGTAAAGAAAACATTAGAGCCATTCGCTCTACTCTTCATGAATTAGAAGCATATGGATATTTAACAAGAGAACGTACCCAAAATGAAAAAGGACAATTTGGCTATAACTACTCAATCTATGAATATCCAACTATCCAAGTACCGCATACCCATAATCCGCATACGGATTATGCGAATACCCAAGATGACCTACAAATAAATACAAATGAAATAAATACGAAAAAACAAATAGATAAAGTAGATAAACACTTTCATCCCATTACAATGGAATTAATCGTTAAGAAATATTTAAAAGAAGATGATTTAGAACTTTATAAATATGACAACTTTATCAATGAAATGTTAGAAGAATATGAATATCGAGAAGTCATTATGACAGTGAACTATATTATTCAAAAATGGAAATCGAATAAAGGATTAGATGAAAATGGCGAAATCATTACCAATCAATATGGCTATTTCAAAAGTGCTTTGGAAAGTAATTTACGAAAGATAACACAAGATATTGAATTATGGGAGATTGAGCCATGAGTTATGCGATTTTTAGAAGTGAGCCAATTCAGACACTTTCTGATCTAGCCCAAATTGGTAGCCATAACAAACGTGAAAAACAAGCCTATAAAAGTAATCCTAATATCCGATTAGAATTAAGCAAAGATAATATTGATATTGTTCCATGTAATAATAGATATGTAAAACAATTCTATGAAATCACAAAAGAATATAGGAAAGAACATGATGAGAAAATGAAAACAACACGAAAGGAAAGGCAAAAATCTTTCCGTGATATGGTAAATGATTCTAAAAGTGTTGTTGCTGATGAGTTGCTATTTACAAGTGATAAATCATTTTTTAAAGATATGACTAGAGAAGAAATCATCAAATGGGCAAATACTTGTATGGATTTTGTTTATCAAGATTTGGGATATACCAAAGAACAGGTATTGCATGCCACTATCCACATGGATGAGAAAACACCACATCTTCATTGTGTCGTTGTTCCACTAGTTCGTAAATTGGATAAAAGAACAAATAAACAAAAATATAGCATTAGTAAGAAACAATATATTAGAGATAAAATCCATTTAAGTGAATTACAGGACAAATACCATGATAGAATGGTTAAAAATGGCTTTGATTTACAAAGAGGTATCAAAAATAGCGATAATATACATCTTTCTATGAAAGAAATGAAAAAGATGACTCGAAAACAAGATAAGAGATTAGAACAACAAGAATACCGCTTAACAAGTATCTATGATTCTCTTTCTACTAAAATCAATAATCGAAAATATAAAATCATTGGTAATAAAGTCCAAATGGATAAAGACACTTTTTATGAAGTTGAAAAATTTATGAAACAAGCAAAAGCAGTTATTGAAGAAACACCTAAAACAGTGGCTTTGTATTACGAATTATATAACTATACCAAAAACTACAAAGATTTAGAAAAGGAAAAACAAAATATTCAATATGAAGTAAATAATCTTAAACATCAAAATGAGAAATTACAACAAGAAAACAATTCCTTGCATACTCTCTTACATCATATTCTACAAACTTTAAAATTTATGTTCCGTAAAATCCTACATTTAGGTACTGAAAAAGAAAAGGACATTGTAACAAATGAAATCATTGACTACTATAATCATGATTTTTATAATAAGCAAGATGTAAAAGATATTTGTAAAAGTACTTCAAAAGAGGAAGAAATCAATCAAAGATTGAATTTCTGTCATGAAAAAGATTGGGAAAGAGAATTTTAGTTGGAAATATATGGAATATTTTGTCAAAATATGTTACAATTTAAACAGATTTAGCAGTATTAGAATCTATGATTTTAATGCTGTTTTTTAGTAGGTGGTAAGTTTATGAATGGTAATGATACATGTCCATGTGGAAGCAAAAAAAAATATAAAAAATGTTGTCAACTAAAACCTGATTTTTATGATTCGAAAAGTTTTCCTCAAATAGCTGCCAACACATTATCATACTTAAATAAATTCAAAATCAATTGTATTTATCCAATAAATTCAAAAACGCTATGCCAAGATAAAAATACTATTGGTTCTCATAGTTTACAACAAAACGGAGTTCTAAATATAATTAGTAAAAATAATCATGTATACTATCCAAATACAAATTTTGATGACTATTCAAAAACATATCTTAAACTGGACAAAATTGGTATAAAAAAGGTAACAAAATTCTTTTGTTTATGCTCTAACCATGATACACAATTATTCTTACCCATTGAAAAAAAATGTTACAATCCTAATAACAAAGAACAAAATTTTTTATATTGCTATAGAGCATTTTTATTTTCATATTTTAGAAATTATAATGTATATTCATATTATAAACAATTAGAAAAAAAGTATAATCTATTCAGTAATGAGTTTTTATATCATAATTATTCAGAAATTTCAAACATGTATCATACTTTCAAATCGACTTTAAAAATATTTAATGGTATTTATATGAGAAATGATTTTAATGAATTAGAGTACAAAATATTTTCATTCTCTCAAGTTTATTACTTTTCATGTACTGGAATTGCTATTTTCCCATTAACCATTTTTGGAAAAAATATGCCTAAAAACTATAAATCTTGCTTTATTACAGCAATCCCAAACAATGATAAATTTTATATTATAATTGGATATTTGAAAAGAGATAAAAAATATAATGAAAAATTTCTACAAGATTTAGAAAATCTTACAGAGGAAGAAATAAAAAAAATATTTAATATACTTATTCCATTATGTACTGAAAACATCGCTATAAGTCCAAAAATTATTGATAACTGGTCTGAAAACGCTAGAAAACAGTTCAATGCACTATTAAGATACGAAAGTATACCAAAATTAATACAAGTTAAAGGTTCTATTTACTCTTATATAAATCAAACTCATTATAACTTATTTTTATAACATTTTAAAATACCATTTTAGTAACACACTACGATATTGGCAAGCCAATAACGGTGTGCAAAGGGAATCTTCCCTTTTGAAACCCTTATATAGAAGTTAGCAAGCCTAACTTCTTTTTTGGCCTAATGTGAATCACTTCACATCCTCTTTGATTTGATAAAATGGTACACATGAAGATAATATCAATGGATCATAGGAAGTTACATCAATATTATACTTATTCTTTAGCACACAAATGGATTCATTCACCATATTAGAAATTTCAGTTTTACTGTAATGAAACTCATCACATAAAACTGCATTTACCAAATTATAATAACTTGTATTCTCATTTCTAAAATATTTTAACCACAACATTGCATAATGAGCCATTTCTTCTACATATCGATTTTTACGAAATTCCTTTTCCTTTAATGTGATTAACCTTACCTTCTCCAAATCTTTACCACTTATCTCATCCCTAGTTCCTTTATAAGGATCATTCTGATACACTCTATCTCTCCTTCTAATATTCCATACATCTTGAATGGATTATATCACAATTATACATACATAGTGTATGCTTGTCAATAAGGAGCGTGGTGTATGAAAATAGTTGCTAATGATTATAAAGAAAAAGAAGTAATGAAAATATTAAGAGAATGGACAGGCAAGAAGCAACCTGACTTTGGAAAAGACATTGGATTAAGTGGAATGACTGTTCAAGGTTATGAAAGAGGCACTAGAAGATATACATTTGAAACCTTAATGAAAATTGCTAAAAAATATGGTTATACAGTTACAATAGAAAAGAAATAGTTTTGTTGGCTATTTCTTTTTCATTTCATTTTTATTATAAAAGGCTTTGGTTTCCTCAAATAATCTTGGAGCAAATTCATCTAATAATTGCCAATTTTTAATAAAATCTAATACGAAATCTCTTCCATAGTTCTCTATCATATACTTTCCCATTAAATACGATGTTGGATAATTATTAGGGGCATTATTAAAGTCATTTTTTAATTTTTCATAAGTACAAATAATTTCAGTACCACTATAATCCTGACCTGACAAATTTGTCGCTAGTGCTTCAGAAAACCATATATGTCCACGTGAATTATTTTCCCCTAACAATTCATGATGACATATATGGGCAAATTCATGTAAAATATTTTGCATTTGATCTTCAATCGTTTCATTTCTATGAGAACTTAACTCTCGACAAAGACTTAATTCTAGCATATTAATATTGTCATCCATAGTATCAGCTATCATCCAATCATGATAAGTTTCCCCCATTTCCTCAAGATAAGGTATTAAGTGTTTCTTATAATCATCGATTGAATAATAGATTTTGACAATGACTTTTCGACTAATGTTTTCTAAACCAAAGAAATTCATGATTTCTTTAGATTTTGATTCTAATGTTGTAATTAATTGTTGAATGTTTTCATCATTATGATTATAGAAAATAATAAATTGATTATTTTCATATTGCGTATTTAAGTTATTCATTATTTTAAATCACCATAATTACATACCTTAAAATCAAGATTGAGAACATTATCATTATCATCTACATCAACCGCTAAAACAAACTCCTTTGTTTCATCTAACAATACCTTTAAGAAACTAGGTTCTAACATAATTGTATTGGTAAAACGTTTTGGTTTACTAATCAAATCCTGTATTGTCATCCAATAGGTATTATTTTCCTCAAACTGTTTGATTTCGCCACTATATTCATGTGCTACGTAAGTATGAAAAATAAAACTTCTTGTAGGGTAATTCACATACATTATCCCACGTGAAATTGGATTCTCAACGATGAGTCCACTTTCTTCCTCAAATTCACGAACAACTGCTTGCATTTCGGTTTCATTATCCTCTATTTTTCCACCTGGTATATCATAATATCCTATACGATTAACTTTATGCTCTATACAAACAACTTTATCATTTTCTATCAAAAAACTTACTATATTTTCCATATTGACATCTAATCCTCTCTAGGTAATTTACTATAATCGTACTTTTCTGCACTCATTTCCAAATCATCATAAAGTTGTTTCACATCTGCTAATATTTTCTCGATTGGATATATTTCTTGGTAATAATCATATTTTTCTAGCAACATCATCATATGATGTAATTTTGTGCGACATTTTGCCACATTATCTCTTTTTTGATAAGAATCTTCCAATAAATCGAGTTGTGATTGTTGATACTTTTCTATCATATTTTTTAAATCCCTAGTTGATTTTTTATCTAGCGGATCATTTTGTGTTTTAAACATATTCACCACTTGATTGTATCCTGCTGCTTTCAGTAGTAACTCTAAACTTAAATCTAGCTCCTCTGCAATTTTTCTTAATACTTCTACATCTATCTTTTTAATTTTTCCATTTTCTATATCATTTAAAGTAGAATGATGGATACCGATAATTCGTGCTAATTTTCTTTGAGAATATCCTTTCTTCTCACGAGCACCTAACAATATCAATTTTAAATCATACTTTAAATTATTTCCATCCATGATACCACCTCTACATCATTTTCTTTTGCTTTTCTTGGTTATTCAAATAATTTTGAATATTGATAATATCTGTTTGATCCTTTGGTGCATTTCTATTTATCTTATAATCTAAAATACTTTGTAATGATTCTACAGGATAGCCATCCTTAAAATCTCTATTGAACTCTTGCTTATCATTAACAACAACTTCTACTAAATCATTTAATTGATAAAATCCACAATCATTTTTAGAAGCTAAATCTATATTGAATTTTACTTTCATATTTTCAAACAATTCTGTTGATACACATAAATCTAAATCTTTAGCCTGTTCTCTTAATCCGTATAAAAGTAAACATCCACTTGATAAAATATAGTATTCTTCCTTTGGTAATTCTAAACTATCTACTAACTCTAATAATTGTTCCTTATTCATAAAAAATCCTTTCTTTATCGGCTTTATACAACAATCATATCATACCCAAAAATATTTTTCAATAAAAAGTGGCGGATTTTCTTGACAATATTGTAGTTACGTTCTATAATGATACTGTCGGATAAATTCGACAGTATAGAGAGGAGGTGAATAATGTCCTGTATCGAGTTATTAAACATCCTATCAAAACCATGGGCTAATGTTCAAGATATTATGAAGATTATGAATTGTGGTAGAGATAGTGCTATTAAAATGCGAGATACCATCATAGATGAGATTCATAACTGTGGAAAAGAAGTTCCTAATGGAAAAACAATAGTTGTTCCTATGCAATATATTGTGGAAAAGTTGAATCTTGATTTAGAATATCTCACAAAAATGGCAAAGTTAGAACAGTATTTAGAAGTAATAGCGAATGATACGGCAGTCAATTATGCCAGTATATCAAAATAAGAAAACAAAGAAATGGAAATTTCGGACTTATGCAGAAGATGTTTATGGAAATCACAAACAATTTGAGAGAAAATGGTTTAATACCAAAAAAGATGCTTTACAGGCTGAAAGAGAGTTCAAACTATCCGATAGAACAGAAATATCGAATCTACTCTTTAGCGAACTATGGACAGTATATAAAGAGCATATAAGCTTAAAATTGAAACAACAATCTTATCGTTCTGTTGTTAGTAGATTCAATAACTATATTCTTCCTTATTTCAAAGACTACAGATTAAATAAGATTACCAATAGTGTTTATATCAAATGGCAACGTATAATCGAAGAAAAGGGCTTTAAACACAAATATAACAGTAGTTTACACGGTGCTATGGTAACGATATTAAACTACGCAATGAAATTCTATGGACTCAAACAAAATATTGCAAGCATGACAGGTAATTTTAAAAGAAAAACGGACTTAAAAAGGAATGTGGATTTTTGGACTTATGAAGAATATCAAACATTTATATCTGTTGTAGAGGATCAAGTTTATAGAACATTCTTTGAAACACTTTATTACACAGGATTACGGCAAGGTGAATGTTTGGCTCTTACTTGGAATGATTTCATAAATGATTCTTTAGATATTAATAAGACTATTTCCAAAGAAAAGAAAAATGAAAAGTATATTGTAAATACTCCTAAAACTTTAAGATCGATTCGAAAAGTAAAAATTGATAAAGATTTGGTTTTACAATTACAAGAACTAAAAAAATTCTATCAATCATGTGTAGGTTTTGAAGATAATTGGTATATCTTCGGTGGAATAAATCCACTTGCACCCACAACAATTGGTAGAAAGAAAGATAAGTATTGTACTTTAGCAAATGTCAAAAAAATAAGAATACACGACTTTAGGCATAGTCATGCATCCTTACTGTTATCCAAGAATGTACCTATTATAGTTATTTCCGAACGTCTAGGTCATTCTGATATCAATATGACACTCAATACTTATTCCCATATGATTCCAAATGATGAAGATAAAGCTATCGACATCTTGAATCATTTAAAACAAAATCTATAAAATTGCTAAAAACTTAATAAATTAAGTGTTTTTTAAGGGCTATGAGTAATCAATTATTATAAAAGCCTTGAATTTCAAGGCTTTATAATCTTAATGGTCGGGAAAACAGGATTTGAACCTGCAACCCCTTGGTCCCAAACCAAGTGCTCTACCAAGTTGAGCCATTTCCCGAAGTATGGTGCGCTCGAAGGGATTCGAACCCCCGACCTTTTGGTTCGTAGCCAAACACTCTATCCAGCTG
>CAJUHL010000063.1 GCA_910586425.1 uncultured Bacilli bacterium
TTGATTTGCTGCTTTGATACTCTTTGAAATAGCACTTACTGCACTTGATACACAATATAGAATTGCTCCTGCGGTAAATCCATCTACAAAGCCTGTAATAGCACTATCTGCAAATCCTTTAAAGAACCCATTTCCTTGAATGGCAGATATTATACCTCCAATCAGTCCTCCAATAACGGCCCCCGATATGGCTGCTCCTAATCCAGCATTAAACATACCTATTCCAAAGGCTTGAGTTCCTGGAATACACATCAAAATAATCGACACTGCAAAAGTTAATGTAAAAAGCCCATACCGGATGACCGACTTCCAGTTCCTATCCCACCACGAATATCCAGCTAGGGGATCATAAACTGGATCAGGCATTAAATCCGTATTTGTTAATACTGTAAAGTTATTTGCTCCCAAATCTGTTGGGTTGTCTGTGCATATCGCATTTAAATTTAAGGCACCAATTGTATTAGATGAATCTAAAACTGTTTCTATTTCCATAGAATCAATATAACTACATAGATTAGGGTCATAATAACGACCATTAATGAAATACATTTCTGTTTCACTATCATAATAATGCCCTCTCCAACGAATTGGATTTAAAGTTGCAAATGGATCTGAATTATTTAATATGTTAACTTTTGTATTTCCCCAAGCATCATAAAAATACTCAGTGATGATTACACCATCTTTTATGACTGCCACTATATTTCCTTGACCATCTTTTGCATAGTCATAATCTATAGTGTTTCCGTCAAATGAAATATAAAATCCAAATTTATTGTCTATAAAAATAAATATTAAAAAGTTTATTAAAATAAAAACACTAATAATATTGTTCAATTATCACTTGTTTTTTAGTTTCAATTTCGTCAAAAATGAATTGGACTAAATCCCCACTTCTTTTACTTCCAATGTACCTTAGTGGTTAGAAAATCATTATAAGAAATATTCCCTTGTAAATACTCTTCAATAACTATTTTTTTATCCATTTTCTTCTCCATTTCTAATACAATTAATTATTTGATAATGTAATTTATCCTACTCAAACTGAAATTTCTCTAGTGGTATTGTATGTATCATAATTTTCTCAAAAATCATAACAGATGCCTCCCTTGTCTATATTTATCCTCTAATTAAAATACATCCAACCGCATCACTTCAAATACAACAAAATCATCATTTTTTATATCTCCTGGTAATGATGAATCCAAATATATTTTAATTTCTCCTAAAGCAACAAGTTGCTCTGCACGATTTATCACC
The DNA here is from genome assembly GCA_910586425.1 of uncultured Bacilli bacterium. Next base: position 1,261 of record CAJUHL010000063.1, read on the forward strand.
TTACAACATAGTCTATATGCATAATAATTATCCAATTTAACTATTTTTTCATTATTAGTTTCCGACTTAACAATATTTTGGGATAAAAATGCATGCAGCCTTATATCTTTTATAGAATTTAAATTAGAAGTACAATAACATAGTAAATTATAATCTTCATTTTTCACTAATATTTCAGCTTCATAATCTTCTTCTTGAAGTTTTGTTATAGAAATCATATTGCATCCCTCTCCTTTTTATAGTATATATTTATATAATGAATTTTGCTGTCTGCTTTGCTAAATTTGCCACATGTCTAATACCAAATGTTGCTATATTTTTTCCACCATTTTTCAATCCGACAAATGCGTAATTTGCTTTACCATTTGAACCGAAAAAGCGTATATATCCATTCATCTCTGAGATATATTCACCATGTTTTACAACATAGTTTGCCAATTGGTTATAGTCATCAACATTTTTAACTAAATCTCCAAATTCTTTACCATGTTTAGCAAAATGCTCATTTAATTGCTTTACATTTTCAAATTGTAAATCATCAATTTTATTTGCCGCGCTCGTAGCACATACGTTGTGAACCAATACACCTCTAGTAGTAACATAATAAGTATGAGCGTTTTCTACTTCAAAATTATAAACATCAACTAACTCTTCAGTGTGTTCAATAGATATATTGTCTACTTCAACTACGGCATTATTATATAATACTACTTTATCTTTTTCAACTAATTCACTAGCTTTTTTCCAACCATAATCAACAACATAGAAAGGATGCCCTAGAGTTGTTGTTATCTCTTCTCCAGCAATAGATAAATGTACTAGATCATGAGTTTGATTTCTAAATAGGTTAGTCACTCTATTTAAAATCTTTTCTCCTGTTTCTTCACACCATGACCATACTTTATCATCAAGCTCAATGTCTTCAATCTTTTTATAGCCTTCTGCTGTCATTACCAACGTTCCAGCTACAAAACATTGTGCTGGCTTAGCACATACTTGATTAGATGCTTTAATGCTCTTTGAAATAGCACTTACTGCACTTGATACACAATATAGAATTGCTCCTGCGGTAAATCCATCTACAAAGCCTGTAATAGCACTATCTGCAAATCCTTTAAAGAACCCATTTCCTTGAATGGCAGATATTATACCTCCAATCAGTCCTCCAATAACGGCCCCCGATATGGCTGCTCCTAATCCAGCATTAAACATACCTATTCCAAAGGCTTGAGTTCCTGGAATACACATCAAAATAATCGACACTGCAAAAGTTAATGTAAAAAGCCCATACCGGATGACCGACTTCCAGTTCCTATCCCACCACGAATATCCAGCTAGGGGATCATAAACTGGATCAGGCATTAAATCCGTATTTGTTAATACTGTAAAGTTATTTGCTCCCAAATCTGTTGGGTTGTCTGTGCATATCGCATTTAAATTTAAGGCACCAATTGTATTAGATGAATCTAAAACTGTTTCTATTTCCATAGAATCAATATAACTACATAGATTAGGGTCATAATAACGACCATTAATGAAATACATTTCTGTTTCACTATCATAATAATGCCCTCTCCAACGAATTGGATTTAAAGTTGCAAATGGATCTGAATTATTTAATATGTTAACTTTTGTATTTCCCCAAGCATCATAAAAATACTCAGTGATGATTACACCATCTTTTATGACTGCCACTATATTTCCTTGACCATCTTTTGCATAGTCATAATCTATAATGCTTCCATCGGAGGCAATATATCTAACTCCTGCTATACCCATTAAGTCATACATATATCTCAGTTTAATACCATTAGAGTAGTCTTCTCCCAATAGTTTAGACCCATCATAATAATATTTAACTTTAATACCACCAGAATTATCCTTAGTAACACGATTTCCTTGATAATTATAAGTGAAAAATGTATTTAAGTAAAAGCTTAATAAATTACCTCTCTCCCAACCTAATTTGTAGGAATTGCCATTTTTTATAATATGATGAGGAAGCAAATTGTTTTCATGATATTGTAATTCTTTTATTAGAGAACCATTTCTATAATATTTAGTTAAACGATTTAATTCATCATATTCATATTCTTTAACCTTCGTAGTACCTTGAAAAACCTTTGTCACTCTATTAATATCTTGACTATTATTATCTAAATAACTATATGTATTATCTATTCCTTGACGAGTATTATATTCTGTTTTTAGTCGATTCAATTTGTCATAAGAATATGAAATATCAGTATCTCCATTTTTGGTAGAATGAATTCTTCTAATATTTTCATTCTCATCATAACTATAATCAAATTGATATGTACAATCTTTTATTTTATGAGTTGAATTTTGAACTAAATTAGAATAAAAGACAGTATTATCTTTTGGAATAAAGTTGTATTCTAAAGAAGAATCACTATTATTTTTCTTTTTTACTACGCCTAATATATTATCATATTCATATGAGAACCCAAATTTTTTGACTTCTTTCCATTCATCTTTTCCATCATCTTTTTGATCATCATAAACAGATGTTTTAATTATTTGAGGAGCGGTATAAATATTATTCTTTTCAACAGAGGTCTTATAATGTGTATTTCCAATAACATATTTGGTATTTTGCGAATCTAACTGTTGAATTCTTAAAATTTCTTTATCATTCTTTTCAATTTTATAACCACAAGCATCATTATTATTATCATACCAAAATGTTGTTTGAGTTCCATCCAAACTATCGTTGATATGTTTAATTTTTGCTATACTTTGACTTTCAGCTAATGGAGTAGAATAACTATTTGAATTAATGTGAGCATCTTGTTCTTGATATTCAAATTCAACTTTTTTAAAAAAGATATCGCTAAAAAAGATTTTTCTAGGTCTACCATACTTATCCTTCTCAGTAGTGATTTTACAATTTGTCAAATGATTAATTTCTTCTTGTAAATCGCCACCATACGAACTACCATTAGGCGTAACAGATTTAGATTTCACATCAAGAATTTCTTTATTTTTTTCTATGTAATATTTCTTTATATTCCCATAAATATCATAATCAAAACCAAACCTATACTTTTCATTATCTGTAATTGCTTTAATTCTCCCAAGGGAATCATATTCAAAATGATGGTAAACCTTTTTATTGAAATCAAAGTTTATAGATTGCTCTTTTACACGATTTAATAAATCATAAGAAAAATTTTGTGTATAATTATTTCCCACTTGTACAGAATCCACAGTGTTCAACATTTGCGAATTTTTTCTAATTTTCACAGATGAATTTTGAACCTTTGTATCAATGACCATTTCACGGTTTTTTCCATTTTCAGATTCATCATCATATATATATCTAGTATAAAATCTTTTTTTACCAGATTTTACCTTATTATCTGAACCAAAATCGTCCTCCAATGCAGTTGTAGTACTTATAAGATTACCATATAAGTCATATTCATTTACCGTTTTTTTCTTATAAGCATCAACTGTTTGTAAAATTCTTCCTTGATAATCGCTTACCGTTGAATTTTTACCACCAAAATATGATTTATTAATAGAAACTTCATTATACTCCTCAAGTTTTTTAGCATAAAAATAGAAATATTTGCTTGTAACGCAACTATTATCTGAGGAATGTGTAATAAATTTAATTCCTGAATCAGAATAAATTTCATATTCATTCTTCATTCCAGTATAATCCATATTCTCATAAACTCTAAAATATACTTTTGTTACATTAGCTATTCTTTTTGTATTTCCACAATATACAAAATCAAATCCTGATTCTCCTCGAATCATTCTATTTTTGTAGGCAAATAAGATATCTGAATCAGTTAAAAAGTTTTCATGATCTAAAAGAATTGTTTGAGATCTGCCATTCGTTAATTGCAGTCTAACACTATAAAATTCTGAAATGGAAGGTTGGCTAGCATTAAAATTAGATATTTTTAATTTAGACATTTCACCTTCCTTAATTCTAAAGTCAGAAACTTGATAAGTTCCTGTTCCATCCGTTAGAACTTTAATATATGCTGAATCAAAATCGTATGTCTTTGATTGATCATCATCTCGAATGGAAAAGGAAAGCGTTACATATTGCCATGCATTGTTTGCAGTTTTATCAATGAATATCTCTTTTTTTATCCAGTTCATATGAAATATTTCAAAAAAAACTTTCATATAAGAGGCATTTGTACAAGAAACATTAATCCAAAAGGATGCTACAAAGTTAATATAATTTAATCCATCCTTATCTCTATATGCTTTTAGAGTTCTTCCTCCAGTAAAAAAACCGCAATCTCTATTATCCTTATCTAGACATTTAATGCTTTTACCAATGGTAGCAGTTACTATACTTTTATTATTAATAGTCTCTTGGTAATAGTCTTTGGGCATCTCATACATAATGGAGATTCCATTATCCTTTGTCAATGTTCTTAAATGGTTTCCTTCAACCTCAAAGACACCTGTAACAAATCCTTTTTTATTATGATAATAGCGATATTCTATATCTTTATCACTTTTTATTGACGAATAACTTGAATAATGATTAAATGTGGTTTTTTCAATTATTGAACTATCTGATACTCCAAAACTATCATAACTTTCAAGAATAACAGTTTCATCCTGAAGTGTTTCAAAGGCAGATATTTCTCCCAAATGGTATAATCCATCATTACTAGTCTCTACAATAAAATTTCCTTTTGCTTTTCTAACATTTTTAAAGCCGATTTCCGGTTCTACTGACGGAATAGGGATAGTTTCGCCCGAATATAAACCATCATTTAATGCAGCAAATGAGCTTAAATAAAGCTTAGATATTCCTTTTTCAACAATGATCTTACTTGCATATGGCGTAAACTTTAATGCCAGTCCATTAGGTGTAGCTGTAGCAAAAATGAGATTATCGCTTGAATCATATTTAAATAAGGCAACTTGAGATAAAGCATTGTTAATAAAATGATAGTTTGACTTTAAATTTGTTCCAATATATGAATAGTAAATACTCTCAAGTTCTATACCCAGACTAATTAATGAGATTTTATAAAGTAGTGAATTTTTATATTCAAATCTAAAATATCGTTCTCTTTTTCCTATACTTCTACTATCATAGAATTTTATAGGACGTCCTAAATTATCTAATTCAATATGCTTTATAATAGTATTTGGGTTTCCCTCTATAGATAATTTAATTAAATTACCTGCTGAATTAAAATCATAAACATTATTTTGTGCATCTTGAATTTGATATGAGTTGTAAGAAGTAACTAATGTCATTCCGTTTCCCAGGGTATCTAGGTAACGATTGCCATCATATTTTACAAATCTATGAATGTAACCATCCCCATCTAAATATAAGTAATCACCGACATTAAACCCTTCTAATCTCATACTTGAATCATAAGGTTTTATATATTGCTGAATATTTAATTTCCAATTGGTACCTACTCCTGTATCAACAATATGACAATAATTATTGTAAATATGAGAAAGCCCCATCTTAAAGGTTCCTTCTCCCATTTCCATATCCGTATGTCTAAAAATTAGTTCAGCAACAGAAGCATTTACACTAGCTGTACCTGCATCTGAAATAAAGTCAATATAAGAATGAGCCGCATAAGTTATTTTTGAATTTTTAAATTGCATATTAATTTCTCATCCCTTCAATAATATTTTTTATTTTTTGTTCAATTTGCTTTTTAGAATCATTTTCTATTTCATCTTGAACAACTTCTTTGTTAATAGTAACATCTTTAACATTAACAACTTTAGTTAAAGTCACAAGCTCCTCAATCCTATTAGAAGCCTCTTCTTGATTAAATTTAATATGATTTTCTAATGCAAATTGATTTAGTTTTGTCATTACATATTCTTTTTTCTCAGCACCACTATAATTAGAAAACTTTTCTGCTTCTGTTATACAAGGAATAATTTCCCTAGTAATTTGTTCTGTTTTTTCTAATACTCGCTTAAGTTTTTTATTTTTAACAAACTTTTGCAAGAAAACAACCGTTGTGCACAATAAAGTTAACGTAGGTGCTAAAATAGAAAGATATAAATGTATATTTTCTGGATTCATTCTTTTCTTCCTTTCTTTTAAAAAATAAGGTCATAGTTTCTTAGATAAAAGACATCTATGACCTTATGCACTATATGATTATTGCTGTATTCCCACAAACTGTTTTTTCTGTTTTTGAGAATGTCTGAAATAAGGCACATTGATGGTCAAAAGATACATCGGGATTGCCATTTGCAACAATTCTCACAAACAACTGTTCACTATTCCAAGGATTCATAATATCTTTTCTTTGCGTTGTTATTAACACTTCTTTATAAAATTTTAATAAATCTTGTGTTTTTCCAAAAACAACCCCTGCATTTAAATATTTGAATTCTCCTAATGAATCTCTATTTTCAATAATGTCAATTTCCATGTTTGGATGATTGTTTTTTGTTGCATTAAATAATATTTTAGTGTTTAAATGTTCAAATTTTTGAATAAATGTTTCATCCAAATTCTTAAAGAATAGAACATCGTATCCATCAACTAATAGACAATACTCTGAGGTTGTTTGTTCTAGAGCTCCTACATAGTATTTAATTTTATCAATGTTTGTCCATTCCTCTACTCCCTCAGGACAAGCATTAATATATGGCATATTACTTAGTTCTAATTGTAAAGCTGTAATTGCCTTATTTTTATTTGTAAATGTTGTAATTACAGATATACGTGGACTAATTTCTATTCTATTGGCACTATATTCTTCTATAATATCCATAGACTTTTTCATGGCATTACCTTGAAAATGTCCAACATATACCTCATTTCCTGTATGACTTAAAATTTTTGTCATTGTACTTTCTCCTTCCATTTTATGTTCCACTTGAACCAGAACCACCACCTGTAGATGGGTTATTAATCTTTGTGTGTCCTAAAGCTATTAAAACATTCCATACAAATTCTGTTGTAGCAACTTTTGTGCTAGAATCATACACAGCTTGAGTTTGTGAAGTTGGTCCAATTGCAGAAACTACAGACTTCACTGCATTTTTAATTTCTGCATTAAGTGTATCTGCATTTAAAGCTGTTCCCTCTACACTAACTCTGCCCTCTGCTCGTTCAACGTCTACTGTCAAACTCACTATATTCCCACTCGAATCTTTTACTATATCGCGAACAATTAGTTTCTTACGATTCAAATGTTCTGCTTGTCTGTTTTGAAAAGCCATATTTATCCTCCTATTTATATTCGTAATTTAAGATCTTATTTTACAATTGTACTAGTAGCTACCTAATACATTTCTATTGTAAATAGGATTCTATTAAATGAAAATACCCCAATTTGGGTATTGACAACAATATTATTTTATGATAATAAGATTTTTCAGTTTTTCATACTTTGGTAGACTTAACATCTTAGAAATAAAATTTTCATATTTCTCCATAAACTTTATTACACCTTTAATATTAATAGCTGCATATTCACTAATCTTTGCATATGACATATAACTTTTGGAATTTAGGCACTCAAAAATTATAGTATACATATTATCACAATTAAATAAATCATATTTATAAAAGAAGTCCTTTATTTCTTCTTTAAATTGTATAAATAAATCTATATTTTCTGCAAGACAATTTTCTTTCAGTAAGTCCATAGTATTTTTTCTTTTCATTATCCCATCTCCCTTCTTACTCTAATCAAGACCAAAAAAGGGCAAAAACAGTACTCTTAAGTACCATTTTTGCCCTTCCTTTTATTTGCAACTTAACGATGTTTTATAAAAAAACAATTTCATAATAACAATCTATTTATTAATTTCTTCAACTCCTTCATTACTATATCCTCCCTTCTCGGATGTAATCATACCATTTATTGCAAATTTTGTAAAATATTCGCGAAAAAGAGAGAATTTTTAAGAAAAATAAAAAGGGGCTGTGAAAAAACCTAACTATTAAAAAGTTAGTTTTTCACAGCTCTTTAT
>CAJUHL010000064.1 GCA_910586425.1 uncultured Bacilli bacterium
TTACCGAATGGGATTTCCACCCATAAAACACTATACCCTTTGCTGGGCGCACACTAAACCTTCTACCTGATTTTTGGCACCACAATGTCTTTTTTCCACAAAATCATATGCATAACATATTTTGCTCCACTCCTCCGTGTCATCCTGACCACTATCGCAAAACGTATCAAACTCCAGTTCACCATTACTATCAATTTTTAGTCGATAATAGTTGTAATTGCTATACACCTTTTTATTAATGTCATTCGTATGTTCTGTACTCTTTCTAAACTCCGTCTTGTTTTTTCTCCTGATAACAAATGCCCATTCTTTTCCGGAATCAAGTCTTCTCCAGTCAAAAATTGAAATCAGCTTATCTCTCACATCGCCTTTAATAATCAATTCCTGTATTATCTTTTTCACAGCAGGTGAGCCACCTTGTGACTTTGTAAAATGTTCTGCCTCTTCTGTCATATGCTGAATGATATATCCTCTAAAGTTATCATCATGAGGATCATGGATGTCATTTTCAGCATAAAACTCACCATCGTGAATAATTCTTATATTATATGCATTCGGGGACACTTCTCCTACACTGGCTTCGATGCCATAATACGTTTGCAATTCATATTTTAATCTTCCAACAATATCATCTGATGTTTCAGATTTATTTTCGTCTACAATAACAACTCCTTTTTTCTGTAGTATTTCTCCATATTGATGTTCCGATATTCCCTGTTTTTCCAGACTCGAAATATTAAATTCCTTTGCATCTTCCCGCTCCATCATTTCTATAGTAATATATCTGGAAAGATTATCTTTCACATCTCTTAAAAAATGCTCCATTATACCCATCTTACTCTTTCTGAAATGTGCATAATCCGTAATATCAAAATTATCCACCCTAAAATGGTTATGTGGTAACGAGCCCTTTTTGTATGTAATAACATTTACGTCCGTTTTTAATTTCTTTCTAAACTCACCCGTTTTTGAATCTATCACATATAACCCGGCTCCCGCACTATTACATCTTTTGAAGGTTCTATGTTCCAGATTTAGATACATCCCAGGGTCAATAACAATCTCCAAAAATCTAATAAAGTTTATTTCGCCCGTTATTTTATCCTTATGGCTCCATGAAGGTTCATGGTAAAAAAGCTTACCTGTCAGATTATTATACATAAATGCATCAAATTTAGGTGTTCTCATTGAATTTATCAACAATTGAGCAAGCAGTCTGTTTTCATAATAAAAATATTTATCACACTGTTCACTATCAAATACATTGATTTTCTGAATTCTTACATCTTTGTATTCCTCCATAATGCTATCTTTAAATTTTCTTTCTGTTACATCGCCTTTACGAAACAGCACCAGTGCAGTTGCCCCAAAACTCCATTGAACGGCTACCGCCTTAAACTCATATTTAGCAGAATCCAATATGTTACAACCATAATAGTCCTTATTAGCCTTCTCAACCCTAAAAATATCAAAGTCAGAATCAATATTTTCCATATTATAAGTTACATTAATTCTATTCGTTAACATTTTCAAAATCCTCCCTGCGAATCATATGTAAATTATCATAGCATATCGTCCCGTCTTCTTTAACCAGCCTCGGTATCTCCACCAATCGCTGATCCACAATGGCACTTGGCTTGTAATTTTTATCCGATACAACATTTATTACATAAACACGTTTAGCTCCTATATAATCCAGCTTTCTCAATATATCTTTTCTGATTTCATCCCTATCCTGCACATATGTAAATTTCCAATTTTTGAAGTCAACATACACGCCATCAGACAGCCTGTAATCAAAAAATTCAAAGTATTCCGGTTCTGTTATTGATTTCAGCTCAATCCCCAGTTCTTTACTCAATATAAATTTGCCAGCTACTTCTCCTAGGGCTCCCTTGTAAATATTATGAAACAGAACCGGACTCATAAGATATTCATTCATATGAAATTCTAATGCATATCCTTTTTCTTCAAAATAAGATTTCATTCCCGGATACTTTAATACTCCTTGCAATCCTGATTCGTTTTCACTCATTTCATAAATAGCAAGTTCATCTGAATTACCTTTGATTTTTGCTCTTTTACTATTTCTAAACGCCACCTTGTCATTTCCAAAATCTATTGTAACATCGTTAAAATCCGAATATTGTGAATAAATATACCGATTCTGCTTTACACCGCTTGTAATATAAAGTTTTTGTATATACTCATTATCCTCCCAATCAGATATATTTGCTGTCGGATATTGTAAAACCAATGTCCTTAAATGCTCCCATAACTGCATACTTTCCCTTGTCCAATCTTTTGCCAACATTCTATGTATGGTCCAAAGACCCACTGATGATATCTTTTCCGCTTTATTTAGCAAAGTATTTTCTTCTGGCAGATAATCCTTTCCCAACGTTTCACGCATAGAAACTATTTTTTTCATTTCAGGTGGTAATATACGCTTTTTCAATTCACCAACATACAATTTTTCTAACAATTCAGATTCTACAAACAAATATATATTAGGATTCTTAACAAACGTTCTGCACATACGCCCTACTGCCTGCAAAACCATTCTGCTCGCCTGTACAACAACGCTTTTCAATTTGTATAATTTGTTTAAAGTATATTGTTCAGTTCCCGTATATGAACGAAAAGCAAGTTTTAACATTTGTTCCTTATCAGAATAATTCATTTCACCATTTTCGTACAACTCCTCAATTTGAAAAAGCATCTGCAATAATTCATGAGGATTAATTCTATCTTCCTGATATGTATTCACTGTCATATTTGTTATATTGCCCAAATACAAAGCATCAAAATCCTTATATAAATATCTGTTATCATTTTCATCAAATTCCCCCAACTGCACACCTGTCATGTGTTCTGGAATTTTATACTGCAAATTTTGCCCTGCTCCTATAGTTTGATAAGATGACATAACAAATATTTTTTCACCACATCCTAATCTCTGTTGTAGCGCTTCCTTATCCTGATCAAAATTATCCCCCTTCAAAAAGTACAGGTTACTTTTTATTTGATGAATTGCAAATTGGGAATACTCAAATAACTTCGTCAAAACAGTTTCATCCATTCCCGGATTATTTTTCCTGGGCAATGCCATCCCCAGATATAACATTGATTGAATATCCTCAGTCTTATTAAAAATGCACATAGCTTTAAGTATATTGCAGTATCTTATTATCTGATATTCGTTGTTGGTCATATTGGTAATCATGTTTGCTGAATAGCGTGCGATTTCTTCATCAATAAATGTCTTACAGTAATTTTCTGCATGAAATCCATGTATATCACTTGTAATTATCTCTCCATGTACCTTGATATCTCCGGCTATATACGCACTCCACCTTTTTTCTAAAGCATTCTTTGTTTTTTCTTTTAAATAATGCGGGGTTCTGTGAAAACGTTCTTTTAACTGCTCCTCCAAATATCTTAAATCGTAATTTCCTACAACCGTATCAATTTCAGCTGTTGCAGATATTCCGAACACAGTTGCTTTTCCTGAAAGGTATAATATAATTTTTTCAGGTGTATCATATACCTTAACAAAATTAAGATTCGTATTGTCATGATGTGAATCACTGTCTTCAAATTCATAATATTCCATACCAACCTGATAAAAGCTTGCGTCTTCCAGTATCAAATCATGATTATTACAAACCCTTTGACAGGTTTCGCCCATAAGTAAATCCCTCTGCTTATTGGTCAATTCTAATCGTTTTAAAATAGAACTAATCGCATTTTCTAAACTCATCGCATCCATAATTCCACTTCGAGAATTATTTACAATATCCATATAATTTCTTGCCCATTCCATAGAAAACATTCTAAAATGCAAAAGAAATAAATTGATTTCACGTAAAAGACTATATAAAACAATATCTCTTTCTTTATTCCTGTTTTTAAAAAACTTTTCCTTGCCTTCAAAGAAAACATCTATACGATTATCTTCTTCGTTCAATGTTGCCCTAATATATTGCGCGTCATCCTTTAAAACAGTGTGAAAAGAACCATCATTAAATAAAAAAATCTGCCTCTGTTCTGCCAAATCTTCCCTTGTCTTTATGCTCAATCTCACATGGTAATTCTCTGCAATTTTCCTGGCTTCACTGATTAATGAAGTAAGCGTGTTTCTATTACCAACCTTTTCAATCTGCTCCATTGCTTTTCTCATATCAGATGAAAAATCATTTGGATTCAACGTACGGTATATCTGACGAAACAACTGAATGTAATCCGCCTGCATTGCCAATGACTTCTCAATAAGTTCATTTTGTATTGTATCTTTTGTTGCATCAATCTCATCAATAACTATCACTGCTTTCTCAATTAAATCGGAATTTAAAAATTCGTAACTGGTATCAATGAGGATAGAATTTCTCTTCATAAACTTACTAACACTCATTAACAGAATTTTATAGTCGTCTGTAAATACTGCCGGATATAATTTTCCAATCCATTGATACTCAGCCTTATCTCTAATGGCTTTTTTACGTTGTGTTTTTGATGAAAAACATTTTTTCAACCGCTTTGTTATCTCATAACGAAGCAGTCTGTCTTCCTCTGTTATTCTATCTGCTAACTCCTTTATGTATTCTTTATCTGCATATTGCTTGTCTACAGCATCTCGATAAAGAGAAACAACTTTACGTAATTTTATATATGTATCTGTCTGCATCTCTTCTGGGACTTCAATATCAAGAATCTTTTCAACCACTTCATCAAAATTGGAACGCAATCTTAATACATTACATTTGTATAGCTCCTCACTTCCATAGGCTGCTTTCAGCGCATCTTCGGGAAGATTTTTATTCAAAGTTGTGAGATAGATTATCTTGGTATTGTCCTCTATAGAATCCGCATATTTCTTCATCGCCTGTGCCGAATCAAATGTTTTACCATTACCAGTAGGCAACTCACACAAATATAATCCACATTCTCGCTTTTCCATAACATTTAACAAATAATCTTTCAACCTCATTCCTCCTACTAACTATATCCGACATATCATCAGCTCTCAACTTTTCTTCGTATTTCTTCCACCAACCGTTGCACTATACTCGCCGGCCACATCTCCGATGGCTTCATTTTCCCATCTTCTATGCACTTTTTGTAATATCGCTTTGCTATCTGAATCGCTTTTTCTTCATCCCCATGCTGCACCAGTTTCCGATAAATATCCCTATCATTCTTAGAATACTTTTGCCTTGTTACCTTCTCAAACTTCTCCGCAAACCGTTCACAACATATATAAGATTCCTTGATAGCGGGCATCTCACCAAAGTATGCAAACATCCATATTTCAAAGCACGGGTTAGACCATCCGGCATTGATATCGTTTCCCTCTGCCAGCCTTATAATCTCATCAAAATCCTTTACCTGATCCCTGTCGAAAACAATCCATGGAATCCGATACTGCGATTCTGCATCGTTAAGTTCCATCGCCCTTTTCACCAGTTCTGCGGTCTTTGCCCTTTCCACCTTTATAACCAAATGGTCTTTTAGTTCCACAGGAATGCTATCTCTCAAACCTTCAAAATAATTCTTCTCTGTTTCCTCCGTATCAGTTACAATCAGGTAATACCCTAATTCAGGTATCCTTGTTCCTACCCGATTATTCCGGTCTTTTCGTTTCCCAGCCCTGCGGTCACTGGGTTTGCCTTTCCCTTTACTCGTCATCCAAAGTCCTCCCAGTCAGCATTTCCATGGGCTTCAAGGCAGGAATGGCCCCATAACTGCCTGTCAGATATTTTTTAGACAAAGCCTCGTCTCTACGTACCTTATTGCCTTCTTCATCTTTAAAGTCAGCCAGAGAATATAATTCAGAAACTCCATCCCTATTTTTATTGACCAGCCAAATCTCATCCCGGCGAAGCAATTCATTAGAAAACTGCCAGACGTCATGAGTCGTAAAAATCAACTGTGCATTCTGTGTATTGATTTCTGGGGACAAAAAGGTCAATATTATATTCCGTACCAACAACGGGTGCAATCTGGCATTTAACTCATCAACAAACAGTGTACCCCCATGATCCAGCACATCTTTTAAGGAAGGATAGAGCGCAAACATTTTTAACGTACCACTGGACTCCAATTTTAAAGGAATAGATGCCAGCTCCTGACTGTCCACCATTTTGTGTAACGCATCAATCTTATAACCTTTGCCTGTATCTTTCTCATCTTCTTGCAGCAACTCTTCTACGTTAAAATCCTGAATTGCCTCATCAAAAGATGCAAAATACTTTACTACATTCGCCTGCACTTCCTTGCTGTCTATAAAACCTTCCGGAAGCACTCTTGAGCGAAAGTAATTTTCTGCCGGATCACCAAAATCAAGAATGTCATTATTTAAAAACCAGTCTCTTACCTTTTTTAACTTATCAATCCGCAGTTTCGTTCCTAATGAAACAATAAGTGTTTCTTTATTTAAGGATGCTTTGATATTTTCTATATGGCTTTTAGAAAAACCATTCATCTCCAATTCTTCACCTTTTTTTCGGTAAAAGATTGTTCTATAGTTGTTCCTCGCTGTTTTGGCTTTAGAATATAGCCATTCCTCTACCACTTCATCGTTTTTCAACGAAAATCCATATTGATAAATTTTTCCACTATTCTCAGCATTATCTACATAAAATACCTCAAATGTAGTTTCCTCGTCATGGCTCTTTCTATCAAACAAAAAAGGAGTGACTTTCATATAATTATTCTCTGTTTTCCGGCGGCTATCTTTCTCTCCCCCAAAGTTAAAAGATTCTGACACATAGTAAGTCATATAATCAAATGCATCATATACATTAGACTTTCCACTCGCATTGGCTCCGTAAATTGCAGCAACCTTTAGCAGTTTGTCATTGGCAATATCCACCACATGGCTTTCATGTTCCGTAATCTTAGTGGCTGATAAATCCAGTGATACTTCATCCCGAAATGATTTATAATTTTTAAAGTTAAATTGTATCAGCATAATAATCTCCTCATTTTTCATTGACACTTCTATTATATTATACCCTAAATCAAGTAAAAATCAACGTCTAATTTATGTAAATACTTTAATTAGATGTTGATTTTTACTTGATTTACATATAATTCCTTTAAAATAATCGCCTAAACAAATCCAGTTGATTTACTCAACAAAATTTTAGTCAGTCTGTAGCAACACTTTATTCGACAACAAGCGTCACGAAATAGCATGCACCTTGTCTCAAAAATCCGTGCTTTTCTACCCCGGCAGACTATCCTCCACACAAATCGCCCCATACCCCGCGTATGTCAAGTTATTGTCACAAACTTTTTTCACTTTTTTTGAGTGAAAATCGCTGAAACCCGCATAACTTCGTGGGGCGTATGGTACGATAATGCTAAGTTGGGGCAAAATTGACGGTGAATTAGTGTCAAGTTGGAATGACAGAAAAGTATGTTTCATATATACAAAAAACAGTCAACCGATTAGCCATTTCACAGTTGTGTCCTATAAAATACATCATTCAATAATATCCTTTATTATATATTTTCATCATTATTTTATAGCATCATAAGAATGCGATACCCCAGCCATTTGTTGACGGACAGCTTTCTTAATATGTTCATCTTTAATACCAATTTCTTTCAAAATATAATACTGCAATACTCCCAATAATATCCCATTCACATAGGGCATTTGATGTTTCGGAAAAATCTTTTCCTTCTTATCAATAGAATAATGTGTATAATAGTTTCTTGTGTCGACTACCTTTTGAATAAATTCATCCATTTTATAATCCAAATACTCGAATATAATTTCAAATCTGGCCAAAAATAAATATCCTAATCTGCTTTTTAATGTAATACTTCTCACTCCCTCTTCATTCTGTGCGATAAGCACCTGACGGTAACTCAATATATGCCCATCAAACTCATCATCATCTGTTAATTTATAAATTTTTCTCAAAAAAACATCTACTAATTTAATATACTTTTTCAAATCATTACTAACAAATCTGGCATGATATGTTTCCAATGCCTGGGTCAGATTTAAAAATAGCATCTCACTCGATATACCTGGATAATTATACGCTGTTTCATATAGTTCAACAATAGATCCTAATAAATCATATTTGAAATACCAGTTTTTCAAACAATGATAAGCATTTCCCGTTAAATCAGATAATGTAAAAAGATAATACATCCATCCCCCGCCTGATGCTTTCCTGCTTTAGCATCTCCAAGAAAAGCATCTCTTTTACTAATGAATCCTCTTTCATCTTTATTTGATTGATGTAGATACCATATTTCTTCAATATAAATGGCTTTGTTTATGCCAAGAGTCAGTAACTGGCTTATTATCTGTATATCCTTTATTACATCATCCCAACACACAGCTTTTTGATATTCCAACTGCATATATACCGCCTGCTCAATAGTCACTTTTTTAGTCGTTATATTTCCCATACTTTTTGAACCAAGATGCGGAACTATACGCAATGTGGTATTGCTATTAATTTCAAATTCTATGTCAGAATTATAATTCCACGCCAGTTTCTCATCTCTATAATCATCTTTTACTTCCCAATTAAAACTGCAGAGTTCCGTCCAGTCGAGAATCTCTCCAAAATCTATAATTACCTTGGGAAATATTAGTTCTTCTTTACTTTCTATATCAAGATTCCAAAAAGCTGCTTTTACAGATACAGAAACTGTAGTCCGCTGTCCCAGACAATTATTTTGTCCCCCAATTAAACAGTCATACAGTAATATTGTTCCTCCTGTATCAATACTTCCCTTTATAATATCTGTTCTCCCATGTACCTTAATCTTCCCAATAAAATCATCTTCAGTTGCCACCTTAGTTAACTGCAACAGAATTTTCTTTTGAACTTTATTAATATACAATGTTCCCGCTATTGTCTCATCAGTCTCTGGTATATACCAGTCCCCATTCATTCTAATATCTTCTTCCATGTCATTCTCCTTCATTCGTATTTAATTGAAAAAAGCAGCAAATCATATGATCTACTGCCTCAGTAAAGCCAATCTATACTGTCCCAAGCTTTGCAAGTTCCTCCACTTCTTTGATTACAAGCCCTGAATATTTTGCAATCTTATCAATTGATAATTCACCATCCTGCAACATTCTGAGTGCTGTCTCTTTTTTAGCCTCGTCTTTCCCTCTATTTAAAATT
>CAJUHL010000065.1 GCA_910586425.1 uncultured Bacilli bacterium
AGCATATTATGGCTTTTTTGGCAATTATTTGTATTCTTTTTCTACTTCTTTTTACATTTTTTCTTTGTTTTTTTAGGTTTTTACTTACTTTGTTAAGTCAATTTATTGATTGTTCATATTTGTATAAATTTTTTATCCATCTAATTTCATAACCAAAATTCTCTAATTTTTTTATCTCTTTTTTAGAAAGATAACATATGACAGATAGCCCATTTCCATTAATATGCAATTTAGGAATAACTAAGTTTGGAGCAATTAAAGATATATGAAATTTAAAGTATTTCATAGTTAAACTATCTTTATAAATAGTTTTTCCCTTATATATTATTTTATCTTTTTCAACAAATAAATAATTTTTCGAACGTTTATTTAAAATAATAATCCCAATGATAAGAATAAACCATAAAAGACAACAAGAGATAAAAATTAATAAACTTGGTAAGTTAAATATTTTATCCAAACTTAAAGAACAAATGAAATAAATAAATGATAATATAATAATACATAGAAATAATGGAAAAAAAATTATTTTTAACAAATTAGAATATATATATCTTCTCATATATTTCATTTTCCTTCCTTTAATTATAAAATATGGTTTAATTAATTCTTTTCTAATAGTTTTAAAACTTCAATGTAATCTTTTTCTGCTTTAGTTAAATTTTATGCATAAAATGTTTCATATTCCTCATGAGCCTTTTTTAAGTTTCATCATAAGAATTTGGTACCTTTTTGAGCTAAAATTTCTTTTTTCGTCATTTTAAAAAAGTCATTTGAATTCTGACCCCAATCTTCCATTTTCATTGAAATTTGATTTAATGCAGAAAGGATACGATTTAAGACATTCAGTTCTCCTTCTGTAAAGATATTCTTTATAAGTCAAGAAATTCAAAACTTATATCGCTCAAAAAAGTTTACTGTTTAGTCTAAAGTAAGCCTTACAATCTCATTATTCATTTTGTATTTTCCTAGTTCATCATTAAAATTATAGCATAAAACATTATAAAATTCTATTTTTTAATCTATTTGAAATTTAATTCTCAATAGATAATAGCAATATAATTTGTTGCAAAATCTTCAAAAAAATCGGCAGGTTAAGAAAAGTGCCACACTTTTGTATTTTAAACAATTGGGAAACCCAATTTTATTCTTGTTCTGCCACAAAAAAATACCAACCACAGTAATTTGTAGTTGGTATTAAATCGTCTAAGGTCCATTTGGTAATGCTTAATTACATTACTACCACTTTAAAATAAATATTATTTTTTTTGCTAGAAAATTCTTATTTTAAATTTCTATATATTTTCTAATTACTTCAAACAACTTACTTGCTTTGTCGCAAAAATTTTGTTCGATAAAATTCTTATTTTGTTGCTTAATCAAAAAATAAAATTCTTTATTCTTTAAAGTTATTGAAAAATTAGATTCAAGATTAATACCATCTATAATACAATGAGCAAAATCAAATAATGCTTCATAATATTCCATAGTGTCAACACTTAAATTATGCTTTTTATTGAATTCTTCATCATAATCATAAATATAATTTGGAATCTTACAATCAATAAAATCTTTTGCAACTCGCTTTTCCTCATTAGTATAAGTCATATTAATCCTCCCATATTTAGAAAAATGAAAATATTATTCCTGCTAAATCAAAGAAGCCTCCAGCACTATGCCCAGCAAAAGATGCTCTAATAACATAATTTCCACTACTAGTTAACTTCATTAAAGAACTATTGTTTTTAAAGAAATTGCTAGCATTTTTTTTATATTGAATAACATTTTTTCCAAGATAACTATGTCCGTCTCCGATTACATGCTTGTTAAAATGATGAATCATATTTTGTTGCGCTGTTCTGCCACCTGCAGACCCCCACTGACTAACTGCACTCGTGTATTGAAATGCACCTATACTTCCACCAACTATAGCACCAATAATAGCACCACCACCAAAACCGATTCCCATTCCTACTAAAATTCCTTCAGTAGACCAGTTTGTAGTTGCACCACCAATTATACCGCCAGCAACGACTCCAATCCCTGTAACCATTTTGGAGTATGTCCACTAGGATCAACAAAATTCACAGGAGTTATGTAAAATTAAAGGCCCTATAAACTATTAAAATTTTATCAATATTTTGTTCATATATGGAGGTTGCTAGGAATGATTTTGTTGCATTATTTAATATTTTTTAGGCAGGATAAGGAGAATGCAACATATGCATTCTCGATACCCTACAAAGTGGGATACCCACTTTGAACTTCTATTCAAGTAATTTACGATTTAAATATTCAACAACTTCTTTTGCATTAATCTTAAAATAATATGGTCGTTCCCAACTTTTTTTTCTTAACAAAGGGAATTTTGATACAAATATTTCTTTATCATTCACATAAATGAAAAGACAAAAATTTTGAATATCTTCCAACTTAATCACTTTATCTACATATTTGTTTTCTTTTGTTTCAAATGTTTTTTTGAATGCCAAAGTAATTTCTTTTTTAAAAAATTTCCGTTTTATTTTTTTAATAAAATTGTTTAAATCTTCAAAACTCAACTGGAACACAAATTCGATTTCCTCTAAACAGGTGGGACAATAAAATACTTTATGAATAAACTCGCATGAACCAACCATAACTCCACCATCTACACCATTACTAAAATCATAATATTTTGCTTCTTCAGATTTTGGAGAAACTATTTTTTTATGGGTAATAATTGATAGGTCTGTTCCACATTTATAGCAATAATGTTTTCTAAATTTTATTTTAAAAAGATTACCAAAACTATAATAATGTTTATTCACTATATTTTTCCCTCCTATGCAAACTTAATTCTTATATAAAAATCATAACCAAATAATAGAGCAAATCCACTCTTATAATAGAATTCACCATCTTTAATAGCTATACCGAATTGTATTCCAGCAGATAAAGCAGTTACAGACCCACCAACTTCAATTTGTGTATCAAAAATATCAAATTGTACTCCACCACGAGCAGTAAATGCTGCCGCTTTTGCTTCTATTCCAACAAAGTATGTGTTCTTATTAGGAATAATTAGTATTCCTGCCATTCCTGTAACTGTTCCAATATCACCAACGCCAACTAATGAAACACTAAAATTTTCTAAAGAAACGAATCTATGTTTATAATTCACTAAGTCATTTGGGCAGTACACATATAAGTTAATCCATTAATTCTCTCAGGGTCTAGATACTCTACATCATCAGGACTTATAAAATCTTCAAAGTTCTGGGGAATAATACCTTGAGGATAACCAAAATAAATCTATTTTATTAATGGTAAGCTTGTTTAGATAATTTATTATTTAATTAACGCACTTAGGAAAATGCCGTTTTTAAAATCTTCGCTTGTGCATTTTTTTATTTACTTTGATATGTTATATTTCTATTCTTATCCAAAATTGTAGTTACACAAATGCTTAGATCTAATAACTTATTACAAATTCTATTAACTTTTCTTTTAGTTATTGTATACATTGATATAGCTAATTTTTTATTTTTCATATTTCTAAATTGTTTTGAATAATCTTTATTAAAAACCTTGCCATCTCTATATACAAATTTTACCATTACTGAATACTTGTTATTTTCCCATTCAGAAAATACTATTGTTATTTTCTCTAAATCTTTTATATTAAATTTCTTCAATCTAAAGTCAGGTAAGAATAATATAGTTCCTTTTTTTGTGATAATCATTCCATTTAAAGGTGTAATTATTATTCCTATAAAAATAATTGCTAATAGAATTGGCCAAAAAATTTTAATGAATATCGGCATTTCTGCCCAATACGTAAATAATAAATATGAACATGGAACAATTACCACCAACAACCCTAGAAATAGAATCATTATACCTTTATTAATAAATGATAACCATTTGTTTTTATAAGTCATTGAACCATTGTTTGACATCATCTACCCACCCCCACTTTTCGTTTGTCCAATCAATAAACCATGTAACTCCAGCTGATACAAATGGAGCAATAAATACTCCAACACCTGGAATTAATGAAACTAAAGCACCAACAGCATAACCAATTCCAAATGTTCCTAATGTATAAGCAGTATCTACTCCAAAACTAATCCATTGTTGTTTTGTTGTTAAATTATCATTTGTAAAATTAGTCCATGCTGATAATCCTATATTGAGTCCCAATAATCCGTAGCCTATCACTGAACATAGAGTATTTAATTTTCCAGGCACAAAATCTAAACCATACAATTTATTTAAATCTTTTACCCCTGGGTAACGAATATACTGAAATATTGTTCGTAAAACAGGTGCAATTGAAGTGCCAAAATCCGAGCCTGACATCAAAGATGAAATCCAAATTGGTATTTGGAAACCAGCACTTTCCCAATTGACTCTACTTAAACCAACTGAGGTTGATGAATTACTACCTGATAAGTAAATTCCACCATTTGAGATACTAGAAATAGATGAGCTAATAACACCAAAAGAAACGGGTCTTTGTCTATAATTCACAGGGTCATTGTTACAGTAAGCAAATAAATTCAAACCAATAATGCTAGTAGGATCTAAATACTCAAAAGAATCAGGAGTTAAAAACCTACCCCACTCTGGAACATAATACCTACTCTTACAATAATACATGATCGTCTCTATGGGTTTCTTATGAATAACCACATTTATTCCTGTATTATTTAATTCTACTTTAATTTTACTATAAATAATGAAAAATTTCAATTTTCATTCATTGAATTTGAAATTGATAATAAGAAAAACGTTCTACTTTTTGTTGCAAAATCTACAAAAAAATTGGCAGGATAAGGAGAATGCAACAAATGCATTCTCGCCAACCTACAAAGCGGGATATCCACTTTGAATTTTCATTCTAGTAATTTTTGCTCTAAATTTTTAACAACCTCTCTAATGCATATTTTATTTTAACTTTTTTGATTTAACATAAAATACAATCCAAACAATTAAAGGAATCACAATAAAGAATATTCCCCACCACATATTTCCTTTTAAATCGTTTTTAGTAATAACACAATATAATCCTATGCTACCACAAATAATGAGAGGTAAACATAAACTAGACCATGCTATTGTAGAATATATTTTTTTCTTTTTCTCTATTAACGTGGTATCCTTTAGCTTAGGATGATTTTTTATTTTTATGTCAATTTCTTTAATTACTTTTTCAAGTACAAAATCATTTTTATAATCATAATCAATAAAAAGTTTTTCTAATTCTTCTTCCTTTATACCAGCATAATATACGACAATATCATACTTATCTTCAAAAAAATCTATTATAACATAAATGTTTTGATAATTATAATTTAATTGAATAGTTTTTCCTAATTTATTAAATGAAAGATAAATGCCTACGCCAACATACTCAGATAATAATTCTTTAATATTTCCATTTAAATATAATTCAAAGATTTTATCTAAATTATCATATTCACTTTTCTCTTTAGAATTTAAATACCTTGATATTTTTCTTTTCATATTGTTAGATTATCCTTTCATATTTAATCTCAATAATCAGAAATTGCTCGAATTACAATACCACCAACTACGACAATACCTGACAAAGCAACACCAACAGCTAATAAGCCTGCTGAAACAAGCGACATTGTTCCTGCTGCTAAATAATATGTCCCTACTCCGATAGCCGTATCAATAGCGGTATCTACTAACATTGCCGAATCAACTTGCCAGTTATTTTCATAAAGATTGAAGCCAAATTTTACAAGTGCATTTACGTAACTTACTTGCTATTTTTATTAGCATAAGACAAATTAATATTAAGTCATGAAATATGCCTATGAAAATTTTTTTAATGTTCGTATTATCCATCTCAAACTATCAATGAAATCTTCATCTGTCCAAGAAAAAAACTTTATTTTTTCTTTCTTATCTACTAAAACAAGTATTGTAGAAGCAACTAAAACCCCCTCATCATAAACTTCAATGATTTCATCTTTTTGATTATAGATTGACACACTAAGATAAACTTTTTTATCTTTTTCTTCTAATTGTCCGCTATCACAGACTAATTTTAGAGTCAATTTTTGAGTCAATTCGAGTAGTTCCTTATAATATTTATTCATCTTAAAGCCATTCATTTCTTCTTGACAATAAATATTCACAACCTTTAATACATTTTGATTCATAAACACTTTCCTATTCGTATTACTTTCTTATTAGATTCCACCAAATCCATCTTGCTATTGTTCCAGCTGTTCTTCCGAATTTAGAATCCCATTTTTGAAGTTGCCAATGCCATTCAAAAATACTTTTTATACCACGTGATACTTTATGACCATGAGTATGAAAGGAAAGAACTCTAGTTTTTCCTATTCCTGTATTAAACCTCAAACCATAATAATCTCCATATTTACCAAATCTACTTATAGATTTAATATTAAAACTATAACAAAATGATGAGGCGAAAGTTCCAAGAGTTGCAATACTTGCAGCTGTTAACATTAATCCATTATACCAATCTTCATTCATACCTGCATCAAGCATCCAATTCCCCCACAAGTTGAACGCTCAGTTTGAAGTATACTTCTAAACACCTTTCTCACTTAATGTCGAGGTGAAATTTGTTTCATTTATTTTTTAATAATTTTGATCCCAAACAAAGATCCTGTATCTATTATCTGTTTTTTAAACGCAGTTGAAATCTGATCCCAATAGATAATTCTTTGATCTTTTAAAAGAGTGCCAAAAAAAGAGTTTTTCTTATCAATTTTTAAAAGGGGGGGAGGCATTGAATCTAAAAGAATCCAATATTTTTTTCCCTTTACCATTTTCTACAATAGAAAGTTCATATTCTCCAAATTGCTCATAAGAATACCAATTTATGCTTCCATACTTATTAGTAAACTTACACCACACTTCTTTTCCATTAGAGTTATAATCAAAATCAAAATCATAATCGGTGATTAAGAACTCAAGTTTATTTTTTATTATTTCCTTAGTTTTCATACTTCCTCCCCTAAAAATCAAAATGGTATACCCATTTCCATATATTACGACTTTTCCAAATTTCTAATGCAATTCTTTCTGCAATATAACTTGAACTTCTAATTAATCTAGTAGAATCAATTCCAATATCAATAACTCTATAACCACTTCTTAATTTTCCATATAGCCATGCAATATTTGATGCCTTTCCTCCAAATTCGGCTAATACCTTTCCGCCTTTGCCTAAATTACTTAATTTACCATAGTACTTGAATCCATCATAAAGATTATCTAGGCAGTCAAGCATCATTGCAGTATCTTTTACGCGATCCATAGTTTCACCTATGACAGTAATTTTCTTAATATCCATAAAGTCATCAGCAACATTTGCGACTTTAACAACTTGTCCACCACCACCAGTAACAAACGGAATAGCTGCAAATGCGATATCAGCTCCTAGAGCAACCCAATTTTTCCAATCTTTATATCCATCATTCACGCATAGGTTATAAATATCCCACCCAATAAATAATATGTCAAATATGGTATCCCAAAAGTGTCCTGTCGGGTCATACTTGTTTATAGGGTCATTACTACAGTAAGCAAATAAATTCAAACCAATAATGCTAGTAGGATCTAAATACTCAAAAGAATCAGGAGTTAAAAACCTACCCCACTCAGGAACATAATACCTACTCTTACAATAATACATGCTCGTCTCTATGGGTTTCTTACGAGTACCCACAAAATATCTAACCCTTGATTTTGATATTTTTAAATTCTTTATTTCCGCTTCTATTTTACAATAAACATCAAAAAATTTCAATTTGAATTAAATAGAAATGAAATTAATAATGGAGAGATGAAGTGTTGCTTTTTGTGGCTAAATCTTCAAAATTTGGCAGGATAAGAAAAGTGCCACACTTTTGTATTTTAAACAATTGGGAAACTCAATTTTTATTCTAGTTCTGCCACAAAAAAATACCAACCACAATGTTTTGTGGTTGATATAAAATTTGTCTAAAGTCCAATGTAAAATTGTATTACTAATTCTTTTAATAAATATTAAAAATATTTTATTTAATTATTTGCTCAATATTATTTTCTTCTAATATTTTAATAAACTCATCTTTATATCTTGTATTAACCAAAATTCGTTTATCTTTAATGAATAAATTAAATTGATAGAACACAGATTTCCTATATCTTTTACAAGTATATTTCTCTATGTTGCAAATGTTAATTTCTACTTTTCTAAATAATGTTCTTAACACTATTTTTTCTTTGTTTATTTTCAAATTATATTTAATGGCATAGAGCCATACATAAAATCCAAACATTCCCAAACAAAAAAATAATATAAACATAAATAATACATCTTTATCCTGTAAACTTTTGTTATTCACATACATATATACAAATGTTAATAACAACAAAGCAAAGCTAAAAAACATTACATTTCTGGCTAATTTGCTCTCTTTTTTCATTCTATCAATTATAATATTATCCATAAAATCCTCCTAATTATTTAAATAAATCAACAATAAATATAATGCCCGCAGCAATTCCTGCAACCACCCTAGCTCCTGGTGCTGGTATAGCTGCAACTAGTGCACAAGCTGCATATCCCGCCAATACGCCATTTCCTACTGAAATAGTAACTTCGTGTGTTGTATTCCCATTGATAAAACCACCACTAAAAGAAATGCCGTTTTCAAGACTCCATCCTGAACTTCCAGTAAGCCATGGTGTCAATTGCCAACTTGAGCCAAAACCAATATCGCTAGTTAAATATGCACTATATCCATACCAATTACCAAAATTTGTGCCGAAACCAACACTAGAACCATCCTTACCAACATTACTAAATGAATAGAAAGTTTCAGGAGAATTGTGTTGTACGGTTACGCCATATGTAATGTTTCCCAAAGCTTTTGCCATTGTTGGATCTTTAATTAATGAGAATATGACTTTGTTTGTCATAAGAACTGAATTTGTCTTAATCCTATTAGCTTTCCCAAAGCCACCTTTTATAGTAGAATTATTGACTAGATTTCTTACAATTGAACTTGCCATTCTTCCACTAGCACTTCTACCTACACTAAAACCACTATATGTAATACCAATCGGATCATTACTACAGTAAGCAAATAAATTCAAACCAATAATGCTAGTAGGATCTA
>CAJUHL010000066.1 GCA_910586425.1 uncultured Bacilli bacterium
TTTATCCGTTATTTGTATTTCTCTCATTTATTTCCTCCCAATGAAAATCGAATTTCAACTATAGTATTCTGTAATTATTTAAATCCTAATTCTTTCATTTTATCTTGTACTTTCTTTTTTCTTTTCTCAATACTTTTTATTTGAATATCACTTTTTGAGGACTGTGTTAGTGGTTTCAATTTATCTATAAATTCTAATTCTATTTCTTTAAAGGAATCCTTATTTTCTTGCGTATTCTTCTTTAAGTCAATCTTTTTAAGAACACTGAATTTTAGTATTAAATCATCATTATTCTTATCATCTTCTTCCAATCCAAAAAGTTCTGGCTTTTCATTAAAAACATATAAATGTCTTCCACATCTTCTTGCAATCCATACAGACTCACCTATGTATAACGATATTGGTGTTTCTATTCCATTTTTCTTTAATTCAACGTGATAAACTCCGCCATTAATCGCTCTTTTATCTAATCCATTTTCCGTTTGAAAAAAATCAATAATCATATTTTATCCTTCCATATTCTATAAATTTTATCATTCTATAAAATCAGACATTTATCTGCTCTAAATATTTAACATCTACTATTTCCGTCAGCCACACACCATTTTCAGAAAGATAAAACTTAATTCCAGCTTGATACATTTGTCCACTATATACTTTCAAAATCTCTGGTTTACCATGCCGTTTTCCAACTTTACTTGCTGTTTCAATATCTTCTGAAAGATGCACATATAAACGACTCATTGGTTTCAAGCCTTCTATCATAATATCTTTTATAAATCTATCTGCGGTTCCATGATATAAAAATTCTGGTGGTTCTTGTTCCTTTAATTCCACATCCACAGGAATACTATGCCCTTGATTTGCTCGAATTAGTGTCCTGTCTTCATTAAAACTGTATCTCTGCTTATTATCAGTTCTAACAATTGCTTCTAATACTTCCATGTCTATTTTACGTCCAGTATTATTTATTCCATCAATAAGCTCTTCTACATTGGCCCATCCATGCTCGTCTAAATTAATTCCCACTGTATCTGGTTTATGTCGTAATACAAGACTAATAAATACGCTCAACTTATCTAACTTTCCCATATATCCTCCAAATAAAATCAAGTTTTCAATTATAATTTCGTAATCATATCTTTAACCCTTTGTATTTCTTCTTTGGTATGAGGAGTACCACCCTCATTCATTTCGATATACCATTGCAACACATCTTTCTCATATTGTAAATCGTTAATCCGAATTGATAATCTGGATGTTATTTCTCTTGGCTCTCCTTCAAACTCATTATAATACAGCCCAAATACCTTCAAATTGTTTGACTGAAACTTCATTATTGCAGTAATTCTCTGCAATCCATCTACACACACAAAATCATCATAATCCGTCTTTGCTTTGCAATGCCAACTTGGCTTATTGAAAAATATTTCTTTACCAGAAGTACCACCTTTTAAAACATATTCTATATACTTTTCCTGTTGTTCTTCTGTCCATACATGTCCACGTTGGAAGTCTGGATTTAAAATAAGTCCTTGTTCATCTATATATTCTTGTATAGTTTTACTAAAATATTTAAATCCAACATCGACATTATAATTTGCTCTATTTGTCAAAAATTGTGGTATATCTGTAAATTTCATATTTAACCTCCATTCTGATAAACAAAAAATACCAGCAACCCGTTTTGCTTAATTTATCATTCACAAAATCAAATATTTCCTTTTACTATCTTCTAATAAAATCAATCATTCATATCTATTTCACTTTTTTCCGTTTCTCATTCCAATACTTATTCGCTTCCTCTGAGCCTCTAATAAACAACGTTGTCCATATCCCTTTATAAAGGCAGCCAGGACACAAACAACCATGATATGCCATATTATCTCTGATAGAATACATATTGTGTCCACAATCTGTAAAGAAAAAGATCCCATCTCCATGCTTTTCTGGCGTTGTTTGATATGTTGCAATATTCATCAATAATCTACCTCTATTTATCATATTATACCATACACTTCTCCGCTAAACCAATCAGATTATTTATACCATTAAACTTATCTTCTCCATTTTGAGCCATATCCCAACACTTACTAAGAATTTCTCTAAAATCTTCAGCTTTTAATGGAATCACAGGACTATTCTTAATCACTGGCTTCTTTCCATTAGAAACATCAGTAATAAAATCTCCCATGTCATTATACAATTTGATTTCATCCTCTCTGGCAATTCCAATATAATGAAGTGTCGTGTTACGATCCGAATGAGAAAAGATTCCTTGAAGTTTATCCACCGTTGTTATATCGTAAGGATGGAGTTTTACTGACCAGTAACCGAACGCCTTCCTAGTCGAATGCGTACTCACAGGATATTTGATTTCACAGGCACTTTCCTATCATTCGGATGTGCAATCCACACCTCCCTCAATGCCCCCATTACAAAAGTTGCATAGCCATTTGTCTCTTTGTTCCAACCAGCGTTATCAATAATAGAAAAAATAAAGTCCAGACACTTTTCGCCATGAACTTTTACAATTGAATATGTATCTGTATAACTTCCAAGTACTGATTCTTCCCTGTTCCCCTTAGTTGCTACAAATTTAATCCCATACTTATTCAGAAGCTTTTCTAAAGATACGGCAGCAACATCACCAATAATCACTCTTGAAAGATGTTTTTCAAGTGGCTTCACATTTTCCACTTCTGAATCCTGACCTATGAAGTATTCTGCTTCAAATTTTAATCGCTCATTCAAGTCTTCAGGCGCATCCATAAGAATAATTGCATTCAGTCTATCCATGCCCTTCTCAGGAGCCACCAGACACCTTCCCTGACCATCTACAACCGCAAATCTATACTCTTCTGGATGTGGAACTAAGATAATAGGAGTCAATTTCCGTTCATCCCATTTATTCTTTAGCTTATTCAGATGTTTATGTGTCCTCATGCCCTGATACCTTGAATCCACAAAACAACAGGATAAAGGAACTACTGCACTCCCTGTAATCGCTCTCTGGTTCTTTCCTTTTCCAATAGTCGTAAGTGGCTTGATATTTGCCACTATGTCATTAAACTGTTCCATCCTCCTTGTTTCCTCATTCATTGCTACTACTGCACTCATACTGGAATCCTCCTTAAATATGTAATTTTTTGTATAATAAAAAGCATCTGGATTTTTTATTCCCCAAATGCTTTCTAATATCCTATTCTATTCTAAAATAAATCGCTATGCGTTCCTGTCCTTGTTAAGTATAATACCAGCTCCCCATGGTCAATTTCATAAATCAATAGCCAATCAGATGTAATATGACACTCTCTACAACCAGCATAATCTCCACTGAGAGGATGATCCCTATTTTTTTCTGGTAATTGTTCACCATTCGCCAACTTATGAATAATTTCTTCTATAAGTTTTATGTCATACCCTCTTTTAATGGCCCTTTTATAATCCTTCTTAAAAGAAATATGGTATCTAATCTTCAGCATTTAAATCCTCCATTAATTCTTCCACAGAAGAAAAAGAACGACTCAAATTCCTTCCATGCCTTACATCATCAATGGCTCTGATTGTATCTGCGTTAGGTACATCCATAGAAATTGCAAATGGTATCCGTTGTTCTCTTACAGCTTGTTTGGCTGATATTGTAAAAAAAGTTGTCATATCCATTCCAAGATTAGATACAAGTTCCTGTAACTGAGACTTCAAATCCTCATCCATTCTCATTGTTATATTAGTCGTTGCCATATCATCAACTCCTTCCTTTACAATATTATATTTTTCAAAGAGGAATATGTCAATACATTGTTTGTGCAATGCACAAAAATATCTAATTTCATTGATTTACTAATGGCTTATCCAAGTAAACAACTTTCCACAACGAATTGATTTTAAAAATACTTTGAGCAGATATCCAATCATATACATCATCACTAATAATAGCTGCTCTTTGAGTTTTCTTTTCTAAAAGTACCCATGATTTCAAATACTTATATGGCTTCACAACATCCGAAATCATATAATATATCTCATCTAATATATCTTGTACAGTATCATCAGAATGTATCGTTAAATATTCTCTTTTATCATTCTTTCCCAGTTTATATTCTAAAATCACATCGTATTTTTCTATTTTTTCATTTTTTCCAATTTTACCAAAATAATATTCTATTTTTTGCTCAAGTTTGTTTAAGATAAAATCACAATCATTATTATCTGATTTTAAATTATTAGGATTCCAACAATCACGCATTCTTTTTAAATATGATTGAACAATTTCTTGAAAAACCTCTCTATCATAAACAATATTAAATAAATGCAAAATTTTTCCCAGAAATATATGTAAATCCTCTATCCCTGATAGATTATAAATTTGTTTATGTTGCAAAGGAGATGAAACATCACTTATATCTATTGTAAGTATACTTTTAAAAAAGCCCGTAAAATCAAGGCTTTTCACTTCTTAAAACCCCTAATTTTCGTATAAAATCCCTTATATTCGTATAAAATTCGTATAGAAATCTTGGCGCATATGTGCTATAATAGCCCTATCAAATCGGATAGGGGGCTTTAAGATATGGCTGATAAAGTAAGAACCAAAACAAAATATAAAAGTATCTATTACAACAATACAACTAAAAAGTATGATGTAAAGTATAACTATAAAGAATATGATATTAAGACTGGCAAAAATCGGTATCGGGCTAAATGGTCTTATAATCTTAATACGCTTACAGAAGCACGGGCGGAACTTGCTAGACTGCAGACAAGTGGCGTAAAAACTGATGATAAAGATATAACATTATCGGGCGCATATGAATTATGGGAAATTAAAGCAATAGGGCAAAATTTTAGCCCAATTACAATAAAAAATACATCTAATTTTATGACAATGATATACCAATTTTTGCCAGCCTCAACCAAACTCAAAGACATTGACGAAGATGTTTATTATAAGTTTTGTGCTAATATAAGAAGTCAAGGTTATTCAGAAGAAACGCTATTTTCATTAAATACAACATTTAGAAAAGTAATCAATCACGCATTTAAAAAACGTCTTATTACAAATAATTTTTTGCTTTATACTGATAATATGAAAACTAAAAGAAAAGAAGATTATAGAGTTATAAGTAAAGAAGAGTTTGACTTAATAGATAATTATTTTAAAGATAATAAATGTATTAGAAAAAATCAAAACAGTTATAAAAAATATAGATTTATGTATAACTTGCTTTATTATACTGGTTTACGGATTGGTGAAGCATTGGCATTAACTTATAATGATTTTGAAGAGTTTAGTTATTATAAAAAAAGTGATGAACCTTTAAGAATATCGCCCACAAGTGAAAGCGTAAACAATAAGCATTTACAGGGAACAAGGGTTATTATAAATAAATCATATGTAAGCCGTGAAAAACTTTTGAAAGATACAAAAAACTATAAAAAAAGAACTATACCTTTAAGCCCTTCAACAGAACGGTTATATATGCGTTTAAAGGAAGAACACAAAAACAATGGCGGTTCATTAGAAGATAAAATATTTTCATATGATTATTCAACATATAATAGCACTATAAAAAAGGCTTGTGAAAAATTAGAACTTGAACCTTGTTCTTGTCATTCATTCAGACATACTTTTATATCAAACTTAATTAAGAAAAATATACCGCTAACGGTAATTGAAAAAGTATCGGGTGATAATCAAAATACTATTTTAAAGCGTTATTCACACATGTTTGAGTCTGATGAAGTTATGATATTAACAGCTTTACAAGATTTATAACAATAAGCGTTGATAAGTTGCCTAAAGAGTGGGCGATAGCCCGTCAAGGGGGGCACCGCCCCGCCGCCTGCGGCGAGGGTGGGGGGTTCCCTATTATTACTACTCTTTAGGCAACTTTTAGGTCAAAACTTTTTTAGCCTTTTTTTTGACCTTTTTTCAGATAATTATCTGTGATTTTTGCTTGATTTTTGACCCAAAAGTTAATTGGGTCAAACGGGTCAAAATGCTTTTTTGGGTCAAAAAAAGGTCAAAATGAAGCGTAGGCGGATGTAGAAACGTAGTTTCGTAATACGCCGTTAGCGGTATAAAAATAATAAGTATAAAGGTTTTTGATTTCCAAAATCAAAAACAATTAACATATCAATTTTAAAATATTTTTTTTAATTTTCTCTACTATTGATTTTTTTTAAATTGTATAATAAAATTATTTTAAGCATAAAAAAAGAACCGTCTGCAAACGGTTCGGGTATTATAGAAAGGTATTTACAAAATGTATACAATAATTAGCAACTGAATTTTTTAATTCGTTCACTATTGTTATATACATATTATTATAAAAATAAAAAAATGTCAACAGATGTTCTATTGACTTTATATATACTTTTTAAATACTCCTTTTATGCTTAATAAATAACAAAGCAAAGAAAGGAGATTTTTTAATCAACGAAAAAGATTTACAAGAAAATAAAGAAACATTAAGGGGTAAAAAAGTTTTATTAACTGTTAATAATCCTATAAATTGGGGTTATCCCACTTATGAACCTGCTGATATGAAAAAGGTTTATTTTGATACCGCTACAAGCGTTTGGAACAAAATAATATATATGTCTTGTACCAAAGAAAAAGGCAAGCAAGAAGAAACAGAACACGACCATTTATTTATATTATTTGAGAATTATGTGTGGCGCACAAAAATACAAAAGGTATTCCCACATTGTCATATACAATTTTGTGATGCTGAACCTCAATATATTGATGACTATGTAGAGAAAAAAGGAAAACAAGAAGGCACTGAAAAAGAAGAAACAAAAATAGAAGGTTATCAATTTTCATATGGTGATTTACCAAAGAAAAAGAAAAGAGAAGGACAAGGCAAAAGAACAGATTTAGACAAATTAAAACAAATGATTTTAGACGGAAAAAGTAATGCTGAAATCTATGAAGCTGATAGCAATTATATAAAATACTGTGGCTCAATAGACCGTGTTCGTAATGACTTATTAACAGATAAATATAAAAAGACTTGGCGTAATGTTGAAACAACATATATACACGGTAAATCTGGGGCTGGTAAAACAAGATATGTAATGGAAAAATACGGCTATGAAAATGTGTATAGAATTACCGACTATGACCACCCATGGGACGGCTATAATAACCAAAAAATAGTTGTCTTTGAAGAGTTTAGAAGTAGTTTAAAAATACAAGATATGCTCAATTATCAAGATGGTTATCCATTGTCTTTGCCTTCTCGTTATAGCAATAGAGTTGCTTGTTTTGAAAAAGTTTATATCATAACAAATATATCACTCAATGAACAATTCGTAAGTGTTCAAGAAAATCACCCTGAAACATATCAAGCATTTTTGAGAAGAATACACAAGATAAAAGAATATACTGGAAATGAAATAATTGAATATTTTCAAGGTCAAGATGAAAATAATGAGTATAACTTTTTTACTGAAGAACATCAAAAGTATATGGAAAAAATAAAAGATAAAAAAGAAAACAAAACTTATAAAAAGTTATAATATATAACATAAAGACAAGGGCTTTAATGCTCTTGTTTTTTTCTTTGAGAAGATAAGTAGCACATATGTGCCGGGCACATATGTGCTACTTTTGTCTATAGCTGAAAAGCCTTAAAGCCGTCCACGGGCACGGTGGCCCATACTGAAAACGTAGTTTTCAATAGTATAGGCCTACTATTGACTTGGGGCAAGTTAATTTTATATAATTTAGACATAGAAAAAATAAACAAGAAAGGAATGATTTAATCGGCAATAAAAATGTAGTAATAAGTCAAGAAAATTATAAGGCTGGTTCTGTTAATGGCATATGGGCTGAACAAAATCACGCACTTGATAACGCAAGAGAAAAGAATTATAGAGATGATTTAACATATAAAAACACAACCTTAGAACACGAAAAAGAAGTTGATAAATATAAAAATTGTAGAGAGTATTTAGACCACTTTATTAAAGACAATGACATTAAAGGGCGCATAAGATTAGATGATGGGAAAAGGGCAACTAATGTATTAACAAGTTGTGTTATAACTTTATCTATTGAAGCATATCAAAGTATGACGGCGCAACAAAGAGAACAATATTTTAGAGATGGGCTTGATTATCTTAAAGAGTGTTATCCTGATTATAAAATATTAGACGCAACTATTCATAGAGACGAGGGCTATTTTGATGAAAATAATAAATGGCAAAAAGGGTTAGACCATTTACAAGTTTTATCTATTCCACTTTATTATAATCAAGAAAAAAATCAAATGGAAATAAGCACAACTAAAGCGGAAAAAGAACATTTAATTAGAGAAATGCAAAGAGAAGGAAGAGACACAAGCCACATTGATTTAAGAGAACAACGCCAATATTTACACGATCGTTTTGTTGATTACAATAGAGACCGTGGGCGTGATTTTGATTATAAAAGTAGAGAAGGTCATCAAAGTAGATTGAATGTTAAAATGTATAAAAAAGTTAAAGACAGGGAAAAAGAAATAGACAGGGCTGTTAATAATCTAAATAGAGATTTTAATAACAGGGATAAAGAATTAAAAGAAAAAGAAGAACAACTAAGAGATAGAGAAAAAGAACAATCTCGTTTTGATAAATATTTTGAATTAAGAGACCAATTTTTATCAATGACAAGCCTAAACGAATATGAATATATGAAGGCGGTCAAAGCATATGAAAAAACAGGAGACCCTGTTTTTCATTACTTTGACGCTCATAATCAATATCGTGAAGGCGTTCTTATACCTGAGATAAAAAACCCTTCAAGAAGTGAAGAAGAAAGACAACAACTTAATAGAGAATGTCATAATTTTAATGAAGGAAAAGAAGTTCATCTAATCAAAGAAAGAGAAAGATTAGAGACAAGAAATGAACCACAAAAAGAACAAGAAAGAGACGCACCAAGTCGTTAAAGTATATTAAAAGTCAAGATGCAAAAGGAAGATTGGTAGTGTAAAATAGTTTGTGTCTTTGGAAAAAAATACCTCTTTTTTGGTAAG
>CAJUHL010000067.1 GCA_910586425.1 uncultured Bacilli bacterium
CATTTTACCTATATCTACACAAGAAAAAAAGAAATATTGATTTCTTTTATGACAAACATTCTATGAATGCATTTTCTAATCTTGATAAATCATTGGGACTCATAAATAAGATTACCTCTCCTTTATGTT
Source organism: uncultured Bacilli bacterium (assembly GCA_910586425.1). Next base: position 130 of record CAJUHL010000067.1, read on the forward strand.
TTACAAGACACTCTGCATCTGTCATAGATATAGACTCCCCATGATTCAGTTTTCCGATAATTAATTCAGAAGTAACTTCTTTAAAGTCCTCTTGTTTTTCCCTCGATGGATGAATTTCCATTACATAAGAATAATCTGCATAATTCATTGCACTAGCTAAATCATCGGCAAATTCCTGTGTCCGCGAAAATGTATGAGGTTGAAAAACCGTTATAATTTTTTTATTTGGATATTTTTGCTTAACAGCCTTAATGGTTGCTTTTACTTCATTTGGATGATGGGCATAATCATCTATTACAATGGTATCTCCAACAATCGTTTCAGAAAATCTTCTCCTAGCCCCTTCAAACGTTTTAAATACCTTTGCAACTTCTTTGGCTTCCAACCGTTCATAGTAGCAAGTTGCAATCACAGCAAGGGCATCCATCAACATATGTTTTCCATATATCGGGAGGTCAAAAAATCCATAATAATTCCCCTCTACTGCAACCTCAAAACTGGTGCCTGTTTCTTTATACTCTACATTACTAGCAATAATATCATTATCATCATCCAATCCATAAAAGAAAATAGGTGGATTGACTTCTAACAAATGTGTATAAGGATCATCCCCACAAGCAATCACCATTTTTTCAGCTTTATTGGCATAACTCTGGTAAGCATCTATCACATCATCAATATCCTTAAAATAATCTACATGATCCATATCAATATTCGTAATAATGGCATATTCAGAGGTATAGGCAAGAAAATGACGACGATATTCACAAGCTTCTAACACAAAATATTCATTGTTAATTCCTGCATATCCTGTTCCATCTCCAATTAAATAATTGGCACCCTTAAGTTCATTGAGCACATGAGCAAGCATAGAAGAAGTTGTTGTTTTCCCATGACATCCTGCAACACAAACCGTCTTGAACTTTTGTGTCAAACGGCCCACCATTTCAGAATAGGTATAAATGGAAAGATTCAATTCCATTGCGCGTTTTACTTCCATATGATCATCTGTAAAAGAAGCTCCCCGAATAATCTTCATCCCCTCTTTTATATTATTTTCATCAAATGGTAACACAGGAATCCCCAGTTCGTGCAACCCCTTTTCAGTAAAAAAGGTCTCCTCTACATCACTTCCTTGTACTTCATATCCCAGTTCATTCATAATTTGCGCCAGTGCACTCATGCCTGACCCCTTGATTCCAATAAAATGATACATACTTATTCCTCCTATGATAAAAATTGAATCACAAATGGCCCCAATATCAATAATAAAATCAATGGTACAATAAACAAAACAGAAATAATACTAATTTTATTTGGTATTTTTGCCATTTCGCCTTTAATTGCTAAAATTTGCTTATCGCGTAAAAAATCAATTTGATGATACATCGTATCAATAATACTATTTCCAAATACACTCGTTTGGGTAATATTCAAAATAATATTATTGATTGTTTCTGATGGAATTCTTTGTTTCATATGTTCCAAAGCTTCCATAAGTGACTTTCCAAATTTAATTTCAAATAATGTTTTTTTAAACTCACTTGCAATTTCTGAATCAACATTAAACACTGTAATTTCAAGAGCATTCTCTAAATTTCGACCCGATTCTAATGTCAATGTCAAAATTTCAAAAAAGTAAAGTGCCTCACGGTCTAACTTACGAATCCTCGCCTTAATTGGTTTTGTCAATGTAATATAACCAAATAAATAATAATAAACAATTGTAAGTAATGGTGCGAACAAATATCCAGATTTCATCAAATAAAGAATGAGACAAAAAACGAAAATAGAAGTCAAAAAACGAATATTCATATAAGTAACCGCATCATACTTTGTCTGATTACCCAATAACAATAGCTGTGTTTCTACTTTTGCAATGTCTTTTTCAGAATATATCTTGCGGGTCAAATTTTGATGTTTCATTCGCTCACATCCTTACTTTCATAATTTTCCGTACTACAAATATATAACAAATATAAATAGTCAATATCATTCCACATAGAATGAGTCCAATTGGGGTAGATACCAGTGGAACAAAATAAGATGGATTGATAAAACTAATAAACAAAATAAACATTGGTGGCACAATAAATAATACATAAACAATAATTTTAGAACTTCCTGTTAAAGAAGCAAGTTCAAGTTTTAATTTTTTCTTATTGAATAAAGATTTTTCAATAGATGAAAATACTTGAATAATATTTCCACCTGTTCTATTTAAAATAGATAAAGATGCTGTTAAATAAGTAACCTCTTCTAATTGAATACGTTCTGCAAAACGTCTAAATGTCTCTTCGATGGAAAGTCCAAACGACAATTCCAAACTCATTTTTTTAAACTCTTCTGCAATGGGTCCTTCCAGTTCTTTGGTGACCAAATCAACAGCCTGTACAATACTTCTTCCAGACTTAAACGCATTGTTCATAATCATAATTGCCTGTAACAAATCATTTTCTAGTGTATTTCTATAAATTTTATATTTAGAAAAATATAACAAATCTGGTAAGAAAAAACCAAAGAGAAAAGGAATCAACAATTCATAGGACGCAAATATATGATATTGAATCGCCATTGAAATAATAGCAATAAAAATAAAGCCAATTCCACAAATCCATTTCGTCGCAACCGCATCCATTCCCGATTGATAAAATGGACGATAAAGAGGAATATATTTTTCATAACGCCTACTATATTTTCTTAAAAAAGAAGATTTTTCCAATATTTTAGCAAATTTCTGATTCCATTTTTGACACGCTTTGGTAAATGTTTCAAAAACAGAAACAGAGTGATTTCGTACTCCTTGAATACTATATTTCGAAATACGATGTTCTAACCTTATACTTTTTTGATAACGATATATTCTATACCCAATCAATCCAACAAGAAATAACAAGCCAATTTGAATTCCAAGTAAAGAAGTCCGTTGATTCGCAACAAGCTGTAATGTAACAGTCTTACTGGTAGTATTGCCTGCACGATCTGTTACAGTATATATCAACTCATGATTTCCTATTTTAGTCAAATCCAATTCTGATGCATTAGAAGTAATTTGATTTTGTAAATCTCCATCTTGTACATCATATGCAATAACGTACTGATTGAAATCAATGGTTGTATTTTTGGTAGGTTGCTCTATTTGAAGTAAACTACCATTACTATTATCTTTCATTCGAATGATAGGAGCATCCATATCAATATGGTAAAGACCACTCTCAACTGTTTCTGTTTTTCTTCCTTGATAAATTGTCAAAACAATTTGGTACTCTCCTGTTTCCTGAAAATAAAACATTGTGGTTTTGGCACCTGCCACCATATTGGTTTCATATACTTCACCATCTTTGATGATTTCATAAGTATAACGTGTCGTAGAAGATGATGGTGTATAAGAAATCTCCAACTCTTGATTGATAGCTTCAATTTGTTCATATAAAGAAAAACCGTTCTGTTCCTGCATTATGAAATCACCTCTTTTCTAATCATTCAAAGATATCTTTTAATGTATCGATTCCTCGACTAACCATTTTTTCATATACTTGTGGAACATAATCGTGCAATAAAAATTCACCAATTACTTCCCCATTATCCAAAAGCCCTGTTTGTGTAAAAGAGAAAATTTCTTTTACCGAAATAGCATCCTGATGAAATCCTACCACTTCACAAATACTGGTAACCTTACGTTTCCCATCAGAAAGTCTTTGAATATGTACCACAATATCAATCGCATTTTCAATATATTCACGAATGGCCTTTACTGGAATTTCCATACCCGCCATCAAAATCATTGTTTCCAAACGATTCAAAGCATCCACAGGAGAATTGGCATGCATAGTTGTCAAACTTCCATTATGTCCCGTATTCATTGCCTGTAACATATCAAACGCTTCTTTTCCACGCACCTCACCTACAATAATACGATCAGGTCGCATACGAAGAGAATTCAAAACCAAATCGCGAATGGTAACTTCGCCTTGTCCTTCATAATTGGTTAATCTTGTTTCTAATGAAATGACATGTTCTTGTTCTAACTTCAATTCTGCAGCATCCTCTATGGTAATAATACGTTCTTGTTTTCCAATGAAAGAAGATAATACATTCAATAATGTTGTTTTTCCACCACCAGTTCCTCCACAAATGATGATATTCAGTTTAGCTTGTACACAAGCTTCCAAAAAACGCGCCATATATGGTGTAAGTGCCCCACTTCTTAAAAAATCATCAATATTGGCAAGTTCTTCTTTGAACTTACGAATGGTAAGAACTGGTCCTTTTAAAGAAAGTGGTGGAATAACAGCATTCAAACGAGATCCATCTTCTAATCTAGCATCTACCATAGGGTTTGATGTATCAATCGTTCTTCCCAATGGCTGAATCATTCTTTGAATGGTGCGAATAATATGGTCATCATTGATGAATGAAATACTATCATCTTTCACCACATGTCCATCTAATTCAATATAAATTTCGTTGGTTCCATTCACCATAATTTCTGTAATTTGCTTATCATCCAAAAGCTCTGTCAAAGGTCCATACCCACTGATTTCGTTATCAATCAAATTATAAATATAACTACGTTCCACATTGCTTAAATCATATCCTTCAATGGTTTTGTCAATTTCTCGTTTGACAAATTCATCCATAGTTCCTGTTGAAGTAATGTTATGATCAATCAAATTTTGAATAATTTTATTACGTAATTCTTCTAGTAAATTTTTATTAGGAAATGCATCATAATCCTTGACCTCTTGCAGATTCGGATTTTCCACTTTAATATCAAATTCTTCTGTAAATTTTTTCACTTTTGCACCTACTTTTCTATTATTTTTTCGGTTCCTTTAAAATAGATTGCAACATCTTTTCAAAATGAGTGATGCCCTTTTTATGTTTTTTTCGAATATGTGGATCCAATGTTAAAATTTTACCATCCAATACATATTTATCAATGTTTTTTATATAAAAGGAATTAGGAATGGTATAGTCAATATTATCCTTTATGATATTTTTGATATCATAAAAAGAAAAATAATCTTTTTGACGGTCACTTGCTTCATTCAAAACAATTTTATAATTTTTTTTATCCATATCTTGATAAATAGATACCATCGTACGCATATTTTTTAAATCAACAGGATCATTTGTAATAATATATAAAATTTGATCACTATAATCTAAATTCACTAAATTTAGGTCACTTAAATTATGACTGGTATCCACCAAAATCGCATCATATTTTAATTTTGCTTTCGCATAAATTACCTGCAGATACTTACTACTTACCTTCCCTGCTGTTCTTGGATCCTTTGGAGCAGGAATGACATCAATATACTCATCATATGCAGTAATGTAATCCTCTAAATTATGAAAACGATTGTTATTCAAATCATCCATCAATTGAAACAAATCATGATCTGCTTGAATGTTCAAAGAAAGTGCGATTCCTCCAGAATACAAATCCAAATCAATTATTAGAATTTTCATTTTACGCATTTTTAAAATACCTGCCAAATTGAGTACAGTTGTTGTTTTTCCTGTTCCACCTTTTACAGAAGTAACAGTAATTACTTTTGCTTGCCTTACAGACATGGTATCACTCCTTTATGATTTTCTTATTTTCAGAAATACTTTTTTTTATGGTAATTTCAGATTCATTTGTAGAATATAAAAACGGAAAAAGAAGGTTGACTTTTTGAGTCACTAAAATCGTAAGATTTTCTGTATCATCAATTTCTAAATGTTTCACTGTTTTCAAATTGAGTAGTAAAAATTGGTAAAGATCTTGCTTCAATGTCACATCATCTTTATGTTCCAGCCCATATTCTAATGCATCAGTTACAACATAGTCTATTTTTCGCTTTTGTACATGCAAATTTCCAATATCCACTAAAAATCCCAGCACAAGTAATAAAACAGGAAGTAACAAAACAAACAAAACCAATGTTTGTCCTCTATGGTTCAGTTGCATTTAATATCGTCAGCCTTTCTTTCACTACATAAGGACTTTTTAAGACTTGATTGAGTCCAGGAGTGATGATGTTTATTTCTTTTGAAAGCACAATTGTTGTATATCTTTGTGTAAAATCATAAGAGATAGACAGTTTATTTTCGTTCAAATACCTATTCATTTCTTGTTCCTGACTTGTATCATGTAACTCTTTTACAACATCCAAATGATTTTGCAAGCGATACTTTTCATAAATAATGGTTCCAAAATCAATACAAGCAAATACCAATAACAAGAAAACAGGTAAAATCAACACAAATTCGACGAGTGCTTGCCCACTTGTTTTTCTCATATCATCACGCCTCTTTACCTTATACCAATTATAGCAAAAAAAAAACAATTACTCAACAAAAAACGATACGATGTATCATTTTATTGATCGACGCATTGTCCTTGTCCAGGTTTGGAACCTTCTACATATACTTTACCGACTAGATTGCATGAGGACTTTGTCATAGAATCCTGTAAATAACCACCTAATAATTTTACAACAGTTACAACAACAACGCTAATCACTGCAATAATTAATAAATATTCAACAAGAGCTTGCCCCCTATGATTCCACTTTTTCATAAAATCCCTCCTGCATAATCATCTCTATATCCATATTATACTGTTTTACAGGATTTGTCAAATATTTTTTGGTATGTTATAGTAGTTATGGTGATATTATGACGATTCAAATTAATCATCAAACTTTTATGATAAAAATTTGTAAAACGTTTATTTCTAGATGTATAGGAATGATGGGTAAAAAAAAGACAAGTTCTACTGGTCTTTACTTCCCAAAATGTAATAGTTTACACACTTTTTTTATGAAACAAAACATTGACATCATTATGGTAAACAAAAAGGCACAAATTGTTGCTTTTTATCAAAATGTCAAACCATGGCATATCGTTTATTGTAAAAAAGCAGTTGCTTGCTATGAATTTTCTACTGGTATTTTAACTACCATAATGGTAGGAGATACCGTTTTATTACACACCGAATTATAAAGATTTTGCTATCGTCATTTTAAGTGGCATATCAGAATCATAAGTGGGTTCTTTTTGGATATAATTCAGAAAATACTCTCTTGCTTGTTCATTTGGAAGCTGTCTCACCCACTGCCAAAGTTGACGCATTTGCTGAGTCCGCTCCTCATCAGTAACATGCTTAATCCCCTCTTTGGAAATCTCTGCATGATTACATAATTTCAACAAAACCAAATCTAAAAAAGAAGGGTTTGATAGTTCCAAATGCAATAAATCATTTGGTTTTTTCATTTGTAATCCATATTCACAAACATATGGTATTGGAGCAACAGAAGGAATCAAAAACTCGAGAAATGCGGTATTCAGATACTGGGTTCGTTTGATTTGTATCTCACTAAAAAAAGGCATATTCCATATATCTGGGTCAATCGGAAAAGAAAGAAGAATTCGCTGTAACTGAAATTTTTTTAAAATCCATTGTGGATAAGAACGAATGATACGATGCCACTCTATTCCACATTCATTATAAAAATATTGTTCTTTTTTATATTCCAACAAAAAATATTTGGGAAAATCAGTTACATTTTTTATTATAAAAATTTTAATTATTGCGTATTAGGTCCTTATTTATAAGTATAAATATAAAAACTTAAATATATTTTACTACTAATTTACTACTTTATAGTGGTATTCAATGCCTTTTCTTAATTAATTAAATAAGTTATAATAATTATATGAAAGAATGTGATTATTTGAAAAATGTAATGATTAGTCAGCCAATGAATGGTAAATCATATGAAGAAATTATTGAAGAAAGACAAAATATTATCGAAATGTTAAAAAAACAAGGATATAATGTTATGGATACAGTTATAGAAAATACAGGTGATAAATTAGAAGATATTCATTATTTATTAGCCTCATTAGAATTTCTAATAAATGCAGATTATATATATTTTATGCAGGGTTGGGAAAAATCTAGGGGTTGTAAAATAGAACACCTTGTTGCTGTTGAATACGGAAAAAAAATAATGTATGAAAATAAAATATAAAGGATAACACTTTTCTTAAAGGTGATTAAAAATATATTTGCTACATGCTTCATGCTGCATAATAAGGGTAATACTAGTCCTTATTATGGCGAAAACTTTAGTTGCTCCGCAACTAGTCTCGCCTATAAAACTATACTTCGATACTGTGCAATACCAAAGTATTTTTTAAGCATTTAAATTAATCTTTTTAAAAATTTTTACTACTAATTTACTACTTTTGAAAGTGAAACTATAAGAATTTATAACAATTTATAAAAATATCCTCGAAAAACAAAAATGCTGTAAACACTTAAAAATAAAGGTTATAACGACATTTAAGAACTTATAAGAGAACAATCAAAAATTACTATATTTTTATAGACAAAAGTCTTTATCTTGCTCCATAAAATCTGTACTTATATTTATTTTTGTTTTGGAAAGACGATTTTTTGGAAGTAGTTCATAATAATATGCAGAGGGAGAAATACAACACTCCTGTTCTATTGGTTTAAATAATGTTTCTTGATAAACAATTACATTTTCGTTTACCTCAATATGGCTACAACAATATTGTTCCACACAATCAAAAACCGCCTCTTGTATTCCATCTGTTTCTTCCAATATTTTTTCATATACTTGATCGATCAAATCAAAAGCAGGATGCTGATAGAAATTTTTTTCGAGACCCTTTTGTTTCAAATACATTTCAATCATACGCTTTACAACTTGTTCCATAATAACACCTAATTCTTTTTATCTGTTATTATAACACGTTCTATTTCAATGTAAAGAAAAAACGTTGGAAACGTTTTTCCAGAGTGTTGACAAAGGTCAATGCTCTTTTCTTTTAAAAAAAATCGTTGTATAAT
>CAJUHL010000068.1 GCA_910586425.1 uncultured Bacilli bacterium
GATTTACCCTTATTTTACAAAGAAAAATAGATGTTACATATTTTCAAAATCTGTAATAAAATCCTCGCAGAAATGCAATTTTCTTTTGCTCCATTTTGACGTGTAGAATATAATAGGCATTGATTATACAACTTTAGTGCATGATGGAAATTTTGAATTTAAAGATAGTTCTGTTCTAGTTTATACATATGATAACACAATAAATCTAGTATATACGTGAAAACTAACTATCACATGTAAACTAGGACAGAGTGTTTAAATTAAGAATGGATTTGCCCACAAACAATGATATTATAGGAATATATGATAGTAGTGATAATGTAGTAGCAAAATATACCTATGATGCATGGGGAATATCAATCCATTTCGGTATAGAAGCTATTATTATGATAAAGAAACTAATCTATATTATTTAAATAGCAGATATTATAATCCTGTTTGGGGTAGATTTATTAATTGTGATAACTTTATTAATAGTAATAAGGACATTATTTCACACAATTTATATGTATATTGTAGTAATAATCCAATAATAAATTCTGATGTGACTGGATTTGGAATAATAAAATCTATCATCAATATAGGGAAAACGATTTCTAATACTCTAAAAAATGTAGAAAAAGAAGTACAAAAGATTGTGGCACCTCAAGCATTACCAATACAAAAGCTTTAGATAAAACTTTGATTCGAAATGCAGCACAAGCTGTCATAATAGTAGAAAATATTCCAAATTCTTCACTAGTATATTTTTATAATCAATCGGTAGAATTGGGGGATTGGAACTATAGAGTACAAAAAACTGGGATAGAGAGTTGGCGTTCCATTTCTTGGGGAAACTACCCCATTTATTATAGGTGGAGGATATGCAAAATGCAGTAATTATTAGGGGACCATTATTGCGATGATGTGAATGATCATAATAGTATTCAAAGAGGAATAGATATGTTTAATAGTAATAGATAAGTTTAGGGGTGATTTGAATCATGAAACATAAAAAATTAATATTATCTTTAGCAATTGTAATAGCAGTAATATGTTTAAATATTTTTGTGGGATACATTTTAATTAAAAGTGTATTAGAAACTATGTTTGGGAGAAAAATAAGTGAGGATACTATTATTAAAAATTTTAATACTAATTATAATTCTTATGTGCAATTTGTTGAAACATTAAGTAAGGAAAACGATATTACATTTAAAAAAGAAATCCTTTCTTATGATATTATATTATATAAAGATGGAAAATTAGTTAAAATTTTTGATGATGATGAAGAATATAAACAATACAAAGACTCTGTTGATATTCTGCAAGAACTAAATATTAATTATGCGGTAAAAGATAATAATAATGTTAGCTTTTCAATTAATTCTATGTTTCGTTTAGGACAATATATTATATATATGAAGAATGATGAAAACTTTCCTCTTAACGATGCAATTGTTTATAAAAAGGAGTTACATGAAAATTGGTATTATGTTGAATTAGAATAATCATAATTAAAAAGGACTGTTGGAAAATTTAATAAATCTCCAATAGTTCTTTTAGTTAATTTAAGAAAATGGAAAAAGGACTTCATTATTAACCAAAAGTATAAATAATAATGGGACCATTTGAACTGTATAAATATGGAAACTATGAGACTTATATATCAAGTTGGTATAGTACATATTCATTTAGTCCTTATAATACACATCCTTGGGTTGGTCGAGGTGGAGGCTATAATTCTGGTAAAATCGGTAATATTTGGGTATTTAGTGTCAATGATGGAGCTGCTGGTGGACCTACTTTTCGTATCGTTTTAGCTCCATAAATGAAATTGCAAGAAATACAACAGTAGTAAAGTATGTCAAATATTAAAGACCATATTTAATAAAACGTATAATAGAAGAAATGATTCCCTATCATTGATGTTTTAATCAAACAGAAATAATTTCAAAAAGATAGACTAATACATAAATTTTTGATATAATGTATTAGTCTTTTTATGTATATAAAAAAGAAAGGAGTATTTATGAGTAAAATTAAAATATTTAGTCTGGGTGGACTAAATGAAAACGGAAAGAATATGTATGTGGTTGAAGTAGACAAAGATATATTCGTATTAGACGCGGGATTAAAATATGCAGATGATAAAATGTTGGGTGTTGACTATATCATTCCTAACTTTGATTATCTAAAAGAAAATAAAAAAAATATCAAAGGTATTTTTGTGACACATGGCCATGATAGTCAAATGGGAGCAATCCCTGATATATTAAGAGAAATACCAGAACTAAATATCTATGGAACAGCCTTTACCATTGAAATTATTAAAAATGAATTAGAAGATGAGGGAATTTTAAATGCCCGTCTGCATACCATTCTTCCCCATAAAAAAATCAATTTTGGGGCAGTTTCTATCTTTCCTGTTTCTTTGACACATTCAGTCCCAGGAACCGTTGGTTATGTTATTAATACAAACGATGGAGCCATTGTTTATACAGGTAACTTTGTATTTGATCAATCGATGATGGGAGCATACAAAACGGACATTGGGAAACTTGCCTATGTTGGAAAACAAGGTGTGTTGTGTTTAATGAGTGAATCGTTATATGCAGATAAAAGGGGATATACTTCTCCAAACAATCGTACAACATCTATCATTCGTGAAACATTAGATCAAAGTGATGGTCGTATTTTATTCAATATTTTTCAAGCACAAGTATATCGCATTCAAGAATTGTTCAATGAAATTATGCATACAGATCGTAACGTTGTTATAATGGGGAAAAAGATGGAGGCCATCATTCAAAAAGCCATTGATATGGGATTTATTTCTTTTGATAAAAAAAGATTAACCAATATTCATCATCTTCATGATTCCAATATTGTTGTCTTGATATCAGATGAAAGAGAAAAACCATTTTCGAATATCGCACGTATTATTAAAGGATATGATAAATTCATTAAAATTACCCCTGAAGATACCGTTGTATTTGCATCTCCTGTATATGAGGGAATGGAAAAAAGTGCTACGAAAGTATTTGATGATATCGCTAAAATTGGCTCTAATTTAGTCATTATTCCAACGAAAAAATACTTGGGACATCATGCTTCTAGTGAAGATTTAATGATGATGCTCAACTTAATGAACCCAGCTTATTATTTTCCAGTCATTGGTGAATATCGACATCAAGTCGCAAATGCCAAGGCAGCGGTTACTATGGGGTATCCAGAAGATCACATTTTATTACAACTAAACGGAGATGTGGTAACATTAGAAAATGGTAGTTTGAAACCAGAAAATGAAAAGGTAAAAGTAGACGAAATTCTAATTGATGGAAAAACCGTTGGAGATATTGGAGAATTGGTTTTAAAAGATAGAGAGTTGTTAAGTGAAAATGGAATTGTCATTGTAAGCGCAACTTTAGATCGTACAACCAAAGAAGTGCTTGCTGGGCCAGAAATATTAACAAGGGGCTTTATTTATGTAAAAGATAATATTGATTTGATCAAAGAAGCAGAAAAAATATCAATAGAAGTCATACGGGAAAATAGCAAGCCAAACTATGTAGATTTTAATAAAATCAAATCAGGAATCAGAGATCAATTAGGAAAATATCTTTATCAAGAAACAGAATGTAAACCTATGATTTTAATTGTGATTCAAGAAGTATAATTTTTGGTACAAATAGAATTGTGATATGCATAAGAGTATTTAGAGGTGGAAGTTTATGAATCTAAAATCAAAAACAATATTGCAAGAACTAAAAGAGAATCGAACCCAGCTTTTGGATTTAACACTTGGGCATGATGAACCAAACCATATTGCAAATCGTATATCAAGAAAATGCCAACACCCAATTTATTATTGTCATGGTTTTTTCAAAGCACCTAATTCTTTCAAGAATGAGATAGAACCGAAAATGACAACAAAGGCTGATTGTGATTATTGCTTATTACAATGTTTGGAATGTGGCAGTTTTAAAGCAATCGATAAATGTAGAAAAGAGGGTTTTGTTGTTCCAAAATCACTCATTATTATTTCGCCAAACGCTTTTGAAGAAGTACGAGAAGAATATTTGGATATTTGTTTGATTCGAAGTGAACATCAAATCGTAAAAAAATTTAGAAAAGAATACGCGACGAAATTATGAATGAAATACTGAAAGAACATGTGTGAAATGTTCTTTTTATTTATCTTCATTTGAACTTTGCAGTATGACAATCATTTGGATGTTCTCACCTTGGATGACAATGAAATTAGAATCATGCATAGACTATTCTTTTTATTTAAAATAAGGTATAATGAAAAAGGTGAGTGCTATGATATATTTAGACTATTCGGCAACCACGCCAGTTCATAAAGAAGTACTGGATAGTTTTGTTGCTGTTACAACTGAAAAAATAGGAAATCCCAATTCTTTACATCGATTAGGGGTAGAAGCCAAACAACTAGAACTGCAGGCAACCAATCAAATCGCAACCATTCTTGGCTGCAAAACAAGTGAAATCATATATACCAGTGGTGCCAGTGAAGCCAATAATATGGCCATTAAAGGAGTTGCAATGCAATATGCGAACCGTGGAAAGCATATCATCACAACTCATTTAGAACATTCTTCAATTTATGGTCCACTTTCCTATTTAGAAAAAAAGGGATTTACGATCGATTATGTGAAAACAGATGCATCAGGAATTGTTGATTTAGAGGCTTTAAAACAGGTTTTAAAAAACGATACAATTCTAGTGAGTGTTGCATCTGTCAATAGTGAAACAGGATTACGTCAACCGATTGAAGAGATTGCAGTACTATTAAAACAGTATCCAAAATGCTTTTTTCATGTAGATATGACACAAAGTATAGGCAAAATTCGTATACCGTTAGAAAATATAGATTTGGTTAGCTTTTCAGCCCATAAATTTTATGGTATGAAAGGAATCGGTTGTTTAATCAAAAAGGAAAACGTTTCTTTAGAACCCCTGATTCATGGAGGAAAAAGTACCACTCCTTTTCGTGCTGGAACACCTGCTTTACCACTGATTGTATCAACAGCCAAAGCTCTTCGCCTTGCAAATGAAACATTAGAAGAAACTTTCCAAAAAGTGACAAGGTATAGTAGGCTATTAGAAGAAAAATTAAAAACATATCCCAATGTCATTGTCAATCATAATTCCTTTTGTATCCCCCATATTCTAAATATAAGTGTAATGCATGTAAAACCAGAAACCATGTTACATGCATTAGAGGAAAAAGATATTTACATCTCCACCCAAAGTGCTTGTTCTAGTGGACATAAGGTAAGTCGAGCAGTATTAGAACTTTCCAAAAAGGAAGAGATTGCCTCCCATAGTCTTCGGATTAGTTTATCTGGAATCACGAAAGAAGAAGAGTTACAAACTTTTTTGACACAGTTTGACATTTGTTACCACCAATTGGATTTGGGGAAAAACACATGATATGGGAAGAACAAATTTGTAATCAAACTTTGAAACAACTGGATCAAACCAATCTTTCAGGGATGGAATTTAATCATTGCATATTTGAAAATATAACATTTGAAACATGTCATTTAGAAAAAACAAAATGGAACCAATGTAAATTTATTAATTGTGATTTATCCAATAGTAAATGGGAAAATGTGTGTTTTTATGACTGTCTTTTAGAAAGTTGTAAATGTCAAGGAACAGACTTTTGGGATACATTTTGGAAAAATTGTAAACTGACAGACTGTAATTTTAACTATGCAACCCTCGTGAATAATGAAATGCGAAATACCACTTGGATACATTGTAATTGTAAAGAAACAAAAATCCAAACTTGTATATGGAAACAAGTGACATTTGATCAAGTATCCTTTCAAAATGCAGAATGGATTTCAACATCTTATGCAAGTATAGATATGACGACTTGTAACTTGAGTGGCATCCATGTAACATTAGATTGTCTAGAGGATATGATAGTCAGTCCCATTCAAGCCTGTGAACTTTCCAAACTATTGGGTATTCAGATTCAAGATAAGTAAAATTCTTTTGTACATACAAAGGAATTTTTTCTTTGATATGGCAAAAAAGTCATTTGGAGTAAAGAAAACTATAGTATAATAAAATAAGGAGTGAAACAAATGGGAAAAATATTAATTGTAGAAGACGATGAATCCATTCGGTTGGGATTAAAATATTATTTAGAACAAGAAAATTTTGAAACCGTTTTGGCAGAAAGCAAGGGACAAGCTCAACAATTGTTTTCCAAAGAAATTGATTTGATATTATTGGATATCAATTTACCAGACGGAAATGGCTTTGATTTTTTGAAAGAATGCAAACGACAAAGAGATATCCCAATTATATTTTTAACCGCCAATGATTTAGAAGTATCAATCGTAATGGGCTTGGATATGGGGGCAGATGATTATATTACCAAACCATTTAAAGCCAGAGAATTGGTATCACGCATCAAAAGTGTCTTAAGGAGAACCACAACACAAACTGAATCAAGTACCATACACATTCAAGATATCACAATTGATTTGAAACAAGCAAAAGTGTTTAAAAAAGATGTTGATGTTATGTTGACTGCTTTGGAATATAAAATTTTATTGATATTCGCACTCAATCCAGGAATTGTGTTTAGTCGTGAAAAGATACTAGCAGATATATGGGATGTCAATGAAGATTATGTGAATGACAATACATTGACAGTTTATATCAAACGAATTCGTGAAAAAATAGAAGACAATCCCAATCAGCCCCATATTATTGAAACTGTAAGAGGAATCGGATATAAAATAGGGGAAATTTATGAAAAATAAAATCATAAAATATATCACTTTCTTTTTCATTTTTTGTATTTGCTGTTGGGGGATTGTCAATCTAATCGGTTTCCAAATTCATTCCAAATATAAACAAGAATTCCTTCAACAAGAACAAATTTTAATTGGCCAAATTTTAAAAGAACATCCCGAATTAGAAGAAAAAATCATTGAAATTTTATTAAACAATCAAAAAGAAGAACAACTGGGGGAAGCTTTTTTTGAAACGTATGGAATAGATTTGGAAAGTTATGATAATATTCACTCTATTTATGCACTGAAGGAATATACCATTCAAAAAGTAACTATTTTATATGTATTTATGATGGGACTCTTTGCTTATTTATTAGTGCATTATATGATAAAACAACACAAACAAATAAACCAAGTGACAGATTATTTAAACCAAATTTTAAATGGAGATTACTCTTTAGGACTTCATGAATATGATGAAGGAGAAATGAGTTCATTAAAAAATGATATTTATAAAATTACTATTTTGTTAAGAGAACAAGAAGCATATTCGAAAAATGAAAAGAAACATCTTGAAAGTGTTCTATCGGATATATCTCATCAACTAAAAACACCATTAACAAGTATGTATGTCATTAATGATATTTTACAAAATGACGCGATTGATACAGAGAAAAAGAAAGAAATGTTAAGTAAAAATAAAAATCAATTAAAACGAATTGAATGGTTGGTATCCTCTTTGCTCAAATTATCCAGATTAGATAGTGGTGTAGTGGTAATGCAACCACAATCTGTACAGGCTGAAACTTTAGTACAACAGGCCTTGGAGCCTCTTCTTATTCCAATGGAACTCAAAGAACAGTCTGTCATCATTACTGGAGAGAAAAGCACCATTTTAGAACTGGATTTGGCATGGACCGTTGAAGCTTTTGTAAATTTGCTTAAAAATGCGCATGAACATACCCCTTGCAAAGGAGAAATTCAAATCCGATGGAATGATAATCCTATATATGTTGAATTTCAGATAGAAGACAATGGGGAAGGCATTCTTGCATCTGACTTGCCACATATTTTTGAACGTTTTTACATAGGCACATCTAGCAGTAAAGATAGCATTGGCATTGGACTCAATATGGCTAAAACCATTATTCAAAAACAAAATGGAATTATCACAGTCAAAAGTAAAGAAAAACAAGGGACTGTTTTTACAATAAAATTTTATAAAAATGTTCTTTAAAGAAATCTAACTGGGTTTCTTTTTTTCTTCATCTACAAGGAGATAAAACACCTCTAATTTTTTTAAATATAAGTCATATTCTTGTTCTAATAATTGTGTGACATCATGATTTCTTTGCGTAACTAGAAATTTATAGTTTTGGGTTTGAAAGGTGTCCAAAGGGTTTAAAATCCCATCCATATAATTTTGTATTACTTCTTTCTTTTTTTGTACTACCGATAATTTATGATACATGAGGTATCTTCCTTTCGTTTCAACATTTCTAACAAAAGTGGTCTTCCTTAAAAAGTGCCTTACTAGACCACGATTGAAAGCCTAAAAATATGCCACAATATTAGTGGTGGTACTATGATAGAAGAAAAGTATTTTGAATTTGATAATAATATCAATCAAACAGTCATTAAAAATATCAGAAAATACAGAAAAGCCAAAGGATACACACAAGAACAATTGGCATTGATGGCCGAAATTTCTTACGACTTTATGAGAAAGATTGAAACAGGTAAAAGCGGCTTTTCTGTACAAACTTTATATAAACTTTCTGTCGTATTAGAAACAGGCGTAGACTTGCTAATGGGAAGGAAGTAAATTCTTTTATGTGCATAAAAATTATAACATAATTTTTTTAAAAAGTGTAGTATTGAACCACTATAAAATGAATTAAAACGTGCAATAATAATACCGGTGGTTAATCATGGCAAAAGAGCAGTTTTATAATTTTGACAAAGATATAACGCAAACAATTATACAAAATATTAGAAAATATAGAAAAGCCAAAGGATATACACAAGAACAACTGGCACTAATGGCAGAGATTTGTTATGACTTCATGAAAAAGATTGAAACAGGTAAAAGTGGCTTTTCCATCCAAACATTATATAAAATATCTGTTGTATTGGAAACAGGTGTAGATAAACTACTTGAAAAATAGTTAGTGTAGAATAAGTGTGGAGATATAAACCTAAAAAATAGAATTATAACTAAA
>CAJUHL010000069.1 GCA_910586425.1 uncultured Bacilli bacterium
TTGTGAAACATAAATTTGCTAATTAGTGAAAGTTAGCGAAAGTTAAATTATGCCCAATATGGTATATATTTTTTATATCTCGGTGCTGTTTCCGGATCAACTGCCTTAATCAGCCCTGCATCTATTGTATTTTGAATTAAACGTGATGCTTTTGTCATTTCTTGATCCGATAATCCGAATAATTTCCTAATATCTCCATTAGAGACAGCCTCATAATTGACATAAGCCAAACAAGCCTGCATATAACAAGTACGAACACGATCTTCCTTTGTTGTCATTTCAAATGGAACCTTTGCAAATAATACCGCTTTTGTAAATTGATTATTCTGATTCTCAATTCTTGGCGCAAGCAATTCATTTTTTGCGGTAGCCTCTATAATCTTGTCATATCCGCTGCCTCGTTCCTCACAGATACCACATTTATGCATAAATCCGGCAATGTTTTCATTTCGTGATACTGGAACCGTATCTACAATACGATCTATTGCTACCAGCGGAGCACCTGCATTAGAAAACTCTATTCGATTTTTGAACACTTCCACCATAGGATTCGTACCGCGCTGTTGCAGATCCTGATGAATCATAACATTCGCCAATAATTCACGAATTGCTATTTCTGGAAAACTAATAACGGACTTCCTTGTTGCTTCCACTATCACTTCTTCCTGCGGAATAATTGTCATAATATATTGAACAATATCCTCATGCGCAAAAGCATAACCGCCCGAAAATTCTTTTTCCCTAATTGCATCCAATCGGGAATTTTCTTTATACCAAATAACACGCACAGATCGACGATGAAGATTATCAAACTTTTTCAAATCTTTCGCAATCATCAATGCTCCCATATTGGTAATGTTCCAATTCCCTGCATCATTTTTAATGATAAACTTTTCATTCTGTAAATCATCCAAAACTTTATCCCTACTACGGGGAATCGGCATTTCCATCTTATCGTAGTACTTGGGATAATCCAATAAAACAACCAATTCGTCTTCTTCAACATTACTTTTTGCCAAGCGAAGCTCATATGGTGTTGTATCAAACGCCTGCCACAATTCCCTTTCTTTATCTGGATATTCCTTTAAATTTTTCTTATTTGTACCAACCCGAATATATTCCACTCCTGCAAACTGAACTGGCTGTTTCTCAGCACAGGGAATTTCAATCATTACAACATTTTTCCCTCCCATAGGGAGTTCCATAGGAATTTCATAAAATTTAAAATTGATTCGTGGTGAAACCATACGTGAAAGCCATGCTTCCAGTTCTTCATTTCCTTTTTTCATTTTCCGATATTGAAATTCTGTACCAATTATTTCATGTGTATCATTATGAATTCCCCAAACAAGATATCCCTTTGTCCTACCGCACAATGTGGCAGAATTACTCAATGCTGAGATATATTCTCCTATCAACTGAGGATCTTTATTATTGCATTTAATCTCTACCCATTCTGTTTCAGTTGGTAGTTTTGCAAGTTCCCGTACAAGGCTTTGCAAATATTCTATAGATGTAATTGACATAAAATCACCTCTTTTTGTTTCTATGTATCCAGCATGTCCCATTCATAACCTAATACCCACCTGAGTGCAGATAATTTCCCATTAAGCATTCCCCATTCAAAATCACTATATGGTCCCAAGTTTTCTTCTCCATATTTTTCTATAACTTTTCTCGCTGATTCCATAGCGCCTTTCCAGATTTCCGGATTTACATCTTCTATTCCTTGTTCAATACGATATTCCAAACTCAGATGCCTATCAAACCATATCTTATCCAAAAACATATTCTCTGCTTCTAAAACTTCTTTCAACGTGCGTACTTCTTCAGTGTCATCAAATACAGATATCTGTTCTGTTTGGTTCAGTATGCTTGCACACAAATCATCCAGTTTTTGCTCAATTCTCGTTATTCCTTGTTCATTTACATATGAAAAGTATGACAACTGCTCTTCTTTCGTCATTTCTATTTCCAAATATTCTAAACGAATTCCATACATCTTAGGCGTATTCAAAATATTAGCAATTCGCTCTAAATGATATATACGAACATCTACTGTTTTATCCATTTCTTCTAATATTTTTCTTTCCATTAAAGACAATTCTTGGTTTGTTATAAAAGCAATTCCTTTTGCTTCATTTCTATAAACTCCCTCTAAATCATGTCTGTATTTCTTCTTTATTTCATTAAAACTTTGTTGACCCCTTGGAAAATATGCTGCTCCAATCCATTTAAAGTTATTAAATTCGCACAGCATATCCTTTCCACCATCTTTTCCCCCTAATGGATGTGAAGGATCAATATCACGAAACCCCTCCTGCTCTAAAATCAATGCTGCCAGCCTTTCCGATGCCGCTTGTCCTTTATCCCATTCTAACAGTCTATAAAATGTTTCCCTGCCTTCTGCCCTTCTCAATAAAATCACCATCCAATTCTATTCTTCTAAAATCTTACCTAGAATTTTATATAGTTCCTTTATTTCATCCTTACTCAAAGTAATTCCTTTTCCCATCTTTTCATGTTGAGGTGCCCAATCTCTAATATCGTATTTGGAAGCTCCTCCATTCCACGAAATAAGATTCAATTCTTTTTTCCATCCCTTAGCACTCTCAGAAAGCACTCCCAATTCTTCCAAGATATCATATTTAATATCTGCCATAATATACCTCCACTAAATCTGCATTCCTGTTTTTTCTCTTAAGTAACTATCACACTTATCATCCAATACATTCTTATGATTATTCAAAAAGTCTGATACAAACGGCGCAACCCAATACTGTGAGCCGTCTGGCGGCGTATCTCCGACATCCAGATAATCTGTATAATCAGATGACATTATAAGCAGTGGTTTTATTAACACCACCAAAAACAAAAATGAAATTGTAATAAAAATCGCTGCTTCACCAAACTCCTTGCACTCCTCTTTTATTTTGTTTTTTACATCCAATCGGTTGTATGATTCATTATAAAACCGATACCCATTGGAATGTACATAATTATTTAGTTTATCTGCAAGCTTATCAAATGAATCCTTTAATTGAAATTCCTTTACTGCCTTTCTTGCGGTTGGATATGACGCAATACACTTTAAAACAGAGCCTATATGCAAATCCTTTTGCTGATTATGTACCCAATCCCAAATATTCTTCTCATCTTCATTTAATTGCTGTACATCAACATACTGAGTAAAATCACTATTATTTGATACTGTAAAAAGATACACATAATAAAACAAGTCATCTCGATATTTACGCAACAAAGAATATGCATCAGCAAAATTAGCATTCATACAGCAAAAACGAATGCTCGCCATAGTCCTTGTTGCAGAATCAAGAATAAGATTGCCGTTTACTACTCCTGTCTGTCTAAAAACAGACATATCTCTGCCAAAAGCTAAATATCCTAATTCATTGAGAAAATCTCTAATTTGTGTAAGCAATTCTATCAAAGATATAAAATCCTGATTTGTACTCACACCATTTCTATTAATTTCAAATTGATTGATTGGTGAAAACATATATATTCCTCATTCTCCTACTCACTTTCCGCAACTCCAAATTTCTGTCTGAAATCTTCATAACTATTTACCCAGTCAAATCTTATCTGTTCAGATACTGCCTGAAAATGCAGCTTGCCACACCGAATCTTATTTCGTTCTACTTCCTGTAAGTTGACCTCCTGCTTATCTGCTTTCGTTTCAACAATAAAGTATATACCCAATTCCGGACTGTTCAAACTGTCCTTCCTGCACACAATTGCCCAGTCAGGAGAATAATTTCCATAAGGAGTATCAATAATAAAGCCACCCTTTTTCAACTTTGTAAACAACAATACATTCTGGTTATTCTCGAGCTTCTGAGCAAACTCTTTCTCACCTTTACTATCCATCTTGTAATACTCATTCATTGCAGAACTGCGATTTGTGTTTGCTTGAAATACCCGCCATTCTTCATTAAAATCTTCCTCGCTGATTGTATCAAGTTCAAAGATATTTCTACTGTCTAGCTCATATCCGTTTATCACTTCATAGGACGTAATATTGGCTGCTTTTATATCACTCAACATCTTTAAGATTTTTTGTGTAACTGTATCTAAAATATCCTGATTATTCAACAGTTCCCTCTTCTTAACAGCATGAATAATTTTAAATATGGCAAGTCTTGGCAGCATTGTGTGGTACATGATATAATTTGCAATCTCGAAATCGCTCTTTGGATCGGAATCAATCTCAACTTCCAGTTCCTTGGCCCCATAAGATACATCTTCCATTACGAACATTGCAGATTCATTAAATTTCGCCTTACCAACTTCCACTTTATATTCATTTTTTGACTTCATAAACATTAGATAATTATTGATTTCTAAAGCACAGTCTTCAATAAATTTATCTTTATCTATTTTGAATCTGTACATGGTACGCTTCGTGAGATTTTCTCTTAGCGCAAAATAAATCTGTTGAAATTCGCCTTCTGAAACAAAGGCTCTTACACTATTTTGGGGCTGTTCATTATCTCCATTGCGAATTTCAATCTTCTTAGTACCTTTTTGTATCATCAGTTCCTTAAACTGCTGCTTAATCTTTTCCGCATGTTCATAGAGCGTATCATCAACAAATATCATATTATCAAAAAGCTTCGTAATCTGAGATGATGTACCCTTTAAAACGTTTTCTCCAGTCATAACGCCAGCAGAAATTAATTCCTGTTTCAATGTATCCACTAATTCCGGCTTGATTTTTTCCTGCGGAACTCCAGCCGTCTTCAATGTGGAAATAAGAATCTCAGCGGTAACTTCGTTCTTATCAAAATTCATATTATCGTTAAAATCTTTTTGCAATGCTGCTGCAAAATGCTCATAGTAATCATTTGCAATAACGGTAAGTTCATTGATTCTACGGTCTAAGCAGCGATTCCCCGTAATATCTATCGGCAGTCTCAAACCTCTTCCAATTTCCTGCTTTTTTGCTATTTCAGAACCGCCTGACTTTAACGTACATAATGTAAATACATTCGGATTATCCCACCCTTCCCGAAGTGCCGAATGGGAGAAAATGAATGCAAGCGGTTCTTCAAAAGATATCAGTTCATCCTTCTTCTCCAAAATTAGGCTAATGCCACGGTCAATATCTTCCTGAGATTTTGCCTTGATTTTCAAATTATTTTCGTCAACTGATGAATCCCATCCATCAATTTCTACCACATTTTTCTTTGCATCCAAAGCAAAATAACCTTCTCTGACTGACTGCACGTGCATATAGTCAGGAAAGTATTCTTTAAACTTTTCAATTGCAACTGCATTTTGTGATATATACTTTTTATATTCTTCGTCAAAAATCCTCAAATATTCTCCTCTGCCATCAGGAGATGTATGATCTCTGACTTTATCCACCGAATCAATGAAAAATAATGTAAGCGTCTTGATTTTTCTGCCAGTCCTTAAAATATTCATCTGTTTTACAAAATGATTCTGAATCGCAAGCCTTATCTGGATGCGTACCGCTTCATTCTTTTCAATTTCATATGTACTGTGTCCCTGTTCCAGCTCTATTATTTTCTCTTTTGTTGCAACCTGCAATGGTTTTAACTTATGAGGCTCTTCTGCAATACGCATATCTTTGTACTGAGGAAGGTTGCCGGACAGTTCTTCAATAGATACTCCGCCACCAACCTGAAACGTTTTAAAACGAATTATACCACCCTGTTCCTGTGAGAATATCTCAATCCTTGCCTTTAAATCAGAAGTAAAAGATAAATAACGGATATATGGATAATCTTTCGGAATTATCCCATGTACCGTCTTTACTTCAATTCTCTTTACTAAATCTTTTTGATATGCCCCATAAGAATCCAGCTTGTATATCTGGTTATACAACTGTTTGTGTGTAGCCGAATACCGTAACGTAAATAATGGCTGTAACTCCTCTATCGCCTTTAAAGACTTGGATTTGTTTCTTTTTGTGCCTTCAATTTTCTGCGGTTCGTCAATTATAATAATCGGTTTAATATACTTAATGTCTTCCCAAAGAATCTGTCCATACTCATCTTCTGTCCTTATTTTATTCGTATCTTTATTGAATGCCTGAATATTCATTACGCAAATGCTTAGGTCATTGCCCTCTACCAGCTTTGAGCTGATCTGTTTTGGATTATTACTGTCATAGATAAAGCTGTGCTTTGATAAATCAATATTATACAGCCTCTTAAAATGCTCCTGTAATTGCTCCATTGACTTTTCAACGCCCTTGCGAATGGCAATAGATGGAACTACTATTATAAATTTCTTAAATCCATACTCTTTATACAGTTCCAGTATTGTGCGCAGATATACATATGTCTTACCTGTGCCGGTTTCCATTTCTATCGTGAAATTGTTTCCCTCTTCCAATGCAGAATCCGCAAACAAATCATTCTGTAACTGTACACGTCTTAAATTCTCTAACAATCTTGTACCTACTACAATATCATTGTTTCTTACCGGATCACCTTCCCCAATTTTACGGGTACGATTGGGACGATAGATACCATCTATCTGTCTTGATAATCCCTTAAACAATTCGACTGTAGACCTGACTGCCTGCAATTGGTAATCAAGATTGTCATCAAATTGGAATGTAATGCGT
The DNA here is from genome assembly GCA_910586425.1 of uncultured Bacilli bacterium. The sequence continues at coordinate 6,623 of CAJUHL010000069.1, forward strand.
TTCGACATAATCTCCTGTCTCCTTAAATAAACTCTACCGTATATGTAACCTTGCTGTTTCCTGCATTCTTTTCTATAAGAGCTTTCAATCTTCTGAATGCCTCGTCTTTCAATGCTATGTCATCTTTAAATGCAGAATCTCTAAAAATAAACTTAATTGATAACGGATCAAGCTCTGCCAGTTTGTTTATGAGTTCTACAGTAATCTCCGTTTCAAGGCACACTAAATAACTGCTTGCATAAAGATAGGTACGGTTTCCGATATCAGATAGTTGTTCCAAAGTTTCTGATAACGGCACATCTCGCTGTCTGAGCATCAATTCGTATACGATATCTACATCATTGGCATCTGGCATGAAATCTACAAGGTCAGGTGTACTCTCAATTTGTGCCATATCTAGCTGTCCGGCATCCATTAATGAATTCCATTTAATATTAGATTGTGACACCTCAAACACTTTATATCCAAAATCTCTATTCGATTCCTTACATACATCGCAAACACAATTTAATCGCTTCAATGCCACATCGCAAACATCCTTAAAACCTGCTAAATATGTTTCACTTTCATCTTTATATTTTTCTCTACATTGAATCAAAATAAACCTACGTTCTCCGTCATCTTCCGCATTTAACTCCATAATTGCTTGCGCTGTTGTAGCAGAACCAGAGAAAAAATCCATAATCAAACTATCTTTATTCGCAAATGTCTGCAATAAATATTTGATTAATTGCACAGGCTTCACTGTATCAAATCCGTGTTTGTTTCCTATCAACGCATTTAATTCCGACTTTCCATTCTCTGCTGTTCCACTCAATTCATTATCTATATAACAATATATAGGATAAAGGGGGCTGTCTTCTTCATGTTCATACTTTTTTTCTAAAGGAACACCATCTTCGTTCATTATCATATGGTTTGTAGAAAATAATTCATCTATTGTTTTTTTCCCTGCTTTCCAACGGTAATCCTCATCTGGTATATATCCACCCGATTCAAACCTCATAGTTTCCCTTCTAAAAGTTCCTCTATTTGAAGTTAATATTGTTGTCGTTCTATATTTTCCGAGCGCATCCTCATGCGGATACACTCTCTCTTTAGCAGAAATAACATTAAAAATCATGTTTTCTGGATTTGATTTGCTATATACTAAAATATATTCCGCAACTTTTTGTGGTCGAAATTTAGAATTTCCTGCATTAGTAGGTTTTGCACGTGATTTCCATACAAAAATACACACTTGATTTCTCTCTCCATATATCTCATTCATTACCTCAAGTGCATTCGCTAATTCTTTATCACCTATTGAAACCAAAATCACTCCATCTTCATTTAAAAAGTCTTTGGCAATTTTTACTCTCGAATAAAAATTATTCAACCACCTTGCATGAAATCTATTTCCATTTTCAGAATTAATAGTAAATCTTGCCTTAAATTCATCAATGTTCCCTTCTATTTCATCTATTTCCTCTTGTGTGATTGAGTAATCATCATTATAAACAAAATCATTGCCTGTATTATATGGCGGATCAATGTAAATCATTTTAACTGCACCATAATAATTCTGACGAAGCAGCTTTAAAACTTCCAAATTCTCCCCTTTAATATAAAGATTTTCTGTATTATCCGCATTCCTGCTATCCTCCGGAATAAATTTCAGTGTCTTTCCTACAATATCTTCCTGTGCAATCTTCTTTGCGTTCTTTTTGCCAGCCCACGTCAACTCGTATTTTTCACCATCTACCTCTGTAAACTGTCCTAATTCTTCTTTTAATGCCTCAAAATCAACTTCTCCATCCTTAACTGCCGATGGAAATAACTGCGCTAATTTCTTTACATTATCCCCCACCACATCATTCATTCTCTGCTGTACTTTTCCGTATCCCATATGTAATACCTCCGTCATTTCAATAGATAAGCGTCTAATTCTCCATCATCATTTATAAAACTTTGATACATATTCCTAATTCCTGCCTGTTTTGCAATATCCGTAATCAAATCTCTTTCGTCATTTTCCATTCGTAATCCCAAAATCACCGCATCGGGAATCCATTCTCGCATAACATTACCTGTCACATAACATGGAACTATCATTCTCCACTCCTCATCATACTTATGACACTCTTTTTTTATTAACTCAACTTTCCCAGCAGATATTTTCAAACAAAGCCTGTATAAATGCTGCCTG
>CAJUHL010000070.1 GCA_910586425.1 uncultured Bacilli bacterium
CTCTACTGACATTTTCTCAAAATGATTTTTCTGACATTTTCAAGAAAATTTGACAGCATTTTTATGTATAAGTGTATAAAAAAAAACTTTGTTTCCATAATAACACTAGGAGGAAGAACATGGAAAAAAATAAATATAATGATTTGGTTACTAAACATACACCAAAGGAAAACCGATTATATAATGGGTTAATTGCTTTTTTCATTGGTGGAATGATGGGTGTAATTGGACAACTTCTATTAGAGGTTTGGTCTTATTACTTGCATATTCCTACAAAAGAAGCAGGAACTTTTATGATTATTACTTTAATATTCATTGGATGCTTGCTTACTTGTTTCGGTTTCTTTGATAAATGGGTTCATTTTGCAAAAGCAGGTCTGATTGTTCCAATTACTGGATTTGCCCATGCAATGATGAGTGCTGCTTTGGAATACCGAAGGGAAGGTTTTGTAACAGGACTTGGGGCAAGTATGTTTAAATTGGCGGGTTCTGTTATTATATTTGGAGTGGTGAGTGCTTATGTATTTGGATTGATACGAATTCTTTTATTTGGAGGGCAAATATGACATTTCAATATAAAAACGTATATATCAATGAAACTGCAACTGTGACAGGGCCTTATGAACAAAAAGGACCTTTGGGTCATTATTTTGATAAAGGACATGATGATCTTTATTTTGGTACAAAAACTTGGGAAAGCGCCGAAAGTAAGTTGATAGAAGAAAGTGTGGATATCTTGCTCACCAAGAAAGGATGCACTAAATTTGATATTGATTTGTTTATTTCTGGAGATTTACTCAATCAAACAGTTGCTTCTAATTATGCAGCAAGTCGTTTGGGGATTCCTTTTATGGGTGTTTATAATGCGTGTGCAACCAGTGTAGAAGGGCTAATTCTTGGGGCCAATATGGTAGAAGCATCTCAAATTAAAAATTGTATCTGTGCTGCTTCTTCTCATAATAATGCAGCAGAAAAACAATTTCGATATCCTGTTGAGTATGGAGGACCCAAACCCAAAACCACAACTTTTACAACGACAGGATGTGCTAGTGCATATTTAAGTCACGAAAAATCGGGTATCCGCATTGAAAGTGCAACTGTTGGTTCTGTAATTGATATGGGCGTTAAAGACGCTTACCATATGGGAGCTGTTATGGCTCCTGCATGTGCGGAAACCATTTATCGCCATTTGATGGATACCAAAAGGGATATTGGTTATTACGATTTGATTTTAAGTGGGGATTTGGGAATTTATGGCGAGAATATCTTAAAAGATTATATGAAAACAGAATATGGGATAACGTTAAAAAATTATGATGATACCGCAACTATGATTTTTGATGTAGAAAAGCAGTCTGTTTATGCGGGTGGTAGTGGACCAGCATGTGCTCCTTTGGTTACTTATGGTTATATTTTTTCTAAAATGAAAAAGAAAGAATATAAGAAAGTTTTATTGGTTGCGACTGGAGCTTTGATGTCAACAACTATGGTCAATGAAAAAATGAGTATTCCAAGTATCGCTCATGCAATTAGTTTGGAGGTTGTCGAATGATTTATATCAATGCGTTTCTTTTTGCAGGATTTGTATGTTTATTAGGACAAATTATTTTGGATAATACCAAATTAACAGCAGGCCATGTGACAACTATTTTTGTTGTATTAGGGGCTTTCTTGGATATCTTTAGTATTTATGATCAATTGGTGTTATGGGCTGGTGGTGGTGCATTGGTACCAATTACTAGCTTTGGACATCTTCTCATTCATGGGGCATTAGAAAAAGCCCAAGATTTTGGTATTATTGGACTTGCTATGGGGATGTTTGATTTAACTTCTTCTGGAATTATATCAGCAATTGTTATTTCATTCTTTTTATCACTTCTTTTTAAACCAAAAGATTAAAACCAGATTAGCCTCTGGTTTTATTTTTGGTGGTTACAAAAGCAACCTCTCCATTCAATGGATATGAAACATGAATTTCTATATTATATTGGTCCATCTCTTCTTGTAATTGCTTTAAATCCTCTTTATTTACTGTTCCAGTTAACATTCTTGTAAGTGTTTTGGTTGGATGATGAATTTCGGTTTGGTATGTTGGCGTTCTATCTGTTTCATAATTGGTATAATAATTTTGTAATTCGGGATTTTGAATGGAATAATAATGAAATAAACATTCCCTTAATTTTTCTAATGAATTTAACTTTTGGCTTGCTTCTTGTTTATCAGAATGTGTATATGAACGTATTATTTTCACCTGCCGAGTATGAGTGCTATTTTTTTGTAATATCCATTTTTTTATTTTACATACCTTGTTTTGGATAAAGATAAGGTTTTTGACCCAAACTGATGATTTTCTAGAATAATCCTTTTTTAAAAATTCTGATATTTCTTTTGTGTATAAAGATTGCATATATGCATTACCCCCTTTTTCGAGTTCTTATTATAGCAAAATAAATGAATTTGTCAAATTTGCTAGCTTTTACGGAACATTTTATTGTATAATAAAAAAACAAATGTTGGTGATAATATGTATTTAAAGAAAATGATTGCGAGTGGATTTAAGTCCTTCGCAGATAAAATAACCATTGATTTTACACAGGGAATTACAGGAATTGTAGGACCGAATGGCTCTGGCAAAAGTAATGTAGTTGATGCAGTAAGATGGGTACTTGGAGAGCAGTCTGTGAAATCCTTAAGAGGGGATGGCAACATGACAGATGTCATTTTTTCAGGAAGTAAATCGAGAAATGCTTTAAATGTTGCATCTGTTACTTTAATTTTTGATAATACAGATCATTATTTACCGATTGAATTTGATGAAGTTTCTATTCAAAGACGTGTTTACAAAGATGGTACCAATGAATATGCCATTAACAATGAAAAATGTAGACTCAAAGATATTGTTGATATTTTATTAGATAGTGGAATGGCCAAAGAGAGTTTCAATATTATTTCACAAGGTAAAATAGAAGAAATCATCAGTAGTAAACCAACGGAACGTAGGGTTATTTTTGAAGAAGCAGCTCAAGTTTTAAAATATCGGAAAAGAAAAGAAGAAGCGTTGCGAAAATTGGATCGTACCCATGAAAATATGAATCGTGTGGATGATATTTTGCACGAGCTCGAAAAACAGGTAGGGCCACTCAAAAAACAACATGATGAGGCAATTGTTTATCGAGAAAAAATGGCAGAACTAGAACAAGTGGAAGTCGCATTAATCGTAAAGGATATTACGGATATCCATGTTCTTTATCAAAATAATAAAGAAAAGATTACATTGTTAAATGAAGAATTATTACGTATTACTACGGGAAATCGTACCAGTGAAGCGAAAATAGAAGAATATAAAACTAAAATTCAAAAGTTAGAAGATCAAATCTCTATTTTAACAAAAGATTTGTTAGAAAAAACGACACAGGTAGAAAAAATTAATAGTGAAAAAAATATTTTACTTGAACGTAAAAAATATGAAGTAGAAGACCAAAAATTGCACGATAATTTATTGCAACTCAAAGAACAACAATTGAAGTTAGAAAGTGATATTCATACACTGGAGATAGAAATATCTTCTTATGAAACAGAAATGCATACGAAGCGTTCTCATGTTGAAAGTTTGGAACAACAATATCGTAATCATAAGGTAAAAAGAGAACAAATCGAAAAACAATTGACAGAATGCTTACGGGAAAAATCTACAATGGAATATACCATTCGTCATTTACAAGATAGTATCGAAAGTGGAAGTTCTCTTCCATATGCGGTGCGTTCTATTTTAGAAAATCCAAAATTACGTGGTGTTCACAATGTAATAGGGCATTTGTTGGAAGTAGAAGAACAATATGCGACTGCGATTACAACTTCACTAGGGGCTGCCACTACCTATTTGGTGGTTGAAAACGAACAAGTTGCAAAAGAAGCAATCGTTTATTTGAAGCAAAATAACATTGGAAGAGCCACTTTTTTTCCAATATCTGTGATTACTGCAAAAGAAATAGATAATAATACACTGGCAATTCTTAAGTCACAAGATGGTTTTGTGGGAATGGCTGTAGATTTGATAAAATATCAGCCTCTTTATGATGCAATTATGAGAAATCAACTTGGGAATGTCATTGTTGCTTCTGATATTGATGCTGCCAATGCTATTAGTAAAAAAATACATTATCGTTATAAAGTAGTCACATTGGATGGAGAACTTTTACATGTTGGAGGGTCTCTTACAGGTGGAAATACCAAAGGTTCAAAAAGTATTTTAACGGAAAAATATGAATTGGAACATGTTTTACAACAACAAAAAAATGTCATTCATCAAGTAGAAACATTAGAAAATGAAATCAATCAAATGGATGAACAAAATCGATCTTTTGAAGATCAATTATATTTAGCCAATAAAGAGTTGTTTTCTGTTACAGAAATTAAGGATCAAAAGAATCATTTGCTACAAGAATTCAAAAATAAGTTAATGCAAACAGAACAAGAAATGAGTGGAACGCAACATCTTTTAGATGGTAATATTAGTCAAGAAGAAGCATCTATTCTTTCTTCTTATTATCAGGCTGTAGAAGAAATGCATAAAGCAGAAATTTATTTGCAAGAATTACAAAATCAAAGAGAAAGTCTTTCTAGTGATTTAAAAGATTTTGAATTTTCTTTGCGTCAAGAAAATAGTGCATTTTATTCAAAAAATAAAGAACTCAAAGAACTTGAAATAGAGGTCAATCGTATGGATGTCACATTAGATCATTTGTTGTCTAAATTGAATGAAACCTATAGTATGACCTATGAAAAGGCATCTACTATGTATGTACTGGATATTGAGGTAAAAGTAGCACGCGAACAGGTGAGTCAATTAAAGCGCACCATTCGTGATTTGGGTACTGTTTCTTTGGGTGCAATAGAAGAATATGAACGTGTGAATGAACGTTATACTTTCTTAAATCATCAAAGAGAAGATTTGACAAAGGCGGAAGATACATTATTAGAAATTATTCATGAAATGGATACTGTTATGGAAACCGAGTTTTCAAAAACATTCCAAATAATCAATGAGAATTTTTCTCAAACATTTAAAGAATTATTCAAAGGGGGATCTGCTTCTTTGAAGATGACAGATCCAAGCAATTTATTAGAAACAGGAATTGAAATTGTCGCCTCTCCACCAGGTAAAAAATTAACAAGTATTTCTTTGTTGTCAGGTGGCGAGAAAACCTTTACTGCTATTAGTTTATTGTTTGCCATTTTAAAGTCTAGACCTGTTCCATTCTGCATTTTGGATGAAGTAGAAGCTGCATTGGATGAGGTCAATGTAGATAGTTTTGGGGAGTATCTAATGCATTTCAAAAAGCACACACAATTTATTTTAATTACTCATAAAAAAAGAACAATGGAATATGCAGATGTATTATATGGAATTACAATGCAAGAATCTGGAGTCAGTAAATTGGTGAGTGTAAAGCTAGAAGAAATCAAATAATTATGAAATAAAAAATTTGTCTTATATTGAAAAATGAAAATAGATATGTTAGACTGTTAAAGGAGGTATATATATGAAAGAAAAACGTGTAGAACATAGTGACAAAATTGTATATTGTTTATATATTATTATTGCTTTACTTTTTGTAAATAGTATATTATTAATCGTATCAATTGGAAACAAAGGGAATACGGTTTTAAGTAGTAATGAGGAAGAAGAATTGCCATATGATGTAAGTGATTTTGCAGAGATGACGACAGATCAAGCAATGGAAACCATTCAAGCAGGAGGGTTCCAAGTAATCTATATTGGACATTCTAGTTGTGGTTTCTGTAGGAAGTATGTACCTGTATTACAAGAGGCACAAAAGGCCTTTGGATATCAAACCATTTATATTGATACAGATAAGTTGACGAGTGCAGATAGTGAAAAATGGATGGCATTGGATACATATGTTGAAGAAAGTTTTGGATATACGCCACTGACTATTCTTACAAAAGATGGTAAATATGTAGATGGTCAACTTGGATATACAGACTATAATACATTAAAAGCACTTTTAGAAAAAAATGGGCTTCAAGAAAAATAAGAGGTAGACCTCTTTTTTTTGATATTTAAATTGACTTATTTGTTTTGAAAAATATTAAAACTATGGTAAACTAATAAAAGCAAGAGAATGGTGATAATATGTTAAAAGTATGTGATGTAAGTTTAAGATTCCAAACCAGAGTTTTATTTGATCATGTCAATTTGGAGTTTAAGGATGATAATTGTTATGGAATTATTGGAGCGAATGGAGCAGGCAAGTCTACTTTTTTAAAGATACTCAGTGGTGAGGTAGAATCGACAAAAGGGGAAGTTGTGATTGGAAAAGGAGAAAGAATTTCTGTTTTAAAGCAAAATCACAATGAATTTGATGATAACACAGTATTAGAAACAGTAATTATGGGCGATACAGAACTGTACCAAATTATGAAAGAAAAAGAAGCCATCTATATGAAACCTGATTTTTCTTTAGAAGATGGGATGCAGGCAGCTGAATTAGAGGCACGTTTTGAAGAGAAAAATGGATGGCAAGCGGAAAGTGATGCAGCGGTTTTATTGGTAGGACTTGGTTTACCGAATACCTTACATGAGAAAAAAATGTGTGAGCTAGAGGATCGTGATAAAGTCAAGGTATTGCTTGCACGTGCTTTATTTGGAAATCCAGATATTCTTCTTTTGGATGAACCCACCAATGGACTAGATGGAGAAAGCATTTTATGGTTAGAAGAATTTTTGATTAACTTTAAAAATACAGTGTTAGTCGTATCTCATGATCGTCATTTTTTGAATAAAGTCTGTACACATATGTTGGATATTGATTTTGAAAAAATTACATTATTTGTTGGAAATTATGATTTTTGGTATCAATCAAGTCAACTTATTCAAAAACAAATGAGGGATTCTAATAAGCGAAAAGAAGAAAAAATAAAAGAATTGGAAGACTTTATTCGTCGTTTTAGTGCCAATGCATCTAAATCCAAACAAGCAACTTCCCGTAAAAAATCATTAGAAAAAATTGTATTGGAAGATATCAAACCATCGAGTCGAAAATATCCATATATTCAATTTGAACTAGAAAGACCACTTGGTAAAGAAGTCATTACATTAGAAAAAATAAATTATAGTATCGATGGAAAAACAATTCTTAAAAATTTGAATTTAACCATACGTCCTGCAGATAAAATTGCTTTAATTGGAAATAATGAAATTGCTAAAACAGCATTACTTAAAATATTAGCAGGAGAAATTGAGCCAGATAGTGGATCGATAAAAATAGGTTCTAGTGTTAAAATTTCTTATTTTGCAAAAAATCATGATGCCTATTTTAAGGATTCTATATCTTTAGTGGAATGGTTGCAGAATTATTCTACGGTAAAGGAAGAGAGTTTTGTAAGGGGTTTTTTAGGAAGAATGTTATTTTCAGGTGAAGAATCTTTAAAAAAAGTAACCGTTTTATCTGGTGGAGAAAAGGTAAGGGCTATGTTTTCTAAAATGATGTTAGAAAAGGGGAATGTCCTTTTATTGGATGAGCCAACCAATCATTTGGATATTGAATCCATTACAGCATTGAATGAAGGTTTGGAGCAATATAAAGGTGCACTTGTATACGCTACTTTTGACCAAGAATTGATTGAAAGTATCAGCAATCGTTTGATTGAAATTTTTGAAGATGGTACGATTCGAGATAAACAAATTTCTTATCAAGATTATTTACAAAAGTATAGTAATGTAAGTTAAGTTATCTTATTTTTGTCGACAATTGAATCTATTACCATACAATAGGGTAAAGGGGGATAATGTATGAATGGTAGAGTGAATTATCGACCTGGGTTTCGTCCTTTATTCGGAAGACCTGGCTTTGGTAGGCCTAGATATGGATTTGGCTTTGGTGTACCATTTTTGTTAGGGGCAGCTACTGCAACTGCTTTAACACCATATTTTTATAGACCATATCCTTATTATGGATATCCAGTATATTATTATTAAAAAAGCTTGAACTGCTTTTTTATTTTGTATATAATATTGAACTATTGGAGGAAAAATTTATGCTAGAGTTAGGAGAACAATTTATCGCAAAAAAGTTAAATCCAACAAATGTATTAGACAAATATATTGTGGAATCATGTTGCAGGGATCCCAATATTTGTGAATACATGGAACTGAAGGATGTGTTTGCTAATACAAGTTACTTGAATAGAACCAGTATATATCAATCACAATATGGACTTTATTTGGGAAACACTCCAATTGGATATTTGGATATTTCTAAAATATATATCAGTGAGATGGATGAATGGGTAAACTTAATGTATGCCATTTTAAAAGAGTATCGCAATAAAGGATATGCTAAAAAAATAGTAAATGCGATAACACGTGAAATACTAATAGATAGACTTATAAAAAGTGTGCATTTACAAATTTCTTGTGATAATACCGCAAGTATTCATATTGCGAAATCGTGTAACTTTATGGAAACAAGTGATGATCAAGATTTGGGTTATAAAACCTATATAAAAGCCAAATGGATGTTAGAAAAAGAAAAGACACTTTGATGAAGTGTCTCAGAGTGTAGACAAACCCATAGATTTTTTCTATGGGTTTTCTATTGATTAAATT
>CAJUHL010000071.1 GCA_910586425.1 uncultured Bacilli bacterium
CCATGACAGTTTGTGCCTCCTCTAAAAAACTACTAGTTTTTTCGTGTCTTTTAGATTATGGCATAAAGTCAAATCTTAGTTAAGGCGAGCGTTTTGACGCTTACGAAATCAATTTTCTTTCTGCCACACAACCGAAACAGCAAGACGCATAGGAACTCAAAAAGACGGTACAGCCCTTGTAATTGGGGCTATACCGCCTAATCTGAAATTACTTCCCTCTAACCGTAAACATTTATCCTTGAACGCTTTTGTTGCCTTTACAGCAAACTGTGCATCGTTAAGTGTATCAGAAAAGTTATTTGGTAGATTTCCCTGTTTGTGATACAACCCTGACCTAATATATTCTCTCAAAGTATACTTATCCCAAGCTCTAACCGCACATTGATGAATATAAAATAGACGTTCAGAAATATCCTTCGTTTTTGACAATATTTCCATATGGTGAGTAAAACCCAGTGATATAAATTCATTCCAGTCTATATCGCCAGCCAATGGCTGGCGAATTGCTATCAGCAAACCTTCACCATTCACATCCAAATCATCAGCCAGTGGCTGGCGATTTACGTAAGGACTCCACTCATCATAAAATAAACGCATATTTTTAATATTGCTCTCTGAAAAGCCTCTAATTCCCATCAATTCCGACTTTAATCTGCCTGAAATGGCCTTAATCGCATCTGTTCCCCAAGCACCATTTCTTGTATTTTCCGAAACATACTTTCCTATTCCATAGTAGAGAGATAGTAGTTCCGCATTACCCACTTTCGCAGCCCTATATCTACTCTTTTCAACAGCTTGCTTTATGGCAACTACTGCTGATTCATACTAATTTTTTGAATCCATTCTTTTCACCTTCTTTCCATGCTCATCATTGATTGCAGCATAACGATATAATATATTAATCACTTGTATCTGCCTAACTATACTCACCTTAACTAATTCTTGTTTAAATCTTGGATAACCCTGTTTAAATTACATTTTAGACAAAACATCATTAAACATCAATAATACCTCATTTTTTCAGCGTTATCAATTCTACTGTTCATATTTACCTACCACCTTCTCAAAATCTATATCTCTCCACTGCTTTTTCCATTCTTGTAAATATTCTATATCATTTGAATCCGGCTCAGGACTACATTGCTCAATCTTCACAAGCGATGGCATAATTATTGAATCTCCAATTATTATCGCATGACCGCTCCCCAAGGATGGTAACGAATTTGTCACATTCCCTATATTGTCAGGCAACAAACGCTGCACATAATTCTGATCTTGCGGATTAGTAAGTCTCATGACAACAAAATTGCTACATTGCGAGAAAATAGTTTCTGATATTTCGGAAGGTCTTTGGCTTACAATTGCCAAGGTTATCCCATATTTTCTTCCTTCTTTGGCAATTCTTTCTATTGCAACTCTTGAAGAGTTATATTTTGCATCTTTCATTTTAGGTACATACTTATGTGCTTCCTCGTATACTAATAATAACGGAGCAACACAATCCTTCCCATTGATTTGCTTTAAGTAATAACTACATTCAAAAAGCATTCTTGAAATAAGAGATACGGTAATACTCAATACCTCGAACGGAACCCCGCTTAAATCAATTATTGTTACATTACTTTCGTTCTTAGTTGTATATCCAATCAAACTTGTTAAAATTGCTTCTAAGCTACTATCAACTGATTTATCCCCAAATAAAAAATCAAATCTTTTATCCATTATCTTATTCCGAATCCTAGATATAAACTTTTCTAATGAACCATCATTATATATCCCTTTACTAACTGAACTATTTTTCTGTTCATCATACTGAAATATGTCAGAAAAATATTCATCAAATTTATCATCGTCCGTCTTATATGTTTTAGGATTATCTTTTATCCTTATTTTATCAGGATCCTTATAATCTCTTGTTTCTTTGCTCAAGTTGATAATTGCATTTAAAACCTCTTTAATTGAAAACCTTACTGGCGTATCAAATGAAACACTTTCATCATTAGCATTTTTAATCTGTTTATTTCTTGTTATCAATCTTCTAAGCAAATTTACTTGATTATACGCTTGATTTTCTCCTGTCTCAACAAATATTTCCTCCAATTCTTCCCCATTCATTAGCCAATATGGAAGTTTTAGATTAGAAACATCCATATAGTTACTGTTTGGAAAGGCATTTTTATATTCTGAATGAATATCAAAAATAACAATATGAGAATTATTTAACCCCTTGTAGCTTCCACTACGCATTTGTGTTGCTTCTTGCAAAATTTTAGCAACTGTATGTGATTTACCTGAGCCAGTAGAACCTACTATGGCAAAATGCTTATTAAAAAATCGATCACCATCTACAGGTACTTCAATCTTTGTATCCTGTAACAATTTTGAAAAGCAGAATCTTTTATCCACATCAATTTGATGAAATATCGCTTGTATCTCATTGCTGTGCGCAGGTTCTGCACCAGAAGGCGGAATCGCTATATTATTTCCACCCCTCAAAAATTTTTTGTCATTGTCCAAGAATCCAATAGGAACTGCCTCAAGAATATATTTTCTATCACCTTCTCCTATTTGCTCTATTGAAAAATTTTCTACCATTGCAATTATGGCACAATCTTCTGAATCTGAAACTCTAATGTAAGATCCAACCGAAAATTTTTCTCCAGTATCATTAAAATCCTCTATATCCTTTACTTGTACTCTGATTTTATCCGGCATTACGGATACTACTTCACCCTTTTCTGACATTTTTGTTCCTCCCAATCTATGATATTAATACCTTTATCTCGTCTAAGTTCTCTATCTGTATTTTAATTTTATATATATCTTCAAATATTGTTGTTTGAGAACTTAAATAAAAATCATATACTTCTTTAAATTTCACTTTTAAGTTTTCAACATTCTCCTCTGATACAAACTTAATGGTAGCATTCTTGTCATTCACCAACTTATCACTTCTAAAAATGTCACCGTCAAAATATGTTCCATCCGAAAATACTTGTTCATCATCAACCATTCCAATTTTTACTTCATTTAGGACTTTCTTATTCAATCCCCTAAAACAAATATATGGTGCTGGTGATTTTCCTGCCCTATAATATTTGGTTTTCAAAGCATCTATGATATACCGTACAATAGTACCATCCTCTATTTCATTACATTCAATCATAAATAACCTTTCAAATCTATTAATGTTAGGTTTATTAAATGTGAAATATTTTCTTTTGATAGTTTTCAGAAATTTATCTCTTCCAACTATATTTCTATATTTACTTTCAAAAGTAATTGTTTTACATTTATCCACATATTTCTTGATTTCCTCATACGTAATACAACGCTTATCATCTTCACTCTCCAATGCCACCTTAAATAATTTGTCACATATAATTGCATGGTAAATCCATGCTTCATCCTCCTCTACTTTCATTTTTTCACGAATCATTTTAAGGACATTTTCAAATTGTATCTCATAATTTTCAGCAAATTGTAGCGTGAAATTCTTAATAAATGATTCCATTTGTTCGTTTGTATATTTGCCCTGCAAATTTTCGGTTTTTTCCTTATCCCTATACTTCAATATATCTTTTAGTTCTTGAACAGTTTTAAATTTTATACTATGCGGTTTTTGATTTCTAAAATAAGCATATAAACAGAACTTCTTTGACATATCATTCACAAATGTATCAAGCAATTTTATAATTGGTTCCCTTATTTTTGATGCCGAATAATCTGCTGCTTCCTTATGCTTAACTTGAAGAACATAGTTCTCACAATCTATATCCTGAATCCGTTCTATATATACTGGTACTCCTTCATCTCTCGACAATATTTCTAAAATAGCCTTATCATACTGATACAAAAAGCCTTTTATTGCATAATAACCGCCTTCTTCCTGACACATATTCATCCCCCTATCTCATACTTACAAGCTCCACATATTTCTCATAATAAGCCATCAGCCTGTCAATAACCCTTTTCTTCTTCTCTGCCCTATTACCTCCGCCAAAACGTGATACCGCAGGCATAATAACATCAATATCCGTTCCTGTTGTTTTCAGCACACCATCCCGAAATGAATTATCTATAAATTTATGTGTTTCTTCCATCTTTAATTTTTCTTCCTCAATAATCACAACAAGGTCATTTTCTCTCTGCTCGTCCACGAACTTCTTCCAGTCCCCATCCACTTCGGTCTGTGCATTTATTCTTGACAGAAAATTCCTTATTAACTCCATTTTGCTACGCAGATTCATACTGGAATTAACCACCTTTTCAATCGTTACAACAATCTCTTTATTCTGATTTCCATCCTGCTGATACTTCTTAGCCAGCATAAGAATATAGTCAATATTAATTTCTACCTGCTTTACAAGCTCGATTTCAAATACCACATCGTCATTGATATTTTCTTTCTTTTCATTTGATTTATATTTCTGATAAAGGTCAATATACTCGCTCTGGTAATCCTGAAAATTCCGTTCAGACAAAATTTCCTTTCCCTCAAAATTATCAAAGGTGAAAAGAATATTCTTCATTCTAAGAATTGCCCCATAAAGCATAATAAATTCTTTCTCTGCTTTCTCCCCTTCAAACGATGCTCCCAACGGAAAAAGAGTTTTCAGCTTGTCTATTAATTCAACATAACCGTCAAAATGTTTCCCATTCTCATCATACCCATTATAGTAACTTTCAAAATTTTTTAGTAAAACAACACTTCCTGCCTCTTTGTCACCAAAAAGTGCAATCGCATTATTTGTTTCTTCCTCCAGATTACGGAAACATACGATATTACCAAAAGTCTTAACAGAATTAAGAATACGGTTTGTCCTAGAAAATGCCTGCAATAATCCATGATATTTCAGGTTCTTATCCACCCACAATGTATTCAAAGTCGTTGCATCAAATCCTGTAAGAAACATATTGACTACAATCAAAATATCAATTTCCCTGTTTTTCATCCTAAGAGAAACATCTTTATAATAATTTTGGAATTTATCGCTTGATGTATCATAATTGGTTTTGAAAATCTTGTTATAATCATCAATCGCCATTTCAAGAAAATCTCTGGAACTTTTATCAAGTCCGTCTGTATTTTCTGAATTTTCATCTTCTACAAAATCATCGTTTTCTGATTCATTAACCCCATAGCTATATATCGTTGCCACTCTCAGTTTATGCGGTTGTCCTGCAGGTGCAGCTTGTGGCAGCTTATCCATCTGCCTCTTAAATTCTGTGTAATATAATTTTGCTGCATCTATGGAACTCACTGCGAATATGGAATTAAAGCCCTTCATGCGGACAGACTCTTTTATTTCTTCTACCTTGTCCCTATTCTTTGCCTGACTGCTTGCTACCTCCTGCACGTTCATCAATTTAGAAAAGTCAAAACTTTCCCTATTTCTCTTTGTCTTTTGGTCAAAATGTTCCAAAATATATGTTACAATCTTGGCAATTCGCTTTGGCTCTAAAAGCGCCTTCTCTGTGTCAATAGCTGATACCTGCTTATCATGTCCTTTTTCCTTATGATGCGAAGCTTCATTTTCCTTAATTGTCTTAATATAATCAATACGAAACGGCAATACATTTTCATCATTGATTGCATCTACAATTGTATATGTATGAAGTTTATCGCCAAATGCCTGTGGTGTCGTGCGTAAATCAGCATTCTTTCCGCTTCCAACATTATCAGCAAAGATTGGTGTTCCTGTAAAACCAAAAATATGATAGTTCTTAAAATTCTTAGTAATGGCAGTATGCATATCTCCAAACTGAGAACGATGGCACTCATCAAATACTAGAACAATATGCCTGCTAAACACCTCATGTCCTTTATATCTTCTGATAAAATTATCCAGCTTTTGAATTGTGGTAATGATAATTTTGGCGTCATCCTCCTCTAACTGTTTCTTCAAAATGGCTGTTGATGTATTGCTGTTCGCAGCACCTTTTTGAAAACGGTCATATTCTTTCATGGTCTGATAATCAAGGTCTTTGCGGTCAACAACAAAAAGCACTTTATCCACAAAGTCAAGCTGACTTGCCAACTGCGCGGTCTTAAATGACGTTAAAGTTTTACCACTTCCGGTTGTATGCCAAATATAGCCGCCCGCCTCAAGCGTTCCCAATTTCTTATAATTCGTTGCAATTTCAATACGATTCAATATTTTCTCTGTAGCAGCAATCTGATATGGGCGCATAACAAGCAGTAATTCTTCCGAAGTAAATACACAATATTTTGTCAATACATTTAGAATGGTATGTTTTGACAGAAAGGTTTTTGTAAAATCTACAAGATCAGAGATAACCTTATTGTTTGCGTCTGCCCAAAAAGAAGTGAATTCAAAACTGTTGCTGGTCTTTTTCCCTTTATTTGTATTCTTTCCAACCGAGTATCGGTTTTGCTCTTTAATATGAGCAGAACGAGTAGTATTGGAATAATACTTCGTGTGCGTTCCGTTTGAAATAACAAATATCTGCACATATTCATATAATCCGCTTCCTGCCCAAAAACTATCACGCTGGTAACGGTTAATCTGATTAAACGCCTCCCGAATCGCAACACCCCTACGCTTCAGTTCTACATGGATAAGCGGAAATCCATTTACAAGGATTGTCACATCGTACCGATTATCAAACTTTGCTCCTTCGTCCTGTGACACTTCATATTGATTAATGACCTGCAAACGGTTGTTGTGGATATTCTTCTTGTCTAAAAGTGTGATGTTCTTCGTACTTCCATCGTCACGCTCCATATTCTTTACTGCATCTTCCTGAATAGTGCGTGTCTTTTCTACAATTCCTTCATTAGCATTGGCTATGTATTTATGAAAAAAGCGTTCCCATTCTGTATCTGTAAAATCGTAAGAATTAAACTGTTCTATCTTTTTACGAAGATTAGCAATCAGATCTGCCTCTGTATGAATTTGCAGATATTCATACCCCTGTTCTGAAAGCATACGGATAAACTCTTTTTCCAAATCTGCTTCGCTCTGATAGCTGTCAGAACACTTGCTTTCCGGTATATATTCAGATACTACTGTACTTTCATTCATGGAAGCAACCATGTTGTAATTTGGCATAATATAGTACCTCTTCTTTCGCGTTTAATAAACAGAATATGCTTTTGCATCACGATAATTTCCACATAAGAATTCGCTTACACGTTCCCTAAGAATAAAATGTTTATCCACCCATTCTAAAATTGCAAAAAAATCATTAATTTTAAAACAGACAAAAGTATCTTTATTCAGATCAAGTTCATCTCTATAAGTAAGCACATTCCTAAAAATGTCAGTTGTTTGATTATCCAAACCACGCATCATAAATTCTGAAACACCTTTATACTCATATGGATAATACATAAACAAATTTTTAGGTTTTTTTAAATTCTTAATCAAACTGAATATTGTACTATTTTTATAACTTTCTTTTCTCAAATCTTCTATTTTACTGTCTTTAATATCTCTAAGAATATAGTCCTGCGGAATATCAGAAACCTTTTCTTTTGTTTTTGTGAATATAAAGCCTTGTGACATTTTACTATAATCCACTTCTGGCATATTTTTATTGAGTTCTCTCATTACCTCTTTACTAACTAATAACTTAAAATCTAGCTGATATGTAGAAGAAAAAACATCATCCTCCCCATGTGACTGCTCATCCATCAATCTGTAATGTTCCATAAATGAACGTTTTTGAGCAAAATACAGTGATCCATTTATCACGTCTATCAAAAAATGTTCATATGTTATTCCGGGAAATGCATTTTTTCCATTGAGCATTAAAAACTTAGGATTATCTACACCAAAAATCATTATTTGCACCTACTTTACTTTGAAATCCAATAACTTGTTACGATAATATTCATATTGTTTCTGTCTTGTCTCAATCTCTGCTGGAAGTCCTTCTGCAATATCGTTACAAAGAATGTCAAATCGGTCAAGGATACCAACAATTCGTTCCTGTTCTGCAATCTGTGGAATTGGCAACATAATTTTTGTAAGTGCTTCTCCGCTAATATGCGGAACTCCTGCACCGCGCTTCATTGCATTCAAAGTACCTTCCATATTTTTAAGGATATAGTACAGATACTTTGTAATGAGCAGTTCTGATTTTCCCCCAAATCCAAAACCGTCTGTTACAAATATTGGCTCATTCCAGTAAGATACAAAACCTGCAGATGCACCGCTTCTTGCCACAACAACAGTTTCGCCCTCGTGATTAGATTTATCAATATAATAAGCCGGCTCCTGACCACCAAGAATTACAGGTATATCCCCCTCACGAGTACTATTTTTTGTAATATATTCTCCACGAAATAAATTTGCAACCTCACTAAGCGGTAACATAACATAGCCAAACACATACTGCAAAAGTTTAATTAATGTCTGTCTGTCTGTCTGTCTGTCTGTCTGTCTGTCTGTCTGTCTGTCTGTC
>CAJUHL010000072.1 GCA_910586425.1 uncultured Bacilli bacterium
AAAAGTGAAACTGTCGCTTCACGATTTTTCAATCGTTAGTGCGACAGCCTCATTTTAAGTTATTTTATTTTCAGCTTTTTCTTCACAGCAAGCCATGTTCTGTATGCGTCAATAGAGCAGGTTAGGGAGTATTTTTCTAATAAATCATCAATTTTCATGTCGGCAATGTTGCAAAGCAGAGTATTTTGTTTCCAAAAGTCTTTGCTCAGATCCTTATCCAAAGCTAATGCTTCAATACTGCTTTCAGTAAATAAGGGGGTGGCATCCTTATAAAATGTTTCTAAATCAAAAGCAAGTGGGCGTTTTTTGGGCTTGTTTATCAGTTCAGGATAGAGCTTACAGTATTCAGCGAAAAAGGGATGTTGCTCAAATTCATCAAAATAGCGATACAGGGTGCGCCTGTTCAAACTGCTTTCATCTACGACCGCCGCAATTACCTTTTTGCTTTGCTGAATCTGATAGTAATAATAGATAAATTCCTTGGTGGCACTTTCGATAGGTTCTTCTTTTACAGATATATACATATTTTCAAGGAATGCTATCAGTCTATCATATTCCATATCAGAAAAGGCTGTTTGTATTGCCAGTGCCTTAATACCATCATCGGAGACAGATTCAAGTTTAGGAGTAAGAAGCGTGTCGGTAGTGTTATCTAAGAAAATTGGTTTTATGCTGGCATATTTTTTTATCATACATAGCCGTCTGATAAATTTTTCAATAGAGTGATCCGCCAGTACATTAATATCTCTTATAACCACTTCAAAGACAGTCTCTTTAAAGTTTGCCATACTCTGGCACATCATTTCAAATAAAGTATCCTCTGTATTGTCATCAATATTTGTCTTAGGGAGATTTCTCCATAAGATAATGAAGTATCGGCTCATGGCAAATGCTAAAGGTGGAGTTTTCCCCTCTTTTTCATAGTAGGCTCTTAGGTCTTCTTGATATTCTTCTATAACTAATCTTGTCTTTTCCTGCAAGGAAAGCTCTTTATGTGCCTGAAAATCAGCACTTACAAGGTAATATCTGGGGTAATTATCTAGGAAATACATAGGCGTTCTCCTTTCGTGAGACTAGTATAACATAAAAAATATTCTACCTCAACAAGAAAATGCGAATAAAAGTGTTGACATCCTAACACATATGTGCTATTGTATGTTCATCGAAAGAAAAAATTCTACTTTCAACGGAAAATGAGAACGAAATAGAAATAGGTAGTGTCAAGTGACCTATGAAAAACAGAGCCAGAGAAAAAGGCACAGATGAACCTTGAAAATTTCATACATTTTACTAAAAACAAAAGGAGGGCAAAGAATATGACAGTTGAAGAATTTAAGGACTTATTTGAGAAAGAAATAGCATACCCAATAGAAAATGAAAGCCAGAATCACTGTGAAGTATTAGATTGGTTTTTGTACAATATATCAGATGAAGAAGCGATTTTGGGAAAACATCATTTTGCATGCGTGAAGATTAGAGAACAGCTTATGAGCAAAAAGCTCATGATAGTAAAGAGCGAATTTGTATTTATCGAAAGAGAGACAAAAATGCCAGCGGCTTTTACTGTAGGTGTTCAGTCAACCGTTGATTCATTAGATGCAGATCATATGGAGTACACAAATTGTATGAACTATACCCTTAGAGAATCCTCAAAAGAGGATTTGGCGATGATATATTCTGTTATGCAATTTAAAGCGGAACATCCCCATATTAGTAATTTATTGAGCTTTGCTTACAGGTTTGATAATATGACTCAGCAAGAGAAGATTAAATATCGCAGAGGATTAATTGATAGTTGCCAAATGGAAGAAGTCGGAGAACTGGCAATAGCCGTTTAATATAGAAGAAAAGAGAAAGGAGATTATGATTATGAGTAAGGTTATTGGAGAATGGAGAAATACATGGAAGTGTGCGCTGTGCGGAGAAGAACATGAGGGCTGGGGGAGTAATCCTGCACCTCTTCTGGACTACAATTCAGCTTTGGTTTGTCCTGAGTGCAATCAGATAGTTGTTGCTTTTCGTATGTTGCTAATACGTATGGGAGAAAAAAACTGGTATAAAACGATTGACCGCAGCATGTATGCAAAAATCAAAAAGTATGCTAAGAAGCACAAAGATGCAAGACCATATGTGGAGTTTTTGGATGGATATTTTAAGAATCCACTTATTAACAAGATAACTGATCCAGTGAATTACGGTGACTTAGTAGAAGTTGATGAATTAGATGATATAGCATAATAGAGAAAGGAGATTGACATGACAGTTAAAGAATTTATTAAAGAAGCGATAACTATTGGCGATGCGGATGATTTATTACAGTTTTTGACTGAAAAAGACTTTTCAGTGATTGAAGCAGATTTTCCAACAGAAAACCACCTAGCAGCACTGCTTGAGTATCGTGGTCATGATGAGGAAATGGATGGCATAGATGACTACTATATAGAGTTGCATTTTAACTACTGCCTTGATGCAGAAAGCGATGATTACGATGATTTGGAAGATGAAATATCTGGCTATTGCTTATCTGAGAATTGGTATGAATTGCTTGAATATGGCGAAGATTTTTATATCTGGATTTACAATGATGAAATGGAAGAAGAATATGTGACTGAGGGTGTAACGCTTTAGGAAGAAAGGAGATAACGGATGAATATAAAAGGAATGAAGAATATTTTAAGGGAAGTTGATAAGGAGCTAATGGTTCTGCTTTATGATACAGACGATAAGGAATTATTTAGAAAACCGCTGGAAGAACTCATGGAAGATACTGCCTTTGACAAGTATCATTGTGAACAGATGTCATGTGTCCTTAACTATGACAGTGATGCAGGATACAAGAATCCAGAGGAACTAAAGAAACAATTTCTGATTAGCATTGGCGTGAGTAATAAAGTTGATACTTCAGATAGACTGACAATAGGCGATTTTGAAGATGGTTTCTGGGATTGTGATGGAATAGCATATAGCAACTTGATGCATAAAAATCTTGTTTACGATATAGAACATTTTGATGATTGTGACAAAGAAGCACAAAAGGAAATAAGGCATATGATGAAAAAGTATAATAAATTTCCGCTTGATTATATTGAATTGTATTTTGATGAATATGACGTATTTGATATGTATGAGGATGATCCAGAAGCAGTCTATGATGAAATAGACTTTGGAAACATTTTATCGGTAAATATGTTTCCGCTTCTTCCAGAGGGAATGTTGCTCTTTGGATAGAATTTCGGCAGAACAGCATCGCTGTAGAGCTACGCTCAGTTTTATTTCCTTTAAGTGACTATTTGGCTGTTTGAAACATTTAAAAACGATTGTACAGAATTTTTACAATTCTATACATATAAATGAACACTCTTTTGCTTACGGAGTGGGTATGTTATATATAAAAAATAGTAAGCAAAAACCTTTTCTCTTAGTATTTTTTAGTCTGGAGAGGGATTCTGGAGTAATGTCTGGAATCCCTTTTCGGTGTTAAAAGTCAAAGAGTAGAGGTGTACTCCTTTAAAGGGCGTATATGATTCTTTGATGGTGGCTACTCCCCCAAACCCCAGTGTACTCACTAAATAAGAACAGCCGAAAAGATGGCTATTCTTATTTAGCGAGTTTAAAGAGTGCTTACCCGATAGACTGCTGGCAGGCTATAATCTTGATATTTATAAGGTGCGTCCCCTTCCATTTTCTGCTATCCAATTATTCCAATATATGGTATATTAAAGAACGGAGAGAATAGGAAAGGAGATTGATGAAGCGAATATTAGATTTTAATGAAGAAGGACTCAAAGGACTTCACTTTTTTACGGAACACCTGAATTTCCCTATTGTAGCGGCATCTTACAGCGATTGGGAGAAACAGCAACTTTCTTATCTGGAGCATAATTTCCAGTCAGGAGGGTTCACCACAACAAGTCTCTGCCAGTGGTGTATCTACCATCATATCCAGTATCGGATAGTATACCCCCTTAGTATCAGGAGCATTTTTAGAAATCCTTACAAGTACATGAAGTATCTACAGCTAAAGCAAATGCTTAATAAAGCGGCAATGCAGTGAGCATAGCTCAGTATTCTCTCTATAATGAAAAAGCTACTGGATATGTGCGTCCAGTAGCTTTTTGTCAGTCCTTTTCTTTAGCTGGTACAAATTCGAGTAAATCTTCAATACGGCAGTCCAGAGCAGTACAGATCCTTGCCAGAACAGCAGTATCAAGCCTCGTAGCCTCATTGTTACAGTAATTATTAATCTGCGTTCTTTGCATCTCAGCCCTGTGAGCCAGTTTATTCTTGCTTATTCCTCTTTCCTTGAGCAATTCATCCAGTTTGATTTTAATATACCCATAGTCATACTCTTCCATAATATTCCACTCCTTCATGCTTTAATACCTGTATAGATATAGTGTAAGAAATGTAATATAGAAATATAAGTTATTAGAAATCTGATTAGACTTCTTGCACAATCATGAGGGGAAGAAGATTATGAAGAACTAATTTTTGTACTTTCTTTCGGCACAAATTCCAATAAATCTTCAATCTTACATCCCAGAGCCGTACAAAGCCTTGCCAGAACAGCAGTATCAAGCCTCGTGATTTCACCACTACAGTAATGATTAATTTGTGAACGCTGCATTTCAGCCCTGTGAGCCAATTTATTTTTGCTGAGTTTTTTAGCCTTTAGAAGCTGATCCAGTTTGATTTTTATATATCCGTAGTCTTTTTCTTCCATATATACCTCTTCTGGATTGTCGAAAATTGACAGTTATTGTAAATTAAAAATAGTTGACAATTATAGTGTAAGAAATCTAATATATAAATATAAGTTCTTAGAAACTAGATTAGACTTCTTGCACACCCGAAGGAGGAGAGGACATGGAACAACTAATTGATAAGTTACTGGAGATGGGGATGGGGCAATTTATGGATCATAGCCGACAAGACCTTATTATGACTGATGAGGTATACCTCAAGGACATAGAAGATGAGGGGGAGCTGGAACAGCGGTATATGAGATTAGATTTGCCAGACAAGAAAAGAATCCTGATAAATGATTATATAGCCTGTGTAAAGACCTGTGATAATCGTTATTCAGACATTTCCTATATGGCTGGCATTAAAGATGCTGTAAGAATGTTTGTGTATTTGGGATTGCTAAAAGATTATGATTCGTCAGAACAGAAAGTAGGTGCGAATGGACAGGTTTGAAAATCTTACCAGAAGAGAAAAAGAGAGACTGACTGAATTTGTCAAAGAAGCAATCTATTTGACTGAGGAAGAAAATGCTGTTATTGAGCATCAGATTCCTATGACGCAGGAGCTTTTTGAACAATGTGTGGGGCATTGTGTGGAGATTGGGGCATATTTTCGGCTAAACTGCCTTTTGAATGAGTTTTCCTATTTTGCCGATGAATATGTTAGAAAGATTGAGGATGAAGTGGAGAACAGCGATATTGAAATTCCTGAATCTACACCAGAGGAATTAGAAGCAAGCTGGCAGAGATTTCGTGCAAAGGTAAAGGCAAGATACGGGGAGGATGCAATATAGACATACAGATAGCTACTGATCCAGTGAGGTTGGTAGCTATTTTTATAGTTTCAAAATTTTCACCATTACAAAAATGTTTTTATATGTAAAATTATTTGACAAAAGAAAATAATTATGTTATTCTTTTTGCAGGAGGTGATTAAGTGGAAAATAGGAATGAGGAAGAAATAATTTCTTTCCTACAAGATAATTTATCTTCTGTAAGAAAAATAGCGGGTTGGACAACAGAAGAATTTGGAGACAAAATAGGTGTTACTAAGCAGACCATTAGCAATTTGGAAAATAAAAAGACTGTTATGACTCGTACACAGTATATTGCTATTGGGGCAGTATTGAAATATGAAATTCCTAATAACAAAAATAGTGAAGTTTTGGCATATGTAGTAAATATTTTACTTGATAATGATAAAAGCTATTCTGCTGAAGAAAGGAGGAAAATCAAAGAAAATATTGATATGCTAGCGATAGCTTCAATGGGGGGCATGAAAGGAAAGAAACTGACGGATTTTTCTGAAAAAATAGGAATAGCTTTAGTTGGAGCAGGTGTGGCAAGTATAGCAAGTGCAGGAGGTGTAATATCTGGTGTGGTGGCAGCAACAGCCGCCTCCACGGTGTGGCTTGGAGCAATTTTAGGGACAAAAGCAAATAAAAAAGTAAAAAACAAGACAGATAAAAATAAGTAGGAGGACATAGCGATGGAAAAAATAGTTTCAAAGGTAGCAGGCTTAGGTGTGCCTGGATTAATTTTGGTAGTTGCCATATCAGCTACAGGGTTAGCTGGTGGAGCAGCAATAACGACAGCATTAGCAGCTATAGGTCCAGGTGGGATGATTGGTGGTATTGTCACATTGGGTGTAATTGCTTTATTATCAGAAGGCTTAACAGAGTATGGTTTTGATGCTATTTTTACAGGTGTTGTCAAAGAACTTTATAAAAGGGGAGAGAATAAAGCAAGTATATTAAGAAAAATTGAGAAATATCCAGTATCTAAAGGTCTTAAAAGAAAATTGAAAGAAGAGTTGGAAAAGGTATAATCATAAATACTGGAAAGAATTTTTGATACATTGTTTGATAAAGATTCTTTCCAGTTTTGTTTGGAATAAATTGAACAAGAGAGGAAAATAGCGAATGAATATTTTAGCAATTGGGAATGGATTCGATTTAGCGCATGGATTACAGACTACCTATAAGGACTTTTTGAGGTTTACAGATGAATTTATGATTTATAAAACTGCAAAGGAAAATAGACAGGAGCTTGGTTGGAGTGATGCTGAAGATACTCGCTTTTACAAATATTTTATAAGTCTTTTCAATGAAAGTCAGAGAAGCAAGGATGCAAGGAAAATAGTTGAAGAATTTGATATGCTAATCAGAGAAAATGTATGGCTGGAACATTTTAAGAATGCACAGATAGAAAATGGTTGGATTGATTTTGAAAGTGAGATTTCTAGGGTAATTCAGACATTAGAGGAAGTACGCAAAATAGCAGATGATGCTTTAAAACAGGGAACAAGTAAAATTGAGTTAGATCGACGTCAGAAAGGAATATTACGATATGTAGGTGCTGGCGTGCAAGAAATTGAGGATGCTATTAGTATACCAAAGGAAAGAGGGCTGAAAGATTTAGATAGACTGATTAGATGTTTGGAAATATATCTGAGCGATTATGTCAATAATTATTCGGTGGAAAACACATTGCCAGATATTAAGAACCTTCCATATCTTGATAAGGTACTATCATTTAATTATACAAATACTTACGAGAGATTATATAATAATCATTCATTTTTAGAATTTGATTATATTCATGGTAAAGCAGATATTAATAATACAGTAGATACCAATAATATGGTTTTGGGAATTGATGAATATTTGAAGGGTGATGAGAAAAACGAAAATATAGAATTTATCGAATTTAAAAAGTTTTATCAGAGGATACATAAGGAAACAGGATGCTTATATAGAAATTGGATTGGTGACATTAGATCAAATAAGAAAATAACAGAAATGATTGTATTATATGATGAAGCTGGCAAACCAACAAAAGCAACTAGAAAACAGGTAGATTTTCATAAACTTTTCATTTTTGGTCATTCTTTGGATGTTACGGATAAGGATGTGCTTAGAGATTTGATTTTAAATGATAATGTTCAAACCACGATTTTCTATATGAATAAAAAAGACTACGGAAGAAAAATTATGAATTTAGTAAAAGTCATAGGACAAAATGAGCTTATTAGGAGAACTGGTGGAGAAACAAAAACCATATCATTTGAGAAAATAAAATAATAAATGACAATATATTATATCTTGTTTTAGACATTATCCTGTTATATACTAAAATTGTACTGAGAAATTTTTGTTTTTAATCACCTTCTTTTTATCGTGAAATAAACCATAGGATAGGTCAATAGAAATTGACTAATACCTATGGCTTTTTGATTAATTATTTTTGAAATTTTATTGTTTCAAATGCTTGACAAAAATATATATTCATTATAAACTTCAGTAAGTAGTTAATAAGTGTTCGATTTCAAGTGTAGATTTTATCTTTTTCAAGGAGATAGATCTATACTTTTTTATTGAATAAATTACTACTATTGGAAATGCAAGTAAAAAAGACTTGCTTAGAATAAAAAATTTAAAATATAGAATAATTGAAAAAATGAAAGGAGGAGCCAGAA
>CAJUHL010000073.1 GCA_910586425.1 uncultured Bacilli bacterium
AAAGATATGACAGACGGCAAATGGAAGCAATTCTGGCAGATACGACAGGTATTCAGCGTATTCGTGGCATGGCAGGAAGCGGAAAAACGATTGTGCTGGCAAGAAAAGCGGTGGAATTGCATACTGCACATCCTGATTGGGATATAGTTGTGACTTATTCAACACGTTCTTTAAAGGAACAACTTGTTACTCTGATAGGGAGATTTTATGCTGCTAAAAATGATGGCGCAAAATATGATGAGAGCAAACTGAAGGTAATGCAATCATGGGGATCTGCTGCATCAAGAGGCGTGTATTATGAAGTATGTTTGCGTCATGGAATATCGCCATTAAATGTAAGAGAAGCAAAGGCTAAGTATGGAAATAGCTCCGTTCTCTTTTCAAAAATGTGTGAAGATTTATTGAAAACTATAAAAGAATTTCACAAAATGTATGATTGCATTTTAATTGATGAAGCACAAGACTTTGATAAGAATTATTTAAAATTATGTTTGAAGATACTGGATAATAACCAAAGACTTGTGTATGCTTATGATGAGTTACAGAAGTTGAATGAAGAAGCAATGCCGAATCCAGAACAGATTTTTGGTAGAGGAATTGATCATGATACACCGTTGACAGTATGTTATAGGAATCAAGGAAATGCTATTGTAACGGCACATGCCATTGGGATGGGATTATACAGAAAAGAGGGACTTTTGCAGTTGCCTGGTTCTTCAGAAGTGTGGGAGGCTATAGGCTATTTCTCCGAAACGCCAATCATTGAGGGCAAAGAAGTAACGTTATATAGGACAAAAGAAACAAGTCCAGAATTTTTAAAAGTAGATTCAAAAGATATTATTCAGTTTTTGGGATACGAAGATGCCAAAGCCATGAATAGAGCATTACTTGATATGCTAGAAAATGATTTGGAAGAACAACAGCTTTTGCCAAGAGATATTATGGTTATTGATATGGATACTTTTGACTACGGGAAAAACTGTATGAAACTATCCAACATCAAATCAGAGCTTAATAGTGAGGCGGCATGGGGTGACAACTTTGAATATTTTGACGAAAAAGAAATATATAAGTTTGATATTCATACAGCAGGAGCAGCAAATCCAGAGGATTTCTTTAGGGATGACTCCATAGTATATTCAAGTGTTCGGCGGGCAAAAGGCAATGAAACATTTGTGGTGTATATTGTAAATGCACAAAAATGTGTTAATTCTTTACGAAGAAGAAGTGATAGGAATGGTCTGTTTACTGCAATTACACGCTCCAAAGGTTGGGTAAGAGTTTTGGGATATGGTGAAGATATGGAAACTTTGAATCAGGAATTTGAGGAAATTCAGAATCATGATTTCAAGCTTTATTTTGAAGAATATCCTGATAAAGAAAAACAAAAAGAAATATTCCTGAATAACCAAGATGTGGCAGATAAAGATGTAAAAGCCCTCGGATCGACAAAGGTATTGATTGATAAGCTGACTGAGGAAGGTGGTGTGTCTAAGTTACAGCTTATGCAGGAGTTATTTGGTATGAGCAAAGAGGAATTATTAAAAGAACTTACAAAGAAAACAGGGGGCGAATGATATGGCAGCATCTAAGCTGGTGAGAAATATCTTAGATGATATGAATAAGACCATTACAGAGCTTAGGTGTCGGGAATTACTGCGTGATGAAAAGGGGATTTCTCAAAGTAGTCGAAAGGGAAGATTGGTAGAAATTTCTTATAATGGAAAAAATACCACAGGTGGTATTGTATTTGATAAACATGTCACCAGTACCCAGATAATTGATACCTTGTTAGAGGGAAAGCAGTATACGATTCTCTTATATGATAAAGGACTTATTCAAGCAGAATACATTGTTAATGGGAATGAAGTTATAAAAGAGCGTCTAGTGTTCATGAAAAAGCATAATAAAATATGGGATATTGGAGAAATAAAAGACTATGAAAAAGATGATATAGATTGGTTTGTGGAAGATGGAGTTCCTATTATGCTTAGGATAGATTATGCTCCAGATGATCATAAAGAATGTGACCATGCGGCAACTCATTTGACAATATCAAATCATGAAAGTTGCAGAGTACCAATGAAAGGAATAGTTACATTTTCTGAGTTTGTGAGGTTTGTGCTATTTCATTTTTATGATATAAGATTGGAATTGAAAACTTGTCGGACAAACGCAGGAGATACGATAACGGAACTTGAGAAAGAAATGATACATATTAACTGGAAATGACAATAAGGCAGGAAATATCCTGCCTTATTTTAGTGCGTTAAACACCAATAAAAGTATTTTATGTAAAAATCATATATTATGATATTTTTTAAATAATATGGAACTATATATAGAAAAATAATTAAAAATTTACTTCATTAATCCAGCCTCAAACTACAGATAAACAAATTTTGATTTATTAGATATAATGGTCATATCAAAGGAACAGCGCTGAACTCCTTTAGAAAATAAAAAAGGAGGATTTTATAAATGGTACTAAATTGGGTGAAAAATAGAATAACACTGCATGATGCAGAGCAAGAGGAAATTGATAAGGTGTTTGATTTTCTAAAGAGCAAGGATTGTGGGGTTGATTTTAACAATATTATTCCTATGCCAGCAGAGCTTTTGGACACAGAAGCAGGAAGTGAAACCAATACTTCATGGGAATACTATCAGGCGAAAGAGTTTGGGGATTATACGGAGATAGACAAGCATTTTGCATATCCTTGGATTACGGCTGCAGGAATTGAAACTAGGGATGCTCTTCTGGATTTCTTTTTAGAACTGAAACCTGATATTTACGAGTATGGCAGGTACTTACATGAATTGGATGAGATTTACGGATACCATGACTGGTATGGCTGGTCTTGTGATCACTGGGGTGTAAAATATAATGCCTGTGATGCCAGAAGGAGTGGAAATATTATTGTTTTTGAAACTGCAGAACGTGGAGTGCCGAGGTTAATGCTTATGGTATCGGAGAAGTTTCCAGAAGTGACAATGGACTATGAATTTGCAGATGAAGATTTTGGATATAACACTGCCAGATACACGTTTTCCGCAGGTATAGTTATGGCAGGATATGAGCCAGTAGATAACACTATAGAAGCTAGACAGCTTGCAAAATCCATTTTGGGGTGGGAACCTCCAATAGATTTTAACGAGGACGCTGATGATGTTGCATAGAAAATAGATACAGGCTCTTGGGAAGTAGATTCCTAAGAGCCTGTTTTGTTATTTGATTTTCAACTTTTTCTTTACAGCAAGCCATGTTCGGTAAGCATCTATAGAGCAGGTCAAGGAGTATTTTTCTAATAAATCATCAATTTTCATGTCGGCTATGTTACAAAGTAATGAATTTTGTTTCCAAAAGTCCTTGTGTAAATCCTTATCTGAAGCCAATGCGCCAATACTGCCCTCCGTAAATATAGGAGTGGCATCCTTGTAAAATTCCTGCAAATTAAAGTCTAATGGTCTTTTTTTAGGCTTGTCTATTAAGTCAGGAAACAGCTTACAGTATTCAGCGAAAAAGGGATGCTGCTCAAATTCGTCAAAGTAGCGATATAAGGTGCGCCTGTTCAAACTGCTTTCATCGACAACTGCTGCAATTACCATTTTGCTTTGTTGTATCTGATAGTAATAATAAATAAATTCTTTGTTGGTGCTTTCTATCGGCTCTTGTTTTACAGTGGTATAGATATTTTTCAGAAATTCTATCAGCCTATCATATTCAGCCATAGAAAAGGCTGTCTGTATTGTAAGTGCCTTAATACCATCATCAGAGACAGACTCAAGTTTAGGAGTAAGAAGCGTGTCGGTAGTATTATCTAAGAAAATTGGTTTTATGCTGGCATACTTCTTTATCATACATAGCCGCCTGATAAACTTTTCTATAGAGTGATCCGCCAATACATTAATATCTCTTATAACCACTTCAAAAACAGTATCTTTGAAATTTGCAATGCTCTGGCACATCATTTCAAATAGAGTATCTTCTGTATTATCATCAATATTTGTTTTATGAAGATTCCGCCACAAAATGATAAAGTAGCGATTCATAGCTGATGCCATAGGTGGAGTTTTCCCCTCTTTTTCATAGTAGGCTCTTAGTTCTTCTTGATATTCTTCTATAACTAATCTTGTCTTTTCCTGTAAGGAAAGCTCTGGATGTGCCTGAAAATCAGCACTTACAAGGTAATATCTGGGGTAAATATCTAGGAAATACATAGGCGTTCTCCTTTCGTGAGACTAGTATAACATAAAAAATATTCTACCTCAACAAAAAAATGTGAATAAAAGTGTTGACATCCTAACACATATGTGCTATTGTATGTTCATCGAAATAAAAAATTCTACTTTCAACAGAAAGTGAGAACGAAATAGAAATAGGTAGCGTCAAGTGACCTATGAAAAACAGAGCCAGTGAAAAAGGCTCAGATGAACCTTGAAAATTTCATATATTTTACTAAGAATAAAAGGAGGACAAAGAATATGACAGTTGAAGAATTTAAAAAACTGTTTGAAGAATGGGTAAGCTCATTAAAAGAATATAAAGATGGTGAAATAGAATGGTTGGTATGTAACATGGTTCACAGTGAATTTGGTATTCCTGGATTCATGAGCGTGAAGATCAGGGAGCGGCTTTTAAGCAAAGAGCTTATGCTGGTGAGGAGTGATTTAATATTTATCGAAAAGGGAACAGATGATCCTGCAACCTTTACAGTGAGCATCCAGTCAACGGTTGATTCATTAGAGGAATTAGAAGTAACTTACTCTGATTTTAGGAATCTTACATGTAAAAAATCTTCTGTTGAAGATTTGGAAGCCATATTGCCTGCACTAAAATCTTATGAGAAATACCCTCGCATAAGTAATATGTTGAGCTTGGCTTATAGGATAGACAGCATGGATTCTAAAATGCAGATTCGATACCGCCGAGGTTTGCTGGATAGCCGCAACTGCCCACTGGAAGAAGTCGGAGAACTGGCAATAGCCATTTAATATAGAAGAAAAGAGAAAGGAGATTATGATTATGACATTAAAAGAATTTGCAGGATTATTTGCCAATAAGATGAAAGAAGTAGAGGATGCACAGGAAGATCTCAAGGAGTTCGTGTCTTACATTTCTACACAGAATATAATATTAGGCGAACATAAATTTGCCTGTGTAAAGACGAGGGAAAGGCTTCTGAGCAGAAAATATAAAGCAATCAGAACTGAATTGGTTTTCTGGGAAGAAGAACATATGGAAGATGAAACATTTGTAATCAGCATAGATTCAACTATTAATAATCTAAGAAAGCCTCAGATTAAATATAAGAATCATAGAAATATTTTACTTAGAGAGGGAACAGAAGAAGATGTGATGTATGCGTATATAGTAGCAGAGTTTGAAGAAAAATTTCCTATGTATAATCACCTTTTGAATATGGCTTTTAGAGCGAGAGATGAAAATGGGAATATAATTGGAGAGAGTCAAGAACTTGGCGAGGTGGTTCCGCTTGACGAGATTCAGGAGATGCAGATAGCACTTTAATATAAATAGAATAAAAAAAGGAGGATATTGAATATGAGTAAAATAATAGGAAAATGGAGAAATACATGGAAGTGTGCGCTGTGCGGAGAGGAACATGAAGGCTGGGGGAGTAATCCTGCTCCCCTTCTGGACTACAATTCAGCTTTGGTTTGTCCTGAGTGTAATCAGATAGTTGTTGCTTTTCGTATGTTGCTAATACGTATGGGAGAAAAAAACTGGTATAAAACGATTGACCGCAGCATGTATGCAAAAATCAAAAAGTATGCTAAGAAGCACAAAGATGCAAGACCATATGTGGAGTTTTTGGATGGATATTTTAAGAATCCACTTATTAACAAGATAACTGATCCAGTGAATTACGGTGACTTGGTAGAAGCAGATGAATTAGATGATATAGCGTAAATGCTTAAGTTTCGGCAGAATGAATTGTGTTTCTGTTAATGACTGATTACTCGTTTGAAACATTTAAAAACGATTGTACAGAATTTTTATAATTCTATACATATAAATTAACACTCTTTTGCTTACAGAGTGGGTATGTTATATATAAAAAATAGTAAGCAAAAACCTTTTCTCTTAGTATTTTTTAGTCTGGAGAGGGATTCTGGAGTAATGTCTGGAATCCCTTTTCGGTGTTAAAAGTCAAAGAGTAGAGGTGTACTCCTTTAAAGGGCGTATATGATTCTTTGATGGTGGCTACTCCCCCAAACCCCAGTGTACTCGCTACTTATGAATACCTAAAAAGCAGGTATTCATAAGTAGCGAGTTTAAAGGGTTCTTACCCGACAGACTGCTGGCAGGCTATAAGCTGTGATATTTATATGGTGATCCCTTGATTTTTCACTATCCAATTATTCCCATATATGGTATATTAGAGAACGGAGAGAATAGGAAAGGAGATTGATGAAGCAAATTTTAAATTTCAATGAAGAAGGACTCAAAGGATTGCATTTCTTTACGGAACACTTAAATTTTCCCATTGTAGCAGCATCTTATAGCGATTGGGAGAAACAGCAACTTTCTTATCTGGAACATAATTTCCAGTCAGGAGGATTCACCACAACAAGTCTCTGCCAGTGGTGTATCCACCATCATATCCAGTATCGGATAGTATACCCCCTTAGTATCAGTAGCATTTTTAGAAATCCTTACAAGTACATGAAGTATCTACAGCTAAAGCAAATACTTAATAAAGCGGCAATGCAGTAAGCATAATGCAATATTCTCTCTAAAATGAAAAAAGCTACTGGATATGTGCGTCCAGTAGCTTTTTGTCAGTCTTTTCCTTTAGCTGGTACAAATTCGAGTAAATCTTCAATACGGCAGTCCAGAGCAGTACAGATCCTTGCCAGAACAGCAGTATCAAGCCTCGTAGCCTCATTGTTACAGTAATTATTAATCTGCGTTCTTTGCATCTCAGCCCTGTGAGCCAGTTTATTCTTGCTTATTCCTCTTTCCTTGAGCAATTCATCCAGTTTGATTTTAATATACCCATAGTCATACTCTTCCATAATATTCCACTCCTTCATGCTTTAATACCTGTATAGATATAGTGTAAGAAATGTAATATAGAAATATAAGTTATTAGAAATCTGATTAGACTTCTTGCACAATCATGAGGGGAAGAAGATTATGAAGAACTAATTTTTGTACTTTCTTTCGGCACAAATTCCAATAAATCTTCAATCTTACATCCCAGAGCCGTACAAAGCCTTGCCAGAACAGCAGTATCAAGCCTCGTGATTTCACCACTACAGTAATGATTAATTTGTGAACGCTGCATTTCAGCCCTGTGAGCCAATTTATTTTTGCTGAGTTTTTTAGCCTTTAGAAGCTGATCCAGTTTGATTTTTATATATCCGTAGTCTTTTTCTTCCATATATACCTCTTCTGGATTGTCGAAAATTGACAGTTATTGTAAATTAAAAATAGTTGACAATTATAGTGTAAGAAATCTAATATATAAATATAAGTTCTTAGAAACTAGATTAGACTTCTTGCACACCCGAAGGAGGAGAGGACATGGAACAACTAATTGATAAGTTACTGGAGATGGGGATGGGGCAATTTATGGATCATAGCCGACAAGACCTTATTATGACTGATGAGGTATACCTCAAGGACATAGAAGATGAGGGGGAGCTGGAACAGCGGTATATGAGATTAGATTTGCCAGACAAGAAAAGAATCCTGATAAATGATTATATAGCCTGTGTAAAGACCTGCGATAATCGTTATTCAGACATTTCCTATATGGCTGGCATTAAAGATGCTGTGAGAATGTTTGTGTATTTGGGATTGCTGAAAGATTATGATTCATCGGAACAGAATGTAGGTGCGAATGGACAGGCTTGAAAATCTTACAAGAAGGGAAAAAGAGAGACTGGCAGAGTTTGTCAGAGAAGCAATCTATTTAACTGAGGAAGAAAATGCTGCCATTGAGCATCAGATTCCTATGACGCAAGAACTTTTTGAACAATGTGTGGGGCATTGCGTGGAGATTGGGGCATATTTTCGGCTGACTTGCCTTCTGAACGAGTTTTCGTATTTCGCAAATGAAT
>CAJUHL010000074.1 GCA_910586425.1 uncultured Bacilli bacterium
AGCTCAAGTACATATGATAATATTTACACAAATATTTCAAGGACAGACTACTAGTAAGGTTACAATTTACCAAAGAAAGAACAAAATATATGATATATAAATTAAATTGGAATAAATACAATTGGCGTAAATTCGAAAAAATATGTTACGAATATATAAAAAACATATATTCTGCTAAATTTTATAAGGTAAAACTAACAAAAGCGAGGAAAGATTCTGGAAGGGACATAATTATCACTAATCACGAAGGAACTTTTGAAGCATGGGGTGAATGCAAAGATCATAAACGAAATATTGATTTGTCTGTAATTGGTAAAAATGTAGTATTAGCCCTTTCTCATCAAATTAACAAAGCAATATTTTTCAGCGTGACATCAATTACTCCTAACACAAAAATTGAAATATTAAATGTAGCTCAAAAAAATGGATTTGATGTTCTTTTTCTCGATGGCAATGAATTAAATACAGAAATACTAAACTGCGAAAAAGTTTCAAAAAAATATTTTAGAAAAGAATATGAAGAGTATATCAGAAAAAATAATTCAAATGTATGGATAGATACATTGGTAAGTGAATTTCCTTTTGCCGAAGATGCAAAAAATAATGGAAAAAGACAATATCATTTACAAAATTCGTTCCAAATTTTTTTGCACTTATTTATAAAAAATGTGAAGAACGAGGATATATCTGATATAAATGTCAAACTAATTAACATTCCAGAGACGGATGCTATTTTTTATGAAACCGAACATAAATGGGAAAGAACATTAAAGGCTCATTCAGATTTACTATGTACTTTCTGTGGAATGGTTTTTTCACCCAAAAAGAATATAGAAATGCCTCAAGTGATTATAAAGTACACTTTTTCTACAGGAGAGCCCTATGAAGAAAATATAAGCGTCGGGACTGTCGATGCCTCGGATATTTGGAAAGCACCATATGTGAATTCAGATAGTAGAATTTTTTACACTGAGGCAATAAAATTATTAGGTGAGGTTGTTCCTGAAAAATATGCTAAAGTGCTTTATTTATATGGTAAGTCAGGTATGGGAAAAAGTCGCCTTATGAGTGAGATTGAAAATAAAGCATATGAGTATTCATATAGAGTTATCCATATTGACTTTAGGGAAAAAGAAGAGATTTCTGCTATGCAGTCATTTATCATTGCACTTTTGGGTATTCCTCTTTCTAAATCAAAGCCGTTTCTCGAATATTCTAGCTTTGAAAAGATATATAACAATAAATTAGCGTTAAATGATATTAAACTATTACATGAATTTATATATTTTTCCAACAATAATCTCTCTTTGAATACATTAACGAATTCGATTATTAATCTGTTAGTGAATGAATCAGCAGAGGATAATATTCTATTGAGCATAGATAATATTCAGGAAATGTCGCATGATTTGCAAATTACATTTTGGAATATTTTAGAACATTGCATTAAAATAAGTATTCCGGTTCTCTTTATTTTTACACAAAATACAGAACGTAAAATAGAGAATCAAAATGTCCTTGTGCAATATTTAATTTCACATGGTGAAAATCGAGAGAATTATGTACTGGATTATCATTGCGATATACTTAAAGAAAATGATGCTGTCACTTTAATGCAGGAGTTACTTCACTTACAGTCTGAAAGTGACGAATTTATTAGGACACTTCTTAAGAAAATTGAACTTTGCCCTATGGATATATTATTGCTTGCAAAGTCGTTAGATCAGATGCCGGGGTTATTTCAAACTATTGACAATCATAAATATATCGTAAATACAAATTCTTTTTCATTAGATAAATATGAAATTCCCAAAACATTTGATACAGTTATTAAACTTCGCATATCGAATTTGCTAAATAGCACCCATAAACCTGATAAATATAATCAATTATTTTCGTTGCTTTCCTTTTTTGACGGAATACTTACGATGAAAATTTTTGAAAAATGTGCATTTTCTATGGATATGCTATCGCTGGCAAATAAAAATATAATCCTTAAAGTTAACCATGTGGAAAATACAATTCATTTTTATCATGAAAAAATATATCAGTACATAAAAAAAGAGTATGTTGGTCTGCCAACAAATATCATTGATATTATATGTACATTTTACGAGCAAATGGAAAATAAATCTTTTGGTGACTACTATTTTTATCTGAAAATACTGATTGCTAAAGGACAAAATGGCTATGCTGTAAATCTGGGATTAACATTATTAGATCAATATAAGGATTCTTCTCAAAGCAAGTACATTATTAAAACTTGTGATTTATTACAGCAAATAATAGATTCGGGGAAAAACCCTGCAGAATATTTTAAAGTTATATTTTTAAAAGCTGATTTCCTTTTAGAGAGAATAAATATTTCAGAGGCAGAAAATCTATTTGAGGAAGCAAAAGAGCTAATTATAAATAAAAATACTCTTTTTGATCCTCAAGTTGTGACACATTTTTTTCATAGATATATTAATCAAAAGTTACATTCTCTTCAATATGAAAAAGCATTTAATGCAATTGAAGAACTAAAAGAGAAAGTGGAAGCAACTGCAAATTCATCAATGATAATTAACGATAGATTATGTGTAGCATTATATAGCCTTGGCAGAGAAAAAGAAGCATTGAAAGCAATTGATAGTGTAATTCAGATTGCTAAAAAAGAAAAAGATACTATTTGGCTGAGTATCGCGTATTCTGATAAAGCTTTTTGTCATTATTATAACAGCAAAAACATTGATGAAATCTGTTCTGATTTTTCGGAAGCAGTCGATTATTATGAAAATGGTAAAAAATACACTGACTTGTCCAGAAAGATAGAAATACAGATCCAAAAAACCATTATAAATATTTTAAAGAAAGATTTTAAAAATGCAGAAAAAGAAATACAGCAATCAATTCGAATAGGTGAAGAGGCAAACTACGGCTATCTTTTGGTTCCTTCATATAATATACAATCTTATATAATGATTGTAAATAAACAAATGAATTCCGCACAGGCATTGTTAAAAAAATCTTTGGAATATGCAAATACATTTTCGAACTCAAAGGCACTCATAAGCATTTACAATAACCTTGGGACTATGTATATTGCTATGGGAGAATATCAAGAAGCCTACTCTCGCTATTTGGTTGGTTTTGAAATACTAAAAAAAATCTGTAAACCTCAAAACAGTTTCCGATATATGGGACTCTTGAGTAATATAGTTAAATTATCAATATTTCTTGAAAAATCGGAAACATTATCAAAAATCATTGATAACTATGCGTCTGATATCTTAAAGAGATATCAGGATAAATGCCAAAAAGCATATGATGCAAAAGAAAATTTGACTCCATTCAGTTATGGAGTTTTAAGTTTTGATGGATACGATTATTTATATTAATAATTCGTCAGTCATTAGTAAATTCCCATTTTTATCAGCTATCAAATCTCCTTTACCAGCACGATGCATAAACCAATGCTGGTTGGCTGTAATTACTGATATATTATCAACATAGTATATCATAGGGAAATTTAGCCCACATAAACTCCAAGGAAGAAAATCCTCTAAAATTATTACTGAAGATGCCTGATTTTTAAATTCAAAATAAGTTTTTAACTTTGCATTTAAACTATCTAATAATACTTTATGATAGTCTTTAACAAATAGAGAGCGACTGAAATTAACAATAATATATTCAGATGATGTATATTGTGAAATATTCATAGGATATAGCCTTTTTAAGAGACTTAAACCATCATCAAGAAGATCTGCTGACCATTTACGTATAAAGAGAGCTCTGGTGTCATCTTCTGCAGCTGTCCTTGTTGTTCCTGAGACTTTTCCGCGATGATAAACTATTGCATCTGAACAGTATATACATTTAAAACCTTGACGAGTGATTTTATATGTGAGATCCAGATCGCAAAAGCCATTATAAAATTGTTCATCAAACCCACCTACCTGATTAAATACATTTTTAGGAATCAAAATACATCCGGAAGACGCAATATTAAATTCATAAATACCGTGTTTGATTTGTGCTGGAAGGGTTCCATCACGGAATGGTTTGATAACTTCCATTCCTTTGTTCATTGCCAAGCCCCAATGGACAACTTTTTTTTGATTCAAATCCAAAATGGTAGTCGATACTGCCCCACATTTTTTTGTATTATTATAAGCATTAAGCAAATGTTTTAACCAATCATTTGCGACCAAAATATCACTATCCATGAAAATAAGTGTTTCACCGGAAGCATTCTTTGCACCATAATTGCATGCTGCACCATAACCACCATTTTGTGACATTGATAAAATACGAATAGAAATATCCTGTTTTAGTGGAAGCATATCTTTTGTCAAACAACTATCAGGATTGTCATTGACAATTATTATTTCTGTGTTATCTAATTTTTGCTGCAGAAGTAATGACAAATTTGTTTTCAATATATTTAAACCTGTGAAATATGTAATTATAATTGAAATCATTATATTCCTCTCCTTTGTATAAGTTCAGTTTGATATATAGAACAATATCTTTCAAATAACTCTTTATTAAAATAATTATTTATTTGATTCCATTCCTGTAAATTTCTAAACCATAATTGTATTTCCTTTTGAGGTACAAAAAAGGTTTTATCATTAAAAGCAATACTTGTATGGATTTTAAATTGTTTTAATGTAAATGGAAGTCTTAATCTCCGCAGATGAAGATATAATGCAGTTTTAGCATCAATTAGTTGTTGCATATGAAATTTTTGACTGACAGATTCATCATGAAGTCGGTATTGGATAAGACTTTCTTTTAAATTCCCCATTGGAGCATATTGAATAGAACGGCAGTATAAATCATAATCTTCTGCATACTGGAAAGCACTGTCATATCGCAAACAAAACAAATCTAATAATTGTTTTCGTATGATTATTGAAGGATGGGCTAAAGCGGTATGTCCGAAAAAAAGTCTTATTTTAATTTCTTCATTACATGATTTCTTTTCCTGTGACTTAATAAACTTGCCATCACTGCTGATTAATTCCATACTTGTACCACTGATTATCAATTCAGGGTTAGATTTCATAACATTTAATTGTTTTTCAAATCGATCCGTTTTAGATATATCATCTCCATCCATACGTGCAACAAATTTACCACGAGCAATTTTAAGACCTTCGTTCAATGTATGAGCTACTCCTTTGTTTGCCTTGTTTTGCAATTTAATAATTCGTTTATCTGAAAACTGGTTGATGATTTTGTATGTTTTATCTGTTGATGCATCATCTATAATAATCAATTCTAAGTTTTCGAATGATTGATCTAAAATACTCTGCACTGCTATGGAAATATATTTTTCAACGTTATATACAGGCATTATTACAGAAATCTCCGGTTTCATATGGATTACCTTTCATTATAACATTATAAAATAGTATCAAAATATTATTACACTTGACGGATAACTCTTTATTATCATTTACTTCCCTTTCTTCCCCAACCAACCAAAACTTTGTACAACAACTAAAAACAGCAATCCACTCATCAAACTCTTTGGATTGCTGTTTATCAATGAGAAACTATATACAAAAGCTGCTTCTTGGATGTTTTCTGGAGAGAATATCTTTCTGTTTGGACATGGTTACGTGGGTATAGATCTCAGTAACATTAATGGAGCTGTGTCCAAGCATTTCCTGTATGTAGCGGATGTCGACATCAGCTTCCAGCAGGCAGGTGGCAAAGGTATGACGGAACATGTGAGGCGTGATATGCATTTCTATAGATGCCAGGGCAGTGTACTTATTGATCATTCTTCGGACAGACTGGTCAGACAATGCTACGCCGGACTGTTTGACAAAGAAGTGATTACAGGCCTGCATTTCCGGAAGAAAGGCGGTTTTGTATCTTTTCAGTATGCAAAGGACCGAGTCGTTTCCGATCTGGATCTTTCTCTCCTTTGCTCCTTTTCCATAGATCAGCACGCTTTTTTCATCCAGATTTATGTCATGCATTTTCAGAGAGCATAATTCGGAGATTCTCATTCCGGTTGCAAAGAGCAGTTCGATGACGGCAGCGTCCTGAAGCGTTTTTTTCTTCTGATAATCGGTTTGTGCATTCCTGTGCTGGCTGTAGATGACCGACAGAAATATTTCTACCGTATGTAGAGGAATCGTTTTTGGCAAAATGACAGGCTCTCTGAAACGTATCTGTATCCTGCTGAATGGATTTCGATCGATAATTTCCCTGTATTCAAGATAATGAAAGAATGCTTTTAATGACGCAAGCTTTCGCCTTACAGTTTTTGGTTTATACTCCTGATGGAGGTCTGCAATGAATTCTTCCAGTGCGATGGATGTGATGTCCATCAAATCAGATATATGGATCTTTGCAGCAAATTGTGTCAGATCGATCTGATAAGCTTTCAGTGTTTTGGGGTCAAGTCTTTTGTGCCGCTGGCAGTATTCCAGATAGGCCTGTATGTGTGTCTGTAAACGATTCATGATAAATCCTCCTGTTTTGGTATCAGTTTACCAAAGCTTCCCAAATTCGAGAATACCGAAGGACAGATAAAAGAAGAATAAAAAGTGAAAACGGATTTTGCTGATTTTTTGACGGATTTTGCAAAATCATTGAAAAAACAGAGAAATTTGTATAATTATTCCAAATCATTCATAATTCTGACGGGTGCATGGAAGTGTCAGAGGGCGGAATATCCGGCTTTCCCTGGCTGGCGGAGAACAGTCCGGTGGAAATCCATGTGGACGGAGTGGAGCGGGCGCTGTATAATGGAATCATCCAGAAAGCGGAGTCCCGGGAAGAGAACGGATACTGCCTGCTCCGTCTGGAGCTGTGCAGCGGGAGCATTCTCCTGGACCTGTTCCGGGTGGGAGATCTGGCGGAATGGGATGGAAAACAGCTTCCAGTTTGCGCCAGAGAAGCACAGTTCAATTTACAATAATTGCGCGATTATTGAAATTATGTGATATAGTTCATGAGGGAACACATGCCATAGATATGAGGGAACGTTATGGGTATGATTTTCTTAAATCACATTGGAGTTGGGAAAAAAGAGCTTTCTTTTACGAAAGACAGTTCCAAATCAGTATGGGAGTGGAACTGGAATATGAAACTGTTGATGAGATGTTAGTGCATATATGGGGAAGCTATGATAATGAACTTTATAATCCATATAAAAATTGAGAAAAACGAATCATTAGAGAGGAATCAATATGATAGAATTGCTAAGCGCTTTGTATGAGTATGTCAAGTCAGGTAAATCTCCTTTGTTGGAGAAAAGCGAACATATTAATAAATATGAACACGGAACTATTTATACAATGAGTCTAAGTCTGATATTGTGGCTGAGACTGGAGTACAAAAGAACAGAATGGAGAAAAGAGAAAAAGTATGTAACACTCAAACCGATGAGTTTAAATATGAAGTATCCATGGTGTCAGGCGTTGAATGATATGGTTACTTCGGAAGAAATATTTTCACAATACTTTT
Organism: uncultured Bacilli bacterium; assembly: GCA_910586425.1. The sequence goes on from CAJUHL010000074.1 coordinate 7,477, forward strand.
GTATAATTGACAATAAACTTGATTTTAAAGACAGTGTACCAGAAGAAGAGAGGATGACCGCAAGAAAATGGGCATATGATAACTTCTACATGGCTACGATGACTTAAACAGGACAAATTCTGGCGGAGTGGGACAAAACCGGCTTCTCGGAACCGCAGCTGGACATAGCCGCCGGGAACATCAGCGCGGGGAGTGCGGATAAATAAAGAGTGTTTTTAGAAATGAGGTTGATAATGTTTTTTGATGAATTGAAAACAATCATAGAAAATAATAATTATATTGAAAAAAGTAAAAAGCTTTTCTGGAAAGCCATGAAAAACTATCAGGAAGAAGAAAAGGATGAATTTAATAAAAAGTTTAAAGAGTATAATGAAAGAGAAATGACAATCAACGTAAATGATGTTTCGTTTTTGGTTCATAATTGGCCGGAAGGAGATAGTTGCTGTGTAGTAATAAACATTAATATATCAT
>CAJUHL010000075.1 GCA_910586425.1 uncultured Bacilli bacterium
TTAATCAATAGAAAACCCATAGAAAAAATCTATGGGTTTGTCTACACTCTGAAAAGATTCCTTTTTGGAATCTTCCTTTTAAAAATCACAATTTTTAGGTGTTCTTGGATAAGGTATTACATCACGAATATTTTCAATTCCTGTTAAATAAATAAGCAGTCTTTCAAAGCCCATTCCAAATCCAGAGTGATAACAGCCACCATATCTCCTTAAATTACAAAACCAATCTACTGCATCGGTATCTACATTTAATTCATGCGCACGGTGGATTAATTTTTGATAGTCGGCTTCACGTTCAGAGCCTCCCATTAATTCCCCAGCTCCTGGTACTTCTAAATCTACCGCGGCAACTGTTTTTCCATCTTCATTTAATTTCATATACCATGCTTTAATGTCTTTTGGCCAATTGGTAATGAAAACAGGTCCATTGAAATATTCTGTAATATATTTTTCATGTTCTTTGGCAATGTCTTCTTCGTAGTCCGGAGTAAATTCAAAATTAACATCTGCTTTTTTCAAAATATCAATTACCTCATGATGTGTAATACGTGTAAACTTGGAATTGACTAATTTCGTCAACTTTTCTTTTAATCCATTTTCTACAAACTGATCACAGAAATTAATTTCCTCTTCACATTTTTCCAAAACATAATTTACAATATATTTCAGCATTTCTTCTTCAATATCCATAAGTCCCTCTAGGTTACAGAAAGCAATTTCTGGCTCAATCATCCAAAACTCATTGGCATGTGTTTTGGTATTAGAATTTTCAGTCCTAAATGTAGGGCCAAATGTATAAATTTTTTTAAATGCCATTGCAAATGTTTCACCATGCAATTGCCCTGTACCTGTAATATAAGCTTGTTTACCAAATAAATCTCTACTCATGTCTGCATGTCCATCTATCATAGGAATATGATTCATATTTAAAGAAGTGATTTTAAACATTTGATCACTACCCTCACAATCTGCCGTTGTAATCAATGGTGTATGTACATATAAATATCCATGCTCTTGGAAATAAGTATGAATCGCATGAGCTGCTACACTACGAATTCGAAATACTGCTTGAAATAGGTTGGTTCTAGGACGTAAATAAGCAATTTCCCTTAAAAATTCTCGTGTATGTCTTTTTGGTTGCAACGGATAATCTTCTGGGCAATCTCCCTCGACAATTAAATCCTCTATCACTAGTTCAAATGATTGTCCAGCTCCAATCGAAGCTTTTACTGTTCCTGTTACTGTAATAGCGGCCCCTATGTGTAACTGATTGATTTGTTCCAATTGCTTATTGTCGTTATCATATACCAATTGGATATGCTTGAAATAGGTCCCATCAGAAAAGTCAATAAATCCAAAATCTTTTTGTTTTCTAATATTACGAATCCATCCTTGTAATGTAACAGTTTGATTCATATATTTTTCTATTTTTTGGTATAGTTCTTTTATATCTATCATCTTTTTTATCCTTTCTGTATTTCTTCTTGTATCATTTTTCTTGTTGTTGCAGGGTTGGCTTGTCCTTTTGTCTTTTTCATCACTTGACCTACTAAAAAGTCTACAATATTGGTTCTTCCCGCTTGGTATTCACTTTTGGCATTTGGATTTTCCCCAAACACTTCATTTACAATAGTGGCAATTTCAGCGTCCCCCCCTATTTGTTTGATACCTAATTCTTCGACAAGTTGTACTGGAGATTTTTCTTGTTCCAAAGATGCGTAGAGTACTTCTTTGGCCTGTTTACTAGATATTTTACCTGATGAAATCAAATGGATTAATTCAACCAACATTTTAGGTGTTAAAAATAGTTTTGAAATCGGAATTTCGTATTTATTCATATGTCCTAAAATAACACTGGTAATCCAGTTGGAAGCTGACTTTGGATCGGCTCCTTCCTCTAGTGAGGCTTCAAAATATTCAGCCATTTCTTTTTCTTTGACCAAAATCGTTGCATCATATCTAGATAATCCATATACTTCCATATACTTTGTAATACGCTCATATGGAAAAGATGGAAGCTCTTTTTCAATTTCTGCTATCCAATCCCGTTTTAAACGAATGGGTGGAAGATTTGGTTCTTTAAAGTATTTATAATCAATGGCATCTTCTTTGGAACGCATGGAATAGGTACACATATGGTCTTCGTCATAGCGTCTGGTTTCCTGTGCAATAGCAATACCCGATTCTAATAGTTCTGTTTGTCTTTTGATTTCAGTCAAAATCGCATCTTTGACATTATTGAAAGAGTTGACATTTTTAATTTCAACTTTGGTTCCAAGTTCTTGCACTCCCTCTTTCACAAGTGAAACATTCACATCACAACGCATTTGTCCCCTATCAGTTCTAGCTTCACTTGCATCACAATATAAAAATATACTTCTAAGAGCTTCTAGAAAAGCAATGGCCTCTTCTACGCTATGCATGCATGGTTCTGTTACAGTTTCCAGTAAAGGAACACCCGCTCTATTATAATCGATTAAAGAGTAATCACCATAATGGTCTAATGATGCGGTGTCTTCTTCTAAATGGGTATCGTGAATCAGGACTTTTTTATCTTCCCCATTTACATTTATCATAACATATCCGTTGATTCCAACTGGTTGGTCAAATTGCGTAATTTGATAGCCTTTTGGTAAATCAGGATAGAAATAGTTTTTTCGTTCAAATGTCATAAATTCTGGTATTTCACAGTGCATTGCTAACGCCATTTTTAGAGATTGCTTGACTCCATATTCATTGATTACAGGTAAAATTCCAGGTAAACCTAGGTCAGTGGTTGCAAGGTTGCTGTTGGGAATTTCTGAATACGTATTGGCTGCGCTTGAAAAATTTTTTGTATTTGTTTTTAATTCACAATGTACTTCTAATCCAATCGTAGGTATATACATGTTAATTTCCCCCTTTTGCAATTTGATTTTTACACCCTGTTATGGTTTCCATTTTGTAAGCCATATTTAAGACTACATCATCTTCAAATTGTCTTCCTGTTAAATTAATGGCAATTGGCATATTATTTACAAAGCCAGATGGTATCGTAATACTAGGAAAGCCCCCAAAGTTGGCAATAACCAAATGATTTTCTAATATTAAATATCGATCAGATAATTGATCCGTTTTGTCTTCAAAGTGAGGCGCAATTCCCCCACTAGCAGGCATAAGCATTCCATCATATTCTTCCAATAATGTATTCATTTTATCGACAATCATACGACGTACCCTCTGTGCATTTTTAAATAATTTTTCTTGGTTCTCTTTTTGTAAGATATAGCTTCCTAACACAAATCTTCTTTTGATTAATTCACTAAATCCTTTGGTTCTCGCATCCATCATAATCTTTGGAATACTATTTCCTTCTCCCCTTACACCAAAATGAATTCCTGTTAAATTGGCATTGTTACTTGTTGCTTCCGCACATGATATGGCCATATAAGTTGGATAAATTGCATTTAATAGTTCTTTTGGAAAAGATACTTCTTCTACAATGAAACCCAATTGTTTGATTTTTTCTACTGTTGTTAGAAACGATTGAATTGTTTCTTTATATTCTATCTCTTCACTATTTTCATAGTTTTCCAATGCTTCTTTGATATAGAATAGTTTCTTTCCTTGAATATCATTTTCTAAAGTATCTACATAGCATTTATGATCATCTGGTAAAGAAGTCATATCATGAATATCTTCTCCTTTGATGATATCAGTTACATAGGCTACATCCTTGACATTACGGGCAAAACAACCAACATGATCCAAAGAAGAGGCAAATGCGAATAATCCATACCGAGATATCCGTCCATAAGTAGGCTTGAATCCTACCACGCCACCAAAAGCGGCAGGTTTTCGAATGGAGTCCCCTGTATCAGATCCAATTGCGAAAGGAACAATTCCTAAAGCAACCGCAGCCGCACTTCCTGCACTGGATCCTCCAATTTGTCTTGTTGTATCCCATGGATTTTTAACAATTCCTGTATGTCCTGTGGTACCAGTTCCGCCCATGGCAAGTTCATCCAATACAGTTTTCCCCATAAGAACCGCACCAGCATTTTCTAATTTTTGGTATACAGTTGCATTATAAACAGGTACATAGTTTTTTAAAATATTAGAAGATGATGTGGTTAAAATATCTTTTGTAGAAATATTATCTTTTAACGCATAAGGAATTCCAGATAATATACAGCTATTTTCTTTTTCATTTTTTTCCTCTAAAATCGTTACAAAAGAATTGTAGGTATCTTGATACTGTTTGGCAAGTAAGATGGATTCTTGAAATAATGCCTCACTTGTTATGTTTGTTTCATCCAGTGCTTTTCTGATTTCGTCAATACTTTTATCCATATAACTCATGCTTCTTCCACCACCTTTGGTACACGTACTTGATTTCGTTCAACTTGACTTGCATTCTTCAATGCCTCAGTTGTATCTAATGTATCTTTTATTTCATCTTTTCTAAAATGAGCATGTTCTATTTCATATGGAAATGTCATTGGCTCTACTTTCTGTATTCCTTCTATTTGTCCAATTAAATCCATTTGCTTTAATATGACATCAAATTCTTGTAATAATGTATCATACTCTTCTTCTTTCATATCAAACATGAGTTTTCCTGCATATTCTTTTAGTTGCTCTTTTGTTATCACATAATCAATCCTTTCTTTGACAAAAAAACAGTCACTACATCCTAAAACTAGGGACGAATGACTGTTGTATCCGCGGTACCACCCTTATTACCATAATGGTCTCTTTTGGTTCTATGAAACCTATGTGAATATAACGGATCACTTCCGGCTTACACTACTTTATTTCGCATAAGCAACTCCAAAGTGTTTTTCACATAATATCAATTGTTAGCTTCCACCATACCTAACTCGCTTTTATTGAGTGATTATGTTACTTTTCTTTTTCTAAGTCATTGTATCAAGTATAGAAGAATTTTAAATAACTGTCAATATACTTGTTTATTGTTTCAATATTTTATCCAATTTTTCTTTGATTTGATCTCTATTAAATGGTTTTGCGATATAATCTACAAATCCTTCTTCAATGTATTTTTCTTTTGCTCCTGCTATAGCATCTGCAGTTAGAGCAATGACTGGTATACAAAAATTTGGGTTTCCTTTTAATTTTTTCAAGGCTGTTTCTCCACTCATATTGGGCATCATAATATCCATTAGGATTAGGTCATATTCATCTCCCCGTTTTACTTTTTCTAAACATTTTAGTCCATCTTCTGCTTCTTCTATTGTAAAATTAAAATCAGATAGAGCCCTTTTGGCAACTTTAATATTTAATTTGTTATCATCAACTATGAGGATTCTTTTATTTCCATAACTTCCTATAAAGGATTCGTTTATTGATTCCTTCTTTACTTCTTTTTGGATGATTAATCTTCCAATTTTCTGTGGTAGTTGTACCATAAAAATAGAGCCTTTTCCATAACTACTTTGAACATTAATTTTTCCACCCATGATATCTGTCAGGGCTTTGGTGATTGCAAGGCCTAATCCTGTTCCTTCCGTTGTGGAATTTTTTTCAATATCTAATCTTTCAAATTTGGTAAACAATTTATTAATTTGTTCTGCTTTAATTCCTCTTCCTGTATCTTGAACGGTTATTATTAAATTACAAATTTCTTTTTGATTGATACACTTTATCGTTAAGTCTACTGTTCCTCGATCTGTGTACTTAATTGCATTGGTAAGTAAATTATTGATAATTCCTTTCACATGAACTTTATCCCCAATTAATTCATCTGGTATGTCTTCAGCGATATTTAAATGAAATTTAATGTCTTTTGTACCAATACGAGTAGCGGTTACTTTTGACATATTTGTAATTTCCTCTTTAAAATTATATGGATTTTCTACCATTTCCATTTTTTCGGATTCTATTTTATTGATATCTAGTATATTTCCTACGATTTCCAGTAAGGTTTGAGAGGCATTGATAATATCTTCCGTATCTTCAACCACTTCTTTTGGTACTTGATCTTTGTAAGTTGCGATATCTTCTAATAATCCTACTATTGCATTTAATGGTGTTCTTATTTCATGAGACATGCTGGATAAAAAATCTGATTTTGCATGGTTGGCTCTTTCGGCTTGACTTTTAGCAAGTTCAAGTTGACTAACCATTTTAATATCTGGATTTTCAATCGTATGATACATAATCATGTTGATATAAACAATAATTGCTGGGATAACAATCAAGGTTGGATCTATAATTCTTACAAACCCAGCAACTAAAATCAAAAGAATTAAAAATATAAATGGAATATATTTTTTATTACGTATCTTTTTCATATTTTTCAATAGAATTAATAAGTTCATAATAAAATATAACAAGGCAATTCCATATACAAAAACTGTACCAATCCCTATGACTCCCATTGTTTCATTATTAGAAATGATGTCAATTGGCAATATAAACTGTATTAGAATTGAAACTATACTTAAAAGGATTACTCTTTTTTTAAATTTATTATATTTCACCAAATCTTGATAAGTTATATAATATGTGTATAATGTCAAAAACATAGGCCAAAGAATATAATGTATAAAATCTACTTTATTTAATACTTTTACAAGTATTTCTGTTTGGTTAGTAAAACAGTAGTAAGTAATAAGCAATTCAATAATAACAAGTACCACATCAATCAAACTACTAATTAACATAAAACCATAAATTTTGGTTTCTTTGTTGTCTACTTTTTTATGTGAAAAATGCAAAACTACCAATAACAGAATACAAAATAAAGAACTTATAGAAAAATAAATACTGCTCATAGCAATTCCTCACAATTCTACTAGAATTATAACACACAAAAGTATAATTAAAAACACAAAAAGTATACTTCGTTATCTTTTTTGATAAGTAACTCCAGGAATAAAATTAGAATATTCGTCTAAACAATACTCATTTTCAATCGCGCCACCATTATTACTACGTAAAAATTTAGCTTCGTAATCTGAATGGTAAGTAAATCCAAATACACCAAATTTTTTCAAATAAGTGTGATTTAAGTAAAGTTTAGAATCAATATAAGAAAAATTGTCCCGACAAATATTATTTTCAATCCATATCTGTTTACGCATTTTCTCCATCTCTTTTTGTATTTCACATGTTTGAAATACAATATCATCTTCATAAGATACATAATGAGCTGTTCCAAACCTTAAAATAATTTTTTGATAAATTTCATTTTCCTTTTCTACCATATTAGGACACTCTACATATTCTAATATGGTTGGTATCACAGGACAACCTGTAATCGCGCCAATCATACTTCCGCCTTTTTTGATATCATGCATTACTTTTGTTGGATGTAAATTCCAAGTGGCCTCTCCAAAAATGGCAACATTTTTGTAAGAAAATAAAGCTGCAGATGCCTCTAGAACACTATTTTGAGAAGATATCTTGTCATTTCGATTGAATAAGACTGATTTTGCAGTACGAAATACAAGTCTAGATAATGGATTCAAACAATCGGTTGCAACCATAACACTTACAGGTAAACCTAACTTTTCTAAAGCAATGTACATAGAGAAAATATCATGTGCAGTTGAATGATTGCATAAAAGGATGAAAGGTTCATTTGGTAAATTATTTATCCCGTCTATTTCTAGCAATTGATTATAAAACTTTTTCATATAGAATGTGGAAATCAAATCTTGACCTATGCTCATAACATTAGGTGACTCATTTAGTGAAGATAAATATTTACAATAATTACGTAGACTATTATAATACTGTTTTTTTTCTTTCAAGCCTAAATTTTTTTCAATACTATAAGGCATCAATATTCTCTGTTCCATAAAGAAGCTCCTTTTTTTAATATTGCTGCTATTCTAGCATGACAAATATGTGTTGTCAAATCCACTATATTTTTGGATAGTGTTGCCAAAGTGTGGAGATATAGAAAAAAATCATGAAAACCAAATAAAA
>CAJUHL010000076.1 GCA_910586425.1 uncultured Bacilli bacterium
GTATCTATCGCTTTTTGTATACTGTTTCAGTCTCACATCAATTGTAACACTACACTATTTTATTATAGCTTAACTTGGCAAAGTTGACAACCTTTACAAACCCTTATTTTTATGATTAATTAGCTAATATTTTGGTATCTTATATTCTACGCAAATAGAACTCTTGTATAAAGTACACAATGCATTCTAATTGGAAGTATCTTTATATATTTTACTAATATTAATAATTTCAAAATACAAATAGAATTATTTCAATTATTCCAAAACAGGAAAAAGAAGAAAATGTATCTTTCTTATCCAAAAATCGGATCCAAGTAATAAGTAATTTACGCTACACATTCTTTTATATTTAAATAGCTTACCAGTCTTTTCCTTCCTTCACTCTTTTTCTATGCATTCTTTTTTCTATATTAATCTTATGTTTTTTTGCACGATGCCAATAATTATGATAATTCTTTTCACATTTATTATATTGTCTTTCTAATTCTTTATTCCTCAAAACAATGATTCCACCCTGTACTGATTTGATTTTAAATTTTATTTTGGTTTGTTTTAAAATAAGACTACTCAATGTTAATTGCATAATAGGTGTTAAAGAAGAGTATCCTAAATTGGAAAATGATATTTCATAATCCAACTTTTCGGAAATAGTATAAAACTGTATTTTATTATGATAAAGATTGATTGTTAGTACTTTATTTTTGAAATCATCATTACTAATATATCTTTTTATTTCTTCCCAACATTTCGTACGTTTAATTCGATTGTATTTTAATCGATAAATGATATTGTATATTGGAAAGGAGAGTATCAATCCCAAAATAACTACTATTGTCATACTCCCAATTGAAATTAAGGGAGTGCATAGTGTAAAAATAATAAAATTAAAGATTGTTGTAAGCAATAATTTCCAAATTGATATGCCAAGTTCGGCATAGAAAACTAATGAAAGTATAGAAGGCACAGCAATTGAACCAATCGTCATTAAAACTACATTTAAAATTAGCAACTTTCCAAAAAGAGAAAAAATAGTTTCTGTGAGTCCTTCATATATTCTTGAAATAAATAGACCCAAGCATATGGACCATGCAACTATAATTCCAACAATAACCCCTATCATTTCTGCATCTAATTTTCCTGTTTTATAGATTAAACCATTTACGGTATCTCTTATTGAATCTAGCAATAAATAATTTGCAAATATTGAAATTACTATTCCTACTACGATATAAACAGCAACAGGAATTTCTTCATTTTTTCTTTCTAATTCTTCTACCAAATACAACTTACCCATAACTCTCACCTCTCTACATTTTTTACTAAAATATCATTTCGTCTATACAAGTCAATATCAAAATCAGGATAGTACATTGCATTTGTTAATACAAACAATAACATATTCATTTCAAGAATCAGCTACCAAATGATATTCATATCTTTATATTTCCATTAAAATTAATATAAAGATTCTATCTTCTATATTTTGAAAAATAGCTAATAAATTATAAGACTTATCTAAAATAAAGATTTTCATCATTTGTATCCCTGTTGCTAACATAGAAAAAAATAAGAATTGTTCTATATTAGCGGGAAGAAATGGAACATAATCTGGTTGGGTATTATCCATCATAATAAAGAGGGACAATAGCGCAACAAGCATAATAATTCCTATTAGATAATCTACAAGAGGACTTATAATAATCAATAGAAACATCAATACAATGAAAAGAATTTTTATTGTTATAAATGATAAGAAATTAATACCTATTAAAATCGTTTTTATACATTTCTTTAATATGTTATCTAACCCATTTTTCAAATAGTTTATGAAAAATTCCCATTTGGTAATATACACATCTGCATAATCATTTTTATATTGTTGCGTTTTTGTATAATAGGTTTCACTTTTTTCATTCGAAAATTGTTTGGAATGTGATATATTATCTAATAATACATCATATTCTTTTCTTTTATCATCATCCAAAAGTACCTCTTTTGCCTCATTTAAACTAATAATAATCTTATTGGCCTCTTCACTTTTATTAGTATCAGGATGATATTTTTTCACCATCGAACGATATGCATTTTTTATTTCTTCTTTAGTTGCTTGTCTTTTTACTCCTAGCAATTCATAGAAATCTATCATAAAACATCTCACCTCATACTGGAAAATTTTTCCATATATATAGTAACATCTTTTTTCTTATACTCAAAGGGATTATGAATGAATTGTTATTATTTTGTGATGATACTATGTTGAATCAATTTATGACAATATTAATAAATAATGCTTCTACAAGAAAAGGAATATAGGGCGAATATATTGACTGCATAAACAGTTAGTTGATTTATTTGAAAAATATAGTAATCAAAGGATTTTAAATATGTCAAATAACACTATATATGGATTGAACAAATTCAAGAAAACGTTATAAAATTTCTTTTGCCAATTAGATATAACATTTGAGACTTTCAATTCTATATAAGTATAATATGAAAAAATTGTATCCAATGATTTCTTTAATAGAATTAATGCCTTTTTAAAGTATATAAAAGAACCACCAATTTAATGGGGTTCTAGTTTTACATAAATATGGGGCAATAAACAAATGAGTTTTGCACCCAAGTAGTAAAAGTATTTAAGTAAATACTTGATGAATTAATTATAGCAAAACAAATCATATCATTCAATTACTATGCAGCTATTTTCTCTTTTTCTTCAGTAATAGTTTTATTCTTTATATGATATTCTATATTATTTCTTTCACAAAAATCTATAACTTTATATGCTAATTCATTATAATATTTTTTATAATCCTTATACTCTGATACTTTTTTATTATAATGTAATCTTCCAAATATTATTTTATCTGTAAAAGAAACAGCTTCTAATATTTCATCAAAATTTTGCTCAATAAAATTTGGTGTTGGATAAGGTTCTATACTAACCCAAGTTTTACAACCATTATCATGCAAATATTTTAAACTTGCTATTCTATCTTTATAAGGAGCAGAACCTGGTTCCATTTTTTTTCTAAATTCTTCATTTAATGAAATTAAAGTTATACCATAGCTATTATCTTTACTTAAATTTGCTAATTCTTTAGGTAATATTCCTTTTGTTAATGCTGTACAAGGAATATTATAACTATTTACTAATTTTAATATTTCGATTGATAAATCACATATATCATCATACTTATACATAAATGGATCCGTAGTAAAACATAAGTGAACACTATTTATTTTATCTTTAAATTTTGGCAATTCTTTTTTTAATAATTCAATAGCATTATCAACAATAACTGGCTTTATCCACTCGTTGTAGTCTTTAACCTTACCAAAACGTCTGGCCATCATAAAAGCATAACAAGGATATAAACATCCATGTGAACAACCTTGTACATGATTTATTGTGTAGTCACCATATTCTACACCAGTTTTATATAAAAGAGATTTTCTTCCCATGGATTCATTACATTTCACAATTGATTACCTCCTTTATTATAATAAATTATACTATATTTTTTGATAATTTTCTACTTTAAAAAAAGTATAAGAATCATTTTTAAAATCTCTTTTGCTCTTTGTATTATTTTTAATTACTTTCCCTTGATTAATTAAAGGATTTAACAAATAATTTATAATATGACTGTCTTTAAGCATAGTATGCTCTAAAACAAACTCACAAATCATTTCATAGTTAATCGTTTGACCATTAAATTGCTTAATCAAAAGATCTTGAGCTTCAATAGAAAAATTTTGTACATTCATTTCTTTGAGTTCTGAATCGTCAAACAGTGAAATCTGATCTCCGCATGTACCATTTTTAAAGAAAGTATCACCTTTAAAAACATCCCATAAACTTTCTTTTATTTTCATTAATCCTTTCGGATTTGGGGTGGCATAAATAATATGATAAAGTTCTACATTAGTTTTTATTCTAAATGGATAAGAGAAACTATGTTTTATATATCTTCCTTTAATATTTTTTTGAATTAAATTTTCAACCTCTTTTTCATTCATGTTAGGATTATATTCAACAATACCAGCCATAGAATCAATTATTTTTTGTCTCTTTGCAGGAGTTGCTGTATTATCAATATTTCTTCTATAATCACTATTAAAATAATTAAAAATTAATTCTGAATAAAAAGTATCGGTAAAATTTTTAATTTTATTTATCTTTACTTCTCCAAAACAATATGGATCAACAAAAAGTATTGTACTTGATAATTGATTGTATCCTTTGTTTCCAAAATATGAAAAACCATTTACAAGCTTGTCTAAATAATTGTTAACATCCATATTAGTAAAATAAATATGTAAATTTGAATACTCTTTGAAATTTAGTAAACTACACATTTTTTGAATTATTTGTATTCTATTAATATCACTATCGTTCAAAAATAAATTAAATTTTTTTTCTGGATGCTCAATAGAAAATTTAATAAATAAAATTAATACTTCTATTGGTGTCCCTAAAACTCCGTTCTTATAAATTCCGGCATTACACATACAATCTATAAAATTGATATTTTTAACATTATCAAAATTAGCTACTACATATAACCAATATTCTACATACTTTTTTACATACTTTATTTTATACTCCGTATGTTCATAAATTTCGTCCAAATAACTAGCACTTTCTTGAATAATAATATTTTTATCTTCTTGTGTCATAAAACCTCCCTTTTTAAAGTCTGTACTAGCCCTTTAAATCTAAACTAATTATATCAAATAATTCTACAAATTACTACATATCTCTTAGTTTTTCAAAGATTGGAACATTGTCTTTATAACTTTTTGGAGAAATTGGACTGGGATGATAAATAGGTAATATTTTATAACCATTAACTTCATATACGTTACCAACTACATCAGCAAACTTATTAAATTTAAAATTAAGTAAATTTCTAGTTAGAAATTCTCCTAGAGTAATAATCAATTTAGGATTTAATATTCTTAATTGTTCTAACATTATGTTTTTACAATTACTAGAACATGTTTTCAAATTTTTTCTTTCTAATGGATAACACTTAACTGATTCTAAAAATGTTGTTTCAAAAATATTCCTATCAATTATATCAAATAGTTTTTGTAATACAACTCCACTAGGTAATACTTTACCATTTATATCACACCATAATTTATGGCTCTTTCTCCATCCATTATTAGCTGGAGCTTCTCCAACTAATACTATGTCATTATCTTTTCCAAGAAATACTGTCGCATCATTAGGGAATTTATCAACTAATTTATTGCAAGATTCACAAGAATATACTTTTTCATCAATTTGTTTTAATAACTCTTTTATTAATCTTTTTTTAATATGTTATATCTATTCTTTGTATCATCAGTTAATATTTTTTGTCTATCTATAATTTGATAGTCCTTATAATCTATATTATGATTAAACTGACTTGAGGTTAAATCTATAATTTTATTATCTATCAAGTTGAAATAATGACTAATTCCGTCCACATGAATCTTACAAATTTCTCCATCAAAATAATCATTAATGATTAGAGATGTTATTGCACACATACCAAAACATTTATTATTTTTGGTGTTAGTATAGATATATAGACACAAAAAACTTTAGTAATGGTATACTAGAAATACCAAGAAGGAGGAAGTGTCTATGAAACAAGAACATAAAAGTTATGATGAAGATTTCAAAAAAACAATAGTGAATTTATATGAAGCAGGAAAAAGAAAATCAGAATTAACAAGAGAATATGGCGTGTCTTATGCAAACGTAGATAATTGGATTAAGAAATATGGAACAATTGTCACTTCAACTGGTGAAGTAACAAATAATGATGAAATAATCAAATTAAAAAAGAAACTACACGAAGTTGAATTGGAGAATGAAATACTAAAAAAAGCAGTTGCCATATTCTCAAAAAAATAGAAGATAAAATCAAATTTATAGATGATAATAAAGATGAATATGATGTTAGATTATTGTGCAAATGTTTGAACATTCACCACTCTGTTTATTATTATCACTCTCACCATACTATTAATTGTTACAAAGAAGCTAACAGACAATTAGATGTGGAAATTACCAGAGTATTTAATGAATCTCAAAGAAGATATGGCTCACCTAAGATTACAAAAATACTAAATAAACAAGGTATCAAGGTTAGTCAGAAAAGAGTTGGTAGAAGAATGAAGCTTCTTGGTCTTAAAAGTATAACAATCAAAAAATTTAATCATTCTGGAAAATCTAAAACGGATGATACAAAGGAATATCCTAACTTGCTAGAACAAAATTTCTTTACAGAAAGACCTAGTCAAAAATGGGTTGGGGATATTACTTACATTTATACAATAGAAACAGGATGGACTTACTTAGCGGTAGCTTAATTTTAATTTACTAAATTTTTTCGTGTCTAAAAACTTGACATAAATCCAAAATTTCATTGGATAATATTCTATCAACTAGAGTAGGAATCCATTTTCTATTTAATTCTTTTTCTTCATTTAATAATTTAGTAATAGCATTAGCTGCAATACCTTTTATATATAAATCAAAAATTCTTCTAATAACTTCACTTTCAATATCATTAATTACTAATTTTTTATCAACTTTATCATATCCAATAGGTGGTCGTCCTACAAAATGACCTTTCTTCACAGCCCCTACCATTCCAAATTTGGTTCTCTCGCTTGTTCTTTCTATTTCTAGTTGAGCAAGAATGGTAAGCATTCTAATGAAAAACTTACCATTAGCATTAGAAGTTTTAATATCTTCACACATACTTTCTAAACTACAATTATTCTCTTCTAAAAAGGTACATATTTCTTCTAAATCTTTGATAGAGCGAGTAAGTCTATCTAACTTATAAACAATTATTTTGTTTATCTTTCCGTCTTTAATATCTTGAATCATCTCTTGAAAAGCAGGTCGATTCATATTTTTAGCACTTATTCCTGCATCTTCATACACCTTGTACACTTCATAATTCTTGTAATCACATAATTTCAACATTCTTTCCTTTTGTTCATCTAAACTATGACCATTTCTAAATTGATCTTCTGTTGAAACTCCTAAGGAACATATATACTGTATTATTTTAAAACACTAGATATCATCAATTTTGATTACAAAATAAATACCAATATCACTATTGGGACACAGTTAAAACAAGAAAAAGTCCATATTGATAAATTAAATGTAACTTTATCATTAGGACTTTAAAATAGCATATTTCAAATTGGATAAATAATTGTTGAACAAAAAAATAGTTTTCATTACTTGTTAAACTATTTTTTTAATTATTTATAAATGTAATTTAGGTGGAGTAGCATCTATTTTTCTCAATTGTTTAGTTTTACTTAATTGAACACTAATTGCATTATTAAATTCTTTTTCTAAATCCTGAACATGTCCATCTTTCCAATCTAATAAATCAGCAATCTCTCCAAATGTATTTAACATTAATGATATATTGCCGTTAGCCCTGTTAACTAAATTACTATAAATCTTAGCTGTCATAACGCTCTCATCGAAACTTCTTTTAGAATTATCTGTTATTTCATTATATAATTTAATTCTTTTTCTTATAATTTGTTTGACAACATCTACATTTTTTCCATACATAGCTGTTATAAGTAAATAACCTTTATTTTCTAATTCAATTTGTCTATTTCTGTCTTTTAGTGATAAATCATCAGCAGTAATTAAAGTTTTATCAAATAAATCAAAATATTTACCTATCGTTTGTTGCACATATGCACTACTACCATTAATCCAATCAAAACGATCAATCGCTAAAGTTAATGTGTTAATT
>CAJUHL010000077.1 GCA_910586425.1 uncultured Bacilli bacterium
CCTAGTATACCATTACTAAAGTTTTTTGTGTCTATATATCTATACTAACACCAATTCTTAAACATATAAATTAAATTTTTTAAACAAAAAATAATTTTGGATTATAATTATTTATACCAAAATTATTTTAATTATAAACAATAATTCTTTAAAGTTATCTATGCAATGTAAGAGAATTCTTTAATACTTTTGCTCTTGAACTAATTTTTATAGCTGATAAATAGGAACCTTCCTGTGTTTCAGAACAAAAATTAACATTTCTATAATTTATATCACATAATTCTTGATATAAAATTTGAATCCTTTTTAAGTTTTCTTCGCAATCTTTATCACTTAAAGATCCATAAGTTCCGATGAACAATGTTTTACATGAATCAATAAGTTTAAAAAATGGATATAATTCTTCTTTTGAATAAGGAACTTGAGTCATTAATGTATCTATTTCATCATTAAATATTGGATGGCAATTAGGATTAGTTGCATAATCTTCTTTTGTGGGATATTTTACAATCACATCACCACCATTACATACTGCAAGTTCTCCAGTAAACACTTCAATTCCACTATCTCTTTTTATAGTTTCTGCAAATGGAGATATTACTATCGGTTGATGGATTGTATTATTAGCCATTTCAATAGCAATAGTATCATATATTCCTTTTCCAAATTCAGCCATAGTATAAGTTTGAATTTCTTCATCATTTTCCATATAATCAAATAATTGTACATAACTAGAAGCAGCAACTCTTTTATTAACAATCCAATTTGCAAATAAATCAGAATACTTGTTAAAATTATCAATCGTATCATTTATACCATATGCTTTTTTAAATTCTTCAAACATTTTTAATAAATATTTATCCATTAAAAACACCCCTTTGTTGGTTATATATTATACAATATTTTTATACAATATTTTTCTAAAAAGTCAAATCAACCTTGTATTTGATAATGTTTAAAAAAATTAGAAAAAAATTACAACATATAAAGACTCTTTATAAAGTAGTAAATTAGTAGTAAAATAACCTTAAAACTTTACATATATGCCCTAAAATTAAGGCTTTTTGTCAAAAAACTAAACTTTTTTAGATAAAAAGATACTATTATTGGTGGTAAATGGAATATACTTGGAAAAAACCACGAGGGAGATATTGTTTTTAATAAATCAAATGGAGGCATAGTTTTATCCATTTATTATAAAGACCAAAGTAATTTTTTGCTTGGGAAAACAAACCATGTTATATCAATGAAATAACTGGAACTTTAAATCAAAAAGTTAAATGCATTTTAACAGATTGTAAGGTAGTAAAAAGACATTCAGAAGCCTTTGTTAGACATCATATTATTATAGTCGCAAAATCTATCTTTTTTGGAATAAATAATAAGAAAAAAAGCACTATTAAATTTAATGAAATGCATTTTAAACTATCAAATGTATTTCAATGGTGCAAATTAAATGGTTTTGAAGAATTATTTGACAACCACGATTATTGGTTAAATATTGCATATAAACCTAAAGAAAAAATATCAATTGATATTGATGAAAATACTACTATTGAATTTGTTCCCGTAATGGGAGCTCACGATGCTAATATGCTTTTAGAAAAAATTGATATAAGTCAATTTGTTTCAATTTATATTAAAAAGAAAAATGCTACAATATATTCTCACTTTTTTGATGATTTAGAAAAAATAATAAATTTAGTTGAACTAGTAACTAATAAAAAAGTTGATATAAGAAAAATTGAATGTTTGAACTATAATAAATTTCATATGATTGGTGATATTAAAGATTATTTCAAATATGAAATGATGGACTATAGAATGAAAGATAATAATGAGGAATCAGACAACAAAATAGAAATAATGGATTATTTATTTGATTTGCCTGAAATTTACTCAGAAAACAAACTGAAAAACTGGTTTAATACATATGATAAATATAGAAACATTTATAATCTTTATTTATTGGGAATTAAAAATGATATTCCGATAGAAATTCGCTTTAGCAATTTAATACAAGTTATGGAATTACTACACAGTATAAAATTTTCAAGGCTTAAAAAATTTTATAAGCACATTGAAACCAAGTTTATTAATAATTTAGAGATTATTGAAGATATTGAAAATAATGATGATCAAAAAGAAAGTTGTTTTATACTTTTAAGAAGTAGAATTATTGATATGTTTATAAATGAATTTCAATTAACTATTCGTGCTAATATGATAACAAATATTATCCCATTGTCTAATATTCTTGCAGATAGTAGAAATTACTACACTCACTATAACGATTCTAAAAGAAATAAATGCGTAGTAAAGGATAATTTAAGATACTGTGTATTAGTACTTGAATATTTAGTTTATTGTTATATTTTAAAAGAACTAGGATTTTCAGTTGAGTATATAAACGAAAAGAAAAAATATACTTTAGATTACATCATTGGTGAAAATATGATAGAAAAAATAATCGAAAACAAACGATAACAAGTGTTAAACAATTGATTAAATACATACATTATGTTAAAATACTATTAGAGATTGATATTTTATATATCAAATCGTTAAGAAGTGAAAAAGTTGTAGATATCTACGCCATTCGCTCCATTTGAAAACAACCTACGGACTGTAAAAGGTTCGTGAGTTTTTTGTTTTTTAAAAGGCTTTAATTCTCTTTCTAGGAAGGGGACTTTTTTGATGTTGAAATTTAAAACGATTGAAACATTAAAGCCAAATACTGAAATCTTGGAGGCAACTAAAGATATGGACTTTTTTTAACTTTTAAAATATTATGTCAGTTTGAAAAATAAAATTGCAAATCATATATCAATTAACATTCATATCATACTACATAGTCTATTAAGTCATTAAATTCAGTATAACCACTTTCAGAATTTAAATGACCACCACCAGAAATCATAATTTGATTTTCGGTTATGGTATCAGCAAATTCTTTTTCAACTTCGTATTTAACATATGGATCATTATCGGAATAAAAGCAAACAATATCATCACAGTAATTTTTAATATCTATCAAATTATCAAAATACATACTCTCATTAACCGCATCATAATCTTCATCGATTCCAAGATAATTATTGAATCCACAGACGAAAACCAATCTTTTTACTTTTAGTTTATTCTCAACTAGAAATTTACAAATAAAAATAGGTGCGATAGAATGGGCAAAGATAATTGTATTTTCATTGATAATATTTGCCTCTACATAAGCCTTTAAAAGTTTAGACCAATTTTCATAATTTTGGTAACCTACTCCTGTTGGAAAATCTGGTGTATAAACGTCTAAACTTTTACTCTCAATTTCACTTCTTAGCCATGGAATCCAATTAGAAAATGGACTTCCAAAACTTCCATGAACTAACAGATAGTTATTTTTCATAATCTTTTCTTCCTTTCTTTGCTTCAATATTCCATTTTACGATTCCATAGATATTAATTAATAAGTATCCAATAGATACCAATAACATCATCGTAGAACCTTCCCCTTTATTAATAAAAGTAAGAACCCAAATTCCTAAGTCAATGATATTATTGATTAGCCATATCCACCAAGATTCTTTAAATCTTAATATCATTATAATGACACCACATAGATTAATACAATTAGAACTTGCATCTAAGAATGCTAATCTTTGATTGGGAATAAGAGTAAGCAAATATCCAAGTAATAAACTGCCAACAATACAAGAAATTGTAATGATAATTGAGTTTTTAAGAGTAAATTCTCGTACTCTAACATTTTTCTCTCCATCTAAATTTTTGTTCCAAGTAATAAAGCCATTGATTTGTAAAGGAGCAAAGATAAATAGATAAAAGAAAAATATTCCATATAAATTATTTTTGAATGACACATAACCCATCAATATATAATTGATTAGTCCTAAAATATAGTTTAATCTTTTACCTTCACTTGCAAAATAAGCACATAATAATCCTGTTAATAATATAGCTCCTCCAACTATGATGTCATGAGAAAGGAATCCTGAAATGATTGAAATAAGTGTGCATATGCAAGTAACGATTATATATTTTTTATTCATCTTTCATCTCCCAACTCTTAAAATAAATACACTCTAAATTTTCATTAAATTTAATTTCATAGATGCCATCGTAATCTTGATTATTTTGCTTTAAAATCCAATGTGCAATTACTGTATAATGGTCGATTGCTAGAGGTTTAATTTCTATATACTGAATATTTTCATTTTTAATATGTTGCCATTCTTTATTGATTTCTTCTAAAGTAGTATAAGGCTCCATAAATGGTGTTTCTTGATAAAATATTGTTTTTGTAAATAATGACACAGCACTTTCTACATCTTTATGAAACCAATATTCTTTTAATTGGTTTAACCATTGTTCTACAAATTGAATACTCATATCTTACCTTCTTTTCACAAATTGAATTTCTTCTAAATCATTTGGAACAATTACATTTCCATGAAATACACTTTGTGCTTCTTGCATATATAGTTTTTTTCTATCATTACCATGTGATTCTTCGGTATGGTAAAGGATTATATTTTTTACATCTAAACCATTCATCATATTCGCAACACTTAAGGCTGTTGAATGATTTTTTTCATACGCATGAAATATACTTTCCTCTTTATCCAAACAAAATGCTTCATGTGGAACATAGTCAGCACCCTTAATTCTATCGTTTAATTTAGGATTTAAAGTTTCATCTCCTAAAAAGATAAATTGATGTCCATCAAGATTACATTCAAAGCCAAATTGTTTAGTTCCTTTTGCGAGGATATCAAAGAACTCATATTCGACACCATTTACAATATGCTTATCACAATCATTTAATACAACAAAATTAACTGTTTTATAAATTGCTTCTAATGATTTAGGCGACAATATATAACCTGATACTCCTTTTATAGTTTCATATACAACATCATTGCAGTAGATGTTTATTTTTTCTGTGATTTCTCCATGCCTTATCATTCCTCCTAGTTTTTTAAACATCCATATTAGCCCTAAAATATGATCTGTATGACTATGAGAGATAAATATATTCTTTATATATTCTAACAGAATATCAATTTGTTTCAATCTCTTGATAATTTCTATACTACCACCTGTATCAATTAAAAACACACCTCTCTCATTTTGAATGACAAAACAAGTGTTATATAGATTCATTGTTCCACCATTGCCTGTTCCCAACATTGTTATTTTTGCCATTTGTTACTCCTCCTTTTAACTATCATTCTTCAATCTACATACTTATGTTGTTGACTAGTCCAAGCAGGTGTACATGGAACCGCTGCTTCAAAATTACCATCAAAAGCATAACATTCATTTTTATCAATAATGATTACATCTCCTTGATTAAATTCAATTTGCTCATTGCTATCTTTACTATGTAGAGTTCCTTTACCATTGATGATATACAATAACTCTTTACAACCTGTATTTAGCTGAAAACCTACTTTTGGACTTCTACTATTTATTTTGATTACTGCAAAATTAATATCTTTATCAGATGATGGATAATCCATTCCAGAGTATCCATCTCCACTATAGGATTCTGCCTGTTCCTTTTTTATAAATTCCATCTTTATCACCCTAATTTCTTTCAATAATTATATCTGCCACGCTTAAATTTAATTCACTGAATATATTATCACAAATCACTTTCGCAACTTCAGTTGGATTCATAAATGTATTTTGTTTTTCTGCTGTAACATAATCCCTACTATTCTTATAAAAATTTGTATTAATTCCACCTGGATATACACCAATAATTTTTACCGATGTTCCTTTATATGCTACTTTTAAACTTTCTGTGTATCCCTTTTCTCCCCATTTGGTTGCACAATATACGCTTTCTTGTTTGTTACCTCTTAAAGCTGCTGATGACATAATATTTACTATTTTTAAATCCTGATCTTTTTTTCTTAACACATTAGAGGAACATAGTATCATTCCATAAAGTCCTTTAAAACATTTATCAATATCAGTTTTGTTATATGCTGATGGTAGTTTAAAAGATGGTTCTCCTGCATTATTGATTAAATATTTTATATTTCCTAATTGAGATACTTTTTCAATTGCATTTTCAACAAATTTTTCATTTGAAACATCTCCAATAAACTCTACATAGTTTTCATTTTGTATGAAAGATTCTTCTTTATCTAAATTACAAATAATTAGATTCTTGTCTAATGAATACTCAACAATGGCTTTTCCTAACCCATTAGATCCACCTGTTATGATAAGAATATCATTCATTCTAGTTAATCTCCTTTTTTACAACATTTTGTGGTTTGTTATTCGTTAGAGCAATTACATTATCACACCATATTGCAACTAATCTATCAATTGCCTCTTTTGTATAAAATGCATAAGGAGCTGTCGCCATAACATTTCCTTTATAATCATACATCTTTTTTTCATTTCCATACAATTCAAAGGCATAACTTATTTCTTCTTTTTCAGCTCTATTAAGAAGCAAATCATGATTATATAATTCTTTAGGGTTATTAACTACATTAATAAATGCATTACCTTTCATTACATTAATTAAATGATCTGTAATTAATTTGCTTGTTTCATCATTTGTAGCAAATGCTGGAAAAATAAAATCTGCTTCTTTAAATATAGTTTCTAAATCAACCTTCTTATAGCTATTTTGTTTTTCACTTCTACTCCAATAAATAACATTCATGCCTAATGCTTGACACATATCGGCTATTTTAGAGCCTATTGTCCCAAGTCCAATAATACCTGCTGTTTTATTTCTTATTTCAGTTGTTAACATATATTGTGAATAATCCATTTTATAATCTGTCTTTGCTTGAATTGGAAATTTCTTTGCTAAACACATCATAAGAAATATTCCATATTCTGCAACTGAATCAGTTGAATATTTTGGTATATTGCATACAACGATATTATTATTTTTACAATAATCTAAATCTATCCAATCAAATGCTGTTGTTGATAAACAAACACCTTTTAAATTCTTAATTTTACTTAAATGGCTAGCATTAATATCCCAGTTATACCAATCAGGATCTACCACTAATATTTTCTCTTCTTCATTTAAATATGGTGCGTTATCTAAATCAAAAGTATCTTCTAAAAAGATAAGCTCCCCTACCTTACTTAATTCTTGAATTTGTTTTTCTGTAAAACTATTCTTTGTGTATGTAACATATAATTTCATTTCAAAATACCCTCCCTATAATAGTTCTTATGACTACTAAAATTATACTATAAAATATATGAATGTGCTAGGTTTTAAAATGTATTTGTAAAAAAATGGTAAATTTATGATATAATAGAAATTATTCTTTGGAAGGTGATAATTATGCAAACTGGACTTAAATTTTTTAAAATAATATTTGAAATTGCTTTAATAATGATTATATATTATATAATTGGTAGCTTCTTGCCAATAATATATAAAGTTTCAATTCTTTGTTGGACTGCAGTTATTATGTTGATATTGTTGTTTAATTACAATTTTATAAGTACCTTATTTATAAAGAATGAAGAAAAACAAGAAAAAAAACTATTCAATATTTACTATATCAATCACCCAAAAGTGTTTGAAATATGTATGTTAATTAACAATAAAAGAAAATCTAAAGAAGAGTTAAGTGTAAAAGATGAGGAAGCAGAAAAACAAATATTATCTTTAGGTGGTAGTTTTGGATTTATGTCAAGTTTTTAGACACGAAAATCTTTAGTAATTTAAAATTTA
>CAJUHL010000078.1 GCA_910586425.1 uncultured Bacilli bacterium
ACAATAAAAAGATGGGTTTGTATTTGTATTTTTATAAAAAGTTGTAAACTGGTGATTTAGTGTTGAAGAAATAGAAATACCAAAAAATAAAATTCCAGAACTAGAAGATATATTTAGCAAGACTGTCGAATACAAAAAACGGCTAATGGATTATGAGAAAGAACTATCAAAATTTGAGGAAAATGGATATAAAGTTAGATTTAACAATAATTGCTATACTGTTTTAAAGGTAACAAAGACAAATAAGTTTGAGTCAATTTTAGAAGGACGATATATCGAAAAACTAAGTATTGATTCATTGTATCAGGAAATCCAGCAAGAATTAAAGAATAGAATCGAGAAGGACTTTTTAGAGAATTATATAAATGACAAAGAAGCACAAACACTTATTTCTGATTTGAGGAGTTATAAAAATGTTGACGCCAAAGTTCATGTTGGATATAAGAAAAAACGCAATAAGGATCAAGAACCTGGCATATATTTTGATTTGGAAATTTATAACGGAATCATTTATACTGAAAAATTAACACTTGAAAAAGATAAGTTTTTATGTGTTACAAAATCTGCAAAGCGAGAAATTGATAACTTTATAGAAAAATTCAATACTGTCATTGATTTAGTTTCTCAGATAAATAATTGTAAAAATGGTTTTTGGAAAGCATCGTTAATTTTTAATTGTAATGGCGTTCTACGCTTGGAAATAGACCAAGTATATATTAATCCTTCTGAGTGGCACATGACAAAAGAACATATTGATTTATCAGAAGGTTACTTATCTTCTGATAAGAAATTGCGTAATGCTTTAGTAAATAAAATGAAACTGGTAATGAAAAATATGGAACGATACGGTTATCGTGTAATGGAGGTGTGTCAGTAATGAGAAATAATTTATACATCCCATCAATTGATGCCAAGGATTTGTACTTATCCAATAATTTTATCAAAAGCACTCCTTATGGGTATAAACTTACCCGTAAGGATGGTACTGATAATCTGGGGAAATATATTAATAGTTTTGATTACAGTTTAGACTTAATAGAACTGAGAGATGTGGCAAGAAAGGCATATGGCAAAAAAGATTCTTTGTCATTTGAATATAAAGGGAAAGAATATTCATCGAAAGTTGTAAACGTAACTTTTAAATATGCAGTCAAAGAGTTTAATAAGACCGCAAAAAACATTTATGTTAGAAATGGATATAATTTAAGGGATTATGATTTAACTGATGGGTATGCTATTGATATAGATAGTAATGGCGAAAAGATTCTGGTAGCATTGAAAACAGATGAACCCATTTATAATTCTGTAGACACTACTCTCCTCCCCTCTTATTTTGCGTGTACTTATGATAAAGAGAAAATGACATATACATATTTGTTGGTAAAGACAATAAAAACTGTAAAGTCGGCAAAATGGCTGAGAGAATGGTGTTATGGAAACGGATTTATCTGCAATGGTATTCATTATTGTCGATTCAAAAGGTCTAGCGGGTCAGCAAGAGTTGGAAAATGTCTGTTTATTGATAAACGTTTGTATCCTGATATGCATAAATCTGAACAATGTGGTTTAGATATAAAAAAGGTGACGAATTGGACATTGCTGCATTTGAAGCATATATATCACTGCCAACAAGCAGCATAATAGACACACTTGAAATCCGCCCTGAAAATATACTTGTTGTTGATGACTGGACAAGTGTATTTCATGATAATGCTGTGTGTACTGATCTGGATGAAGACGGATGGTTGAAGACAGAAGAAAAAGAAATGGAGATTTCTAATTCTATTTGGGATGGTCAGTCATTGATTGATTTTTCTCTGATGGGTAAATACCTTTCAAAAGGAATGCTATTATTGAGGAATAAGTTTTTTAAGTCATGTTGTTTCAATACGAACATCCAAAGGTTCTTTGAAGATAACAATATAACAAATGTTTCACAGTTAAAGGGGGAAACAATAGCCAAGGATATAAAAGATATAAAACTTATAACTACCCCATCCAGTATAAAATTTTATAAATTTGGAGATTTGAAAACGTGGTTAGAAAATATTTATCCGTTTTTTGGGATCGTAAAGCATGACAAAGACACACATTATTTTGGGGGCCGAATGGTTCAAGCTCATTACCAGCTTTTAAATACTTTACAGTTATCACAGGATGAAATTAAACATATTGTCAAAGATGGTTTGGATTATATCAATTTGATTAATATTGATGTTGATGTTATGAGATACCACTTGAAATTCAGTGATACAGAAGATGATTCAGAATTTGAAGATGATAATATCATGAGGAATAAAAATGAGATTGTATATAAGCTATTGAATTATGACTGTGATTTTCATAAGACTCGTGTTTATTATGATTTCAAAAAGGATTTATGTCGTTCTTATTTAAGGAATATGAAAAAGGGACACATTCTTTTGAACGGTACATATGCAACACTATTTGGTAATCCGTATGAAATGCTATTACAGTCAATAGGAAGATTTGACGGAATATCAATTCTTAAATCTGGCACAGTACACAACACAAGGTATCCTTATGGATGTGAAATCCTTGGAAGTCGTAGTCCACATGTCACGATTGGGAATATCCTAATAACTAAGAATGTAGAGTGTGAAACAATTGACAGATATTTCAATCTTACATCAAATATCATTTGTATTAACAGCATTGAAGAAAATATACTGGAAAGACTAAGTGGCGCAGATTTTGATAGCGATACTTTGCTTATTACAGATAATAAGATATTGATTGATTCCGCAAAAAAGAATTATCGTATCTTCAAAGTCCCAACACGTAATATAAATCCTCCAAAATCAAAAAGACACTATACACCTACTGACTTAGCTGATCTTGATGACAAAACAAGTAATAATAAGATTGGTGAAATTGTAAATCTGTCGCAAGAACTTAATTCATTACTATGGGATATGGTGTCCAAATCCAAACAATCTGTAGAAGAACAGTATGAACAGATAAAAGAAATATATTATGATGTGTGCCAATTGGATGTTATGAGCAATATTGAAATAGATAAAGCCAAAAAAGAATATCCTATAGATACCACAAGGGAATTGAAACGAATGCGAAAGAAATATGAGAACTTATTGACTGCATCTGATGGAAGAAAACGCACTCCATATTTTCTAGGATTTATTGCAGAAACAAAGAATTACAAGAATGTAGATAGAAAAGATTACCAGAAATATAATACCAGTATGGATTACCTTCACGCTTGTATTAACCAAAATCGTTCTAGCAAATCTATGGGAAGTGGTTTTTTGTCTGTGGCTGATATATTTAGACCTAAAGATTTTGATAAAGATTTGGTAAACAAAAAGCAGGTCGCAAAAATAATCCATATGACAAACGAAACTTTAAATTACATAAAAATGGTTTCGTGTAATCCATCTTTTTACGAAGATCGTTGCTGCTATAGGAATCGGGCAAGGATGGAATTATTATATGAAATTAATCGGATGAAGATCAGCCAACATACAATGTATCGATTACTGAAAAGTTTAGAAAGTAAAGATAATTCATCTATTAAAAACTTACTATTTTATATTTTATTTAATTATAAAAATGAGATTTTAACCGACATATTGAATCAATATAATAGGGTTAATATATTTTTATGCGAGGATAAAAACGGAGAAATTGATGTGTATGGTTTTAAATATTTTAAAAAAAGTTCCCCCAAGGCAATTTTATAAATCCAAATTTTACGAGTACTACTCGGAAAATTTGGATTTGCAGATAAGGATGCATTAAGGTAGGAATAAGAAAGGGTGATATTATAGTAAAATCTGAACTAATTCACGAGACATGGAAGACTATCGAAAGCAATATTGAAAAAAATAGTGTTGAAGATACAATTAACACTTTTATAAATATTATTGGTAATGAAATAAGAAATGGACATGTAGTTAAAATTGAAGGACTAGGAAGATTCTGCTCATTTACAAAAAAAACAAAGGGGAAAAATATAAGCGATGGTTCCATTCAAGAAATCCCAGATGCTAAATATATACGTTTTATTCCTAGTTCCAAATTAAAGAAATAAAATTTATTTTCTATTCTATTTTATTTTGTCACTTACGGGATTTGCAACCGCTGTCCTGTTGAATAAATATTTTTTCGTCTAAGATATGGCTATAAGTTAGTTGGGATGATGCCATATTAAAAACTTACGAAACGTGATGAAACCAGTTAAGGCTCCCATCCGAGACTGTACGGATTCGTTGCTCTGGAAGTAACTTTTAAATTTAACCTATGGGTTTTATTATAAGAGGCGTTTATAAGGAGTATTTTGAGATTTATTTCTTTTCAGTTTTATTTCTCATTTCTAACACAGGTGACGGTGCTGCTATTTTAGCGGTATCGTCATTTGTTCTTTTAACTATTATAGCGGAGTGACGAGCAAAGGAAGTTCACTTGGTTCATACCCAAGAGTATGCAGGATCGTGTCCTGTCTCCGCAATCTTTTGTCTGTTTAGTACAAACAGTCCTCCGTTGCTAGGCTCATCGTCAATAGCCCACAAATTGTAAAATATATTATGGTTTAAATAAAAATTATATTCATGAAAGGAAAATTTTATGGCAAAAAGCAAACTCTCTTTTAAAAGAAATATCACTGATAAACTTTCTGTAAAAGGTGTTTTATCGGAAGATGGAACATTTATTACTTATACAGATGAAAATGATGTGGAACAAGATGTAAAGGTATCTGATTTACTTAAAGCATTCATTAATCAACCTATTGAATTTGGTGTGAGCCTTAAATCGGATGAGGATTTAGATTTGATTACATCAGAAGAAGCTGATGAATAGAAAGTAGGTGACTATTCTGTTTGATACAACCAGAAAAGAAACTGAAAATGAATTTCAATACCTATGGAGATTAGGACAGGCAAAAGACTCTGGATTATTAGATATTGATTGGAATGGTATTGCTGACCTTATGAATAAGTATTTTGGTGATCCAGATAAGCCTTATTCAGAGGCAGCTTGGCGAAAGCCATACCAGCAAGCAAAGAAATTTATGGAAGCTGGTGTTTTTAACAAACTCAGTGAAGACGAGTATTTTAAAGAATTACGCATTCAGAAACAAGAAATTCAAAAAGAAAAAAGGAAACTCTATGACGAAAGACTTGATATCAATCGTAGACTCAGGGAAGAATCACGGTTAGAAACCACCATAGAAAAATTTGAGGAAATGTTATCTAATGTTGCATCTGATAGATATGTAACATACTCTCACACCATTTTAGATAGTGAAAACGATATGATTGTATGTTTATCTGATCTTCATATAGGCGCAACATATTATGGTTTTGACGGCACATATGATTCCTTAATTGCAAAAGAACGATTAGAAAAGTATTTATCTGAAATTATTGAAATTCAGAAAACACATAATGCAGAAAACTGTGTTTGCTTATTACTTGGCGACTTAATTAGCGGCTCCATACATAAAACCATTTCTGTTACTAATAAAGAAAATGTTATTGAACAAGTAAAACTTGCTTGTGAATATATTTCTGATTTTGTATATGAATTGGGCAAACATTTTAAAACTGTTGAATTACGTGGGGTATCAGGAAACCATAGCCGTCTTGAGGACAAAGAA
This sequence comes from uncultured Bacilli bacterium, assembly GCA_910586425.1. Next base: position 5,639 of record CAJUHL010000078.1, read on the forward strand.
GATGCTTTGCTTGGCGAACGTTTGGATACTCTTATTTTATGTTTTATCAAGTCAATGCTTAAAAATGTTGAAAATATTTCTGTTATTGATGAAGATATTGATGATACATTATCTACATTCTTTGTACGTGATAGGCTATATTTTGGAGTGCATGGAGATTTTGACAGTACAAGTGATACATCAATTTCCAAATTAATATTATGGGCAAAAATGACTCCATATTGTGTTATTTGCGGACATAAACATTATCCTGCAATAACTGATGTCTCTGGAATTAAAGTTGTACAATCTGGAAGTCTCGGAGGAAGTGGTGATGAATATACCAGACAAAAACGACTTACTGAAAAACCGTCGCAAACAGTATTGGTAGTAAATGACAAGGGAATTAAGTGTTGTTATCCCATTGAGTTAGATTAAGTATTCCCAAACGTCTTTAACAATGGGATAGTGGGTGCAGGTTCACATCCATTAGTCGTAAATATACCACTACAAACGCTTATATGAAGCGATGAATTACTAATTTCATGCGGAGGATTTATGAATAAATTTTTATACTATATAAAACAACTACTGCCACTAAAATATTACTCAAAGTACAGTCTCCAGAATGGAGAAAAGAAACTCGCCATCTGGAGACAGTGGTTTGGTAAGCCATTTGAGATCCAACATTTTACCTTAGCAGATTAATGGAACTCTGTACCATTACATTTAGGGCAAGGCGGTAATGTATCTGTGTTATCATCTAACACAACTACTTGTCCACAATTATCACAGGTGTATGTACCTGATCCTGGCTTTTCTCCTGTAGTTGCCATATTAATCATCTCCTCTCTTGTATGATGATATCATTGTACTACAGATTGGAAAGTTATGGAATATTATTTAACAAGTGAAATCGTCACGAGCGGGCGATTATTATATTTGGCTGACAAAGCCACAAACACATGTGTTGGGGAGTATTTGCTACTCTCCTATTTTTGTGTCCTGAAAAACATATAAAATGTGGGACAAATATCTAAAATCGAAAGGAATATAAAATTATGAATAAAATTGAACTTGTAAAACGTATTGCAGAGGTTTCTACTGAGGAAGTAAATCAGAAACAGGTAAGTGCTGTACTTGCAGCTCTTGAATCTGTTGTAAGAGACACTATTGTCGTAGGTGATGAAGTAACTATCCCTGGCATTTGTAAAGTAAAATCTAAGGTGGTAAAAGAAAGAACTGGAAAGATTATGATGGGTGACAGGAAGGGTGAAACATATGTGACTCCAGAGCATAAGGAAGGTTCTATTAAGATTGTTACATCTTTAAAGAAAGTCTTTGAGTAATCTGGAGGTGTAGATTACTTTGCATGACGAGATTGTAAAATCTGTAGAATTGATAGATGACGAACTAATAATTCTCAAAGAACTACTCTTCTACCGTTTAGATCAGTGTGTATCTATTGGTGAGGAAATTACTGTGAGAGAATTATTGAAAAAGTTGGAAAATTGATGTTTATAATATCTGATATTTAATCAGAGTTTTATGGAAAGGCTTGCACTTAGAAAATTGAGTGTGAGTCTTATTTGTTTGGAGAAGTATGTATTAGGTCGGATGGATAATCTGGTAAAGAGTAATGTAGGATGGTTTGCACTCTCCTATCTCTGCCTTCAATTTAAATAAAAAAATTGGAGGAAATATATGAACGAAATTATTAAAGTAAATTATGAAACGGATGAGCCAACAGTATCAGCAAGAAGTTTATATGAAGGATTAGAAATCAAGAAACGTTTTAGTTCTTGGTTTGAATCCAATAGTCAAGGATTTATTAAGGGTGAAGATTTTACAAGCGTACTTTCAGGTACGGTTGTAAATAATGGTGCACACAGAGATTTACAAGATTACTTATTGTCTGTAGATATGGCAAAACACATTTGTCTTATGAGTAGAACTGATAAAGGTAAACAATGCAGACAATATTTAATTGATTTGGAGAAAGCATGGAATACACCAGAACAAGTAATGGCTCGTGCATTAAAACTTGCATATAAAACACTGAACCACTACCGGCTAAAGCCGGTAGGTTCGGTATGCTGCTAAAGCAGCCTA
>CAJUHL010000079.1 GCA_910586425.1 uncultured Bacilli bacterium
ACATCTCCTATTCTTTTTTCATTCAACCACTAAAAAGAGGGTATTACCCCCCCCCGTTTACAATTTGCAAATATTCTTTTTTCTATTTGTAAACTATACTATGATTCTTTTTCTATTTCATTGTAGCAAATTTGTTTTTCTTTATCAAGCCTCTTATACCTTCATCACAAAAAGGTTTCTTTTTGTAATCACTTTTATAAACTAACCAATAAAAAAGAGCTTACGCTCTTGATACATACTTTCCATCACTAGTAGAAATTAATATCTTTTCTCCTTGTTCGATAAAAAGTGGAACACGTACTAAAAGGCCTGTTTCAACATAAGCATCTTTTGTAGCATTATTGGTTGTATTTCCTTTAACTGCTGGTTCTGTAGAAGTAATGGTCATTTCAATTTTATCGGGTAAAATAACACCCAATAATTCCCCTTTAAAAAAGGAAACAATCACCATCATATTTTCAATTAGAAAATTCTTATCATCTCCAATTTGGTCACTTGATAATTCCAATTGCTCATACGTTTCCATATTCATGAAATAATAAGTATCTCCAGTATTATATAAATATTGAACATTTGATTTTTCAATATTTGCTTTTTCAAATTTTACATTGGTATTAAATGTTCTTTCAATGGTTCCACCAGTTCTTAAATTCTTAAGTTTTGTCTTCATAAAAGCAGACCCTTTACCCGGTTTTACATGTAAAAATTCAACTACTTGATAAATATTATCTTCGATAATTAATGTCATACCAGTTTTAATATCATTTACTTCAATCATTTGATTTACTCCTTTCTATTGGTTTTTCGGATTTACACCGCTAGATTCACGAGAGCGATTCCATCTTTGATTTTGGTTATATAAATTTGGCTGCACATACTGTGATTTTGGTGTTAACTGCTTTGTATAAACCCTCTGCTTTGGTTTTTCTACTTCATCCACGGGATTTATGTAAATACTACTTGCTTGTAATTTCATCAAATTAGTATAATCTGTTGCGGAAGATAAAGCCGTTATAATATTAAATATTATTTCATCTGCTATGATTTGTGATTTAATAAACCCCCTACCATTATTTTTCTTCTTTATGTGTTGTATGCTTTTGGCATTTTGAACAATACTTGTTTAATTCTAAACGAGCAGTTGTATTTTTTTTGTTTTTTGGAGTACGGTAATTTTTTTCATTACATACTGTACACTTTAAAGTGATATTTTCTCTATTCTCACCTTTTTTTGCCATAGAAAACTCCTCCTTTTTAAAAGCGTTATTTATATTATAACAAATATATTACATTTTTCAATCTTTTTTTGATAATTTATGGATAGAGTGCAAAATAAGCATCACTGACACGTTTACTAATTTTGCGGTTAACGTAAGATTGGTAGTCACTTCCATTGTCATAATGATAAACATTAGGTGATATGACTGTAAATACTACTTTGGGTTGATTGGCAGGTGCATACCCAACAAAAGTATTTGTAATGGTTTCCTTATCAATGATTCCATCTCCGTCGGTATCAATAAAGCTTTGACTAGTTCCTGTTTTTCCAGCAGGATAATAGTCTAAATTCATATACCCAGATCCTGTCCCACCATATTTCATTACTTCCACAAAACCCATTTTTACTCGTTCTAAATACTCTGGCTGTGTTTCTATGGTATTCAAAACATTAGGTTGCTTTTCATATAACAATTGGGTGAGTGGCTCTGCTTTGGCATCATAAACTTGTTTTACCAAATATGGTTGCAGTCGTTTTCCACCACTCGCAATGGTAACTCCATATTGAGACAATTGAATTGGTGTATAAGTATCATACTGTCCAATCGCAAAATCTAAAAGTAACCCTCCTACCTCACTTTTTCCTTTATACCCAAGACTTTCGAGCGGTAAATCAATTTCCGTTTTGACTCCTAGCCCAAATTGAGCGAAGGTATTACGATATAATGCAAACGCATCTGGGCTGGCTTGAAAAGGCATATCATAATAATAAGAGGCACCCGCTACTTTCATCGCTGTATAAAACTGATAAGTATTGGAAGAGTATTTCAACGCTGTAATATCATCTAAATATCCAAGTGGTTTCCAAGAACACTTTGTAGGTGCTCCGCGCAATTTAACACAAGTATCATATCTTTTTTCTCCCATCTGTAAAGCACCTGTATTGTATCCTACTAATTGGGAAGCGCCTTTAATAACTGAACCAACTACAACAGGAGAAGTAATAATCCCAGGAGCATAATCATAAACAACATATTCTCCATTTTTCAAAACAACCTGTTTCCCAGCCATTGCTAAAATTTCACCTGTATTGGGATCAGATACAATCACAAAGGAATGATTGTAATACTCTGTATTGGGTTCTTTTTTCGCTTTGATGATTTCCTCGGCTATAATTTGCTCAATTTGTTTTTGTAATTCAATATCAATTGTTAAAATCAAATCGTTACCACGACTTCCCTCTTCTACCAATTTCTTACTACCATCTAGTCCTATTTCATATTTATCCTTGGTTCCTTTTAAATAATCATCATATTGATATTCTAAATAACTAATCCCTACACGATCATCTAATTGATACCCCTTACTGACATAATAATCTTTGAGTTCTGCAGGAATTCCACTTTCACTAGAAGAAACACTTCCTAATATAGTACGAAATGTATCACCATAAAGATAAGACCTATCCCAATCCAATTTCGTATCAAAACCTTTTAGAAAATCTACATTGCTTGCAATCAATGCATACTCTTCATCTGTTACATTTTCATTCTTAATGACTTTTTCTGAATAAGAATATCCTTTATTCATTAACGTATAAATATACGCAGCTTGCAAATCCCGAGTTTGATATTTTGCCAATTCCTCTTCTGTTACCCGGTTGACTTTATATGTTTCTATTTCGGTTGCTGTTAATTTTCGTTCCTCTAAAGATTTCCACTCTGCTTCTGTAATTTTTGCTTTTGCTTCATTGGGATGCTGTTTTACCCAAAATATACGTAAATTCTTATTGGTTAATTTATGAGTTGGTAATTCTATCATACTGGCAACTTGATAAGCAAGTTCAATTTCTTCTTTGGTAGAAACACCAGATTGTTTTTTATAAAAAATCACTTTTGTTGGTTGATTGTCCACCAACAATTGATGATTTCTATCATAAATACGGCCCCGTGGTGCGGTAGCGCCTTCTACTATTTTGCGGCTTAATTGCTCTAACTTTACAGTATAAATATGATGCTGAAAAACTTGGATACGAAATAAACCAGCTAGCAAAATAAAGCCAAGTACTGTAACAATTCCAATTAATATATTCATTCTTTTTTCGACTATTACTTTGATATCTTGATATTTTTTAGAAAAATGATAACGGATATTACGATTTTTGGGCGAATGCTTTTTCATATGTTTGATTGATTTGTTCAAAGTCTATAATCTCAAAAAAATTTTCTATATATCGATTTCTTTCATTTTGATAATTTAGGTAATATGCATGTTCCCATAAATCGAGCGCAATTAAGGGAATTAACCCATAGGTATAGGGTGTTTCTTGATTGCTTAAATTGATAATCTCTAGTTCTTTTTTCTCATTTAGAACAAGAAAAGTATAGCCAGATCCCACCAAATAAGATGCTGTTTTTAAAAATTCCTTTTTAAAATTTTCATAATTCCCATATTGTGCATTGATTTGTTTTAAAATTGATTTTACTGGTCGATTGTTTTCCTTGGGACTGACATTTGAAAAATAAAGTTCATGATTTAAAACACCACCTAAATTGTACAAAATATCATCACGATCCTGTAATGGAAACATATCCAAATGAATGACCAATTCTTCTTTGGAATATTCATTTTTATAATGATTCTTTTGTAACAATTGATTTAATTTATTCAAATAATTACGATAATGTTTTTCATAATGTAATCCAACTGTTTTGGTATCGATAAAAGGTTCCAAAGCATCATATGCATATGGAAGCTTCATTTCTTGATACATAACATCACCTCTTGATTTTATTTTATGGAAACCATACTACATTATTCTAAATTTTATACATATATTAAATTAAGAGGTGTTTTATGATTGAAAGATTCATTCGCAAATATGTAGAAAATTTAAAAATGGAAGATGTAAAGTGCTTTGCTGAACAAAATGGGGTTTTTTTAACAGATGAGGAAGCACACTATTTATATCATATCATTCAAACAAGATGGGAAAATGTCGTTTTTGGTTCCAAAGAAGAAGTTTTAAAAGACGCTAAATTACATTTAAGAGAAGATACATATAAAAAAGCAGAGGAATTACTCTACTTCTATTTAGAAAAATATAAACGTTATTTATAGAAATTGCGTATCTTTTCTATTAAATCTGGATCAAATGTTTGATTTTGAATCATTTCTATTTCAAAGCGATAAGGAGGATACGCTCTTTTTGTGCTGGCATCTTCCGCGCTTACATATGGGGTTTCTAATATTTTTGGAATATTTTTTAATTGATCATGATAAATCACATGTAATAAATTTTCAAAGCCAATTGTACCATATCCAAGGTTTTCATGGCGATCTTTATGGCTACCAAGTTCATTTTTACTATCATTGATATGAAGACATGCTAATTTTTCAATCCCTATTATTTGATTGAATTGCTCTAATGTTCTATCAAAAGTAGCAACAGAGTACCCAGCATCATTGATATGACAGGTATCCAAACAAACCATTACCTTTTCTGGATATTTCATTCCGTCCAAAATGGTTTTTATTTCCTCAAATGTACGACCACATTCACTTCCCTTTCCAGCCATAGTTTCCAAACAAATGGTAACTTTGGTATCCTTTTCAATAACTTGATTGAGAGCAAAAATAATATTGTTTAGTCCTTCCTCTACCCCAAGACCTACATGAGACCCTGGATGTAATACTAGTTTAGTAATTCCAAGCAATTCTACTCGCTTGATTTCTTGTTTTAAAAATTGGATCGCAAAATCATAATTAGCCCCATTATTGGCCAAATTGATAATATAAGGAGCATGCACAATGACATGATTCACATCAATTCCCTTTTCTTGCATCATTTGATGTGCAAGTTGTGTTAATTCCAAATCAATACTGGATCTATTGGTATTTTGAGGAGCTCCTGTATAAAACATAAAAGTATTAGCTCCATATCCAAGTGCCTCTAATACACTACCTAATAATTGTTCTTCTTTATTAAAAGATACATGCGCACCGATAATCAAATCCTTCATATAACTCCCACCTTATCTTTATTATAGAAGAAAAAACTTATTTATACAAGATACTTACCCTTTTTTATTACAACTTTCTTTGGCACAAACAGATATAAACAAATATATTTTCTTTAATTTATCCTTATCTAAACACATATCCTTTCTACTTTTTTCAATTTTCATAAAATAAAGTGAGGAGGTTATATGAATACATATGAGAAAGCTTTAAAGAAAATAGAGCACGATCAACATTGTAAACCAGACTGTATTATTCAAGTTGTGCCAACAGGATCCCAAGATATTTTTGACAAAGTAGGACCAACTGGACCTACTGGGCCTCAAGGGCCTCAAGGAATTCCTGGAGAAAACGGGGCAACTGGGCCTACTGGCCCAATTGGTAAAACTCCTATTATTGCCATTGGTTCTGTGGAAACGGGGGTTCCTGGGACACAACCAACGGTAACAATCAAGAAAGTATAGTTTACAAACAAAAGAAAGGGGGTATTAAAATGAAACAAAATCCTGACGAGTATATTTTAGACTTTGTCATACCAGCAGGAGCGACTGGTCCACAAGGACTATCTGGAGCCACTGGGCCTACGGGTGCGACTGGACCTACAGGAGCAACTGGTGTTGCAGGCGCTATTGGACCTCAAGGATTATCAGGAGCGACTGGCCCTATAGGACCCACAGGGCCTACAGGAGCTACGCCAACTATTTCAATTGGAACAGTAACAGCAGGTGCACCCGGTTCCCAACCAAGTGTCACCATTCGATAATGATAATCCAATTGGTCGAACAATAAAGGAGGAATATCTATGAATCAAAATCCTGCACAATATACTTTAGATTTCGTAATACCAATTGGTCCAACTGCTACATATTGATATTTCTTCTATTATTATTTTAATCAACAAAGTTCCATACTATATGAATTTTACGTTGTTCAGTTTCTTCGTTATATTTTCCAATCACTATCTGAACGATAAAATCATTAACTATCTCAACATCTAATTCATTAATTTGTTTATATTTTTTAAATAAAGTATTTTTGTCTTTTAATTTATTTTGTTTAGCTTGAAATCCTAATAAACTATTTTCAATCGTTTCTAATCGTTGTTCTAATTTATTACAATCATCTTTATATTTTGTTCTTAAAGAAACATATTGCTCTTCATCTAAAAAACCTTTTTTTAAATCTTCATATAACCCTTGAAAGTAAGAACTTTTGCTTTTCAATTCCTTATTAATATTCTCTTTTTCTTTGTTTAAATTGTTAATCTGATCTTTAAACAAATCATTTTCTACCATTTCATCATTTAATTCATATTGCTGTTCTTCATTATAAAATCTTTTCAAAAGAATATTTATTCTATCTATTACATAATCGTGTAAGTCTGATTCTTTAAAATACTTCTTATTATCACAATTAGACCATTTAGTAGCTTTATCTTTACAACAGAGATAAGCAAACCCGTTCTCATCTTTTTTCCCACATTTACAAAATACTCTATGACATTCTTCGCAATAAACTTTATTAGCTAATACATGAACTTTACCATCTTTACCACTTTTTTTAGATTTTGATAATCTTTCTTGAACAGAGTACCATAAATCAAGACCAATCGTTGGCTCGTGAGTATCATTGGCTCGAATTTGTTTATCTTTTCCATTGTAAATAATAGTATGATTATTATAGCTTACTGTTGTTGTTTTAAACTGAATTAAATTTCCAATATAAACCTCATCTTTTAATATTTTTTTGATTGTAGATGTATTCCAGTGATGTTTATTTCTAATTTGAGTTTTATATTTTATATTGGTATTTTCATTATTAGAAGTAGGATAAGGATTGTAAAAATAAGAAAGATGACTTCTATTTTCTTTTATTGTAACTTCAAATTCATAGTAAATGTCATGAGTACGATCCAATTCTTCAACATTAGAAGCTATACAAGTAATATTTTTAGGGAGTATATTATTAGAAATTATAGGTACCCAAGTAGAAGTATCATTAAAGTCAAAAGTATTCTCATATTTTAATTTTTTATCTTCTATTGTGATATTTAGTTCTTCTAAATTTTTTGTACTATAAAAGAGTTTTATTTTTTCTTTTGTAAACTGATTTTCATTTTTAACTTTGTTTAGGGATATATCTAACTTATCACTAAATAATACATCATTACTCAATATATCAACACTAGTCAAGTTTCTTAAAATTTGTCTTTCTTCGTTTTGATAACTAATCCTAATAATAAATGTTCCAGTTTTAGAAATACTTTCATAATTCATATACTCTTTAATAATAGGAAGTTGGATTTATGTCAAGTTTTTAGACACGAAAATCTTTAGTAATTTAAAATTTAAG
>CAJUHL010000080.1 GCA_910586425.1 uncultured Bacilli bacterium
TAGTATACCATTACTAAAGTTTTTTGTGTCTATATATCTATACTAACACCAATGTGTAGATAATGTAGTTAGATATAGTGAGTATTTGCCTATAAAAGAAGTTATGCAACATCTATGTAGATTAAATGAATATTATGAAGTAAATTTTTACAAAGGAACACTATATAAAGAAACTGAAAAATTAGATATGTTCCCACTTCAAAAAAATGAAGTACCAATTAGAATATTCCCATTACAAGAAAATAACAATGGAAATGAGAATTGGGTATCAATGGGAATGTTTGCAACAAAGAACAGTCCTAATGATATAAAAGTTAACATTAGAGATGTGTTTGAAACAATACCAGATAATGTTAATGAAGAAGATTTTTGTTAACTTTTTATCTTTAAAAAGTTATAACAATCGTGGTAAGTTTTGTTGCTTTAGCAATGAAATTAGCGATAGATTGTTTAAATAAAATTATGAAAATAGTTGCTTACGATAGTTTGCAATTACTTGAATAATTTTCAAAGATAAAATAATAAGCATTGCTTACTATTTTATCAGGAGTCTTATGTAGTTTTAATGCTTTACGAAGTTTAGCATTATTACGAAATAAGACAGGTGAATTCTAAGGTTGCCTAAACCTTAGCCCCCATATTTTGATACTTGTGTCAAAATATATAGGGGGTTAGAGATTTTGACAAAGCAAAATTACCCTACTATAAATAGTAGGACTCTATTCTAACAAAGGGGGTTATGAAATATGGAAGAATTATCATATTCATTACATTTAGGTAATGATAAAAATAAATCTAAAAAAGCAAGAAGAACAGCAAAAACGAATGATACTAATACTACTTCATTTAATAATAATGCAATTCAAAATCATCAGCAATTATCAAAAGTTGATAAACATAATTTACGAAAATATGATGATGATAAAGAATTAATTTGCATAATAAAAGGAACTTCATCTATTGTAGAAGATACTAAAAATTTGTATTTAGAATTGTTTGAAGATGCACGAATTAAATATAATGAAAAGCAAATTAGAAATGATAGAAAGATAGAAAATTATTTTAATCATATCTCAAATGATAACAAAAGAGATCTTGCTTGTGAGATTATTATTGAACTTGGAGATATGGACTTTTGGGTTGATAAAGATGATAAATTCAAAAAGAAAATGTCAGAAGTTTTTAAAGAACAAATAAATGATTTAGAAGAAGTTGTACCAAATTTCAAAATCTCAAATGCAACTATTCATTTTGATGAATCTAGTCCACATTTACATATTGTTGGTGTTCCTTTTAAAGATGGAATGAAAAATGGTATGGAAAAACAGGTTGGTAAATCGGATGTTTTCAATAAAATAAGTCTAAAAGAAATTCAAGATAAAATGAGAGTATATTGTATTAATTCATTCAATAGAATTTATCATTTAAACTATGCTCTTAAAGAAAAAGAAGAAGGAAGAAATGTTGATATTAATGTTTCAAATATGAATGAATATAAAAAGTTTAAACGAGAACAAGAAAAATACAAGAAACAACTTAAAGAATTAAATAGTAAAGCAGATGAATTGCAAAATAAATCTAATGAGATTAATGACATTATTGATAATTTAAAACCTACAATGATGAATAAAAATAACTTCACTATTTCGAGTGTTGATGTAGATAAAATCAAAAAATACATAGGGAAAACTAATGACACTACTTCCAATTTAAGAGATGCTAATGATATAAATATAGTTTTAAAAAAATATGAAGATGATTTAAGAGAACACTCCAATGAAGTTAGAAATTTGAAAAAGAAAATCAAAACTAGAGATGATAGAATTGAAGAATTAGAATATGACTTAAATGATGCTAACGAAACTATTGATGAGTTGGAAGATAAGGTATCAGAATTACAAAAAATAGTTGATTACTTTAAAGAGTTATGGAAAAAGTTTATAGAATTTTTACAAAATAAATTCTTCTCTAATGATAAATATGATGACTTTATAAATGATTTATATGAAGAAAATATACTTGATAATAATGATATTGATATAATCCAAAATAATAAAAATAATGACAAAAGTGATGATTTTGAAAGATAAATATGTTAAAATAGTATATGTAAATGACAAAAGGGTAAAAAGGGAAAATATCAATTAGGAGGAAAAGATGGAACAAACAAAAATTAAAGTTGGTATTTTGCCTAACCAATTTTTAAAGTCAGATGGAACTTTTGACAAAGATGAGGCAATTAAATTATCTGGAAAGATTGCAGGTGTGTGTTATGACAAAGAAGGTTTTGCACATCTTGAAAATGAGCCAGAAGAAAAGACAATGCGTAGAGTTGATATGACATTAAATAATGGTCATCATAGTGTTTATGATCACATCTTAATAAATTTTAACTTACAAAATTTGCCTAAAATTTTAGCAATGGTACTAAATAATGAGCATCAATATACAACAAGTGAAAAATCAGCAAGATATACACCAGTTGTTAGACAAGAAGGATCAATTATAACTGAAGATGAAGAAAGACTGTATAATAAGTGGATTGATATATTTAAAATCAAAATTAAATCACAATATGGAAATATCTATAATGATGCTAAAATTCAAAAATTAGCACAAGAAAATGCTAGATATTTGGTAACCGTATTTATGCCAACGCAAATGATTTATTCAACATCTTTAAGACAAATTAATTATATTGCTTCTTGGATGCAAAATTATATTGAAAATGCTGATATGAGTAATGCTTTTGAAAGAAAATTATCATCTTCTATGCAAGAATTATTAGAAGGACTTGCTGATGTAGATGTTCTTGAAGAAGGACTATTGAAAAACGAAAAATATAGAAGTTTATCTATATTTGGTAAAGATTTAGATAAAAAAGAAGAACATTTTGGAGATGTTTATTCAACACTATATAAAGGTTCTTTTGCTCAACTTGCTCAAGCACATAGACATAGAACACTTGATTATCAAATGGAAATGTTAAATGAAAAAGAATACTTTGTACCACCAATTATTGCTGATGATCAAATGTTAGTTGATGAGTGGCTTGGAGATATGCAAATTGTTAGAGGTGTTAACCCACAAGGAGAACTTGTTAAAATAAGCGAAGTTGGAAAATATGAAGATTTTATTTTAAAATGCAAAGAAAGATTATGTTCAGCAGCACAACTTGAGATAATGCAACAAACAAGAGAGACTCTACTAAAATATAAAAAAGCATTAGAAGAATCAAATAGTCCACTTGCTAAAGATATTGAAAAATATTCTCATGGTGCAAGATGTACTTTCCCAGATTTTAATTGTTCATCTGATTGTAAATTTAGTGAAGGAAAAACATTAGTTAGAAAAATTTAATTATGGAAAAAGGAAAGTTAATTGTTGTTGAAGGAGCTTGTGATGGAATTGGCAAAACAACACAATATGAAATGTTGTGTAATCATTTTCTAAATGATGGACAAGAAATTGCTAATCATCACTTCCCATCTTATGGAACATATCAAGGTGCTCCTGTAGAAAAATATTTAAAAGGAGAATTTGGACAACCTAATGAATTATCTCCATATTTTATAAATAGTTTGTATGCAACTGATAGAGGTATTACTTGGTATACAAATTTAAAACAATTATATGAACAAGGAAAAGTTATTTTACTTGATAGATATACTACATCTAGTTTAATTTATCAATCTGCTCTAATTGAAGATATAGAGCAAAAGAAAAAATTTATAGACTATGTTATTGATTTTGAATATCGTAAAATTGGAATTAAAGAACCAGATAATGTTATATTTTTACATGCTCCGTTTGATTTGGTTACAGAAATGAGAAATGCTAGAAAACAAAACGAGGGCATAGTTAATGATATACATGAAAGTAATTTAGACTTTATGAAAAAAGTTTATGAAAGTGCTATGTTTATAGCAGATTATCTTTCTTGGGATAAGGTACAATGTAATGATGGTAATAAAATGAGAGAAATAAATGATATTCATAAAGAAATATATAGTTTAGTAAAAAAGAAAAAATAATTAGAAAAGTGGCAAAATGAATTGCTACTTTTTGCTTTATTTGGTAGAATTGTAATAGAAATTGATACAAATATTATATTGATTACTGAATTTGGCGAAAAAAGTTTGAAATAACTTTCTTACTCGCACCAGATTGATACCAAGCTCGAACTTTTAAAAAATTATAATGGTTCGAGTTTTAATATGCCTAAAACTATGGTAGAATGTATATAGAAATCTAATTGATTTATGTCAATGTAGTAAACACACTTGCACATTGACACATCAATGAAGCATGTAAGAGGTGTAAATATATGAATAAACCTATAATAGGAATCGTTTCTAAACATTTTATTGAAAATAATATTAGACCTAATACATATATAAGAGACGAAGTAAAACAAGCAATATTTGATAATGAAGCGATAGCAATTGGTATTTTATTACCTAAAGATGAAGTTTTAGATGTTGGAGATGATTGGAATAATAATTTATCTCAAAATGAATACAATGCTTTAATTACACAAGTTAATCTTTGTGATGGAATAATATTTCAAGGCGGCGGAGCATGTGATAACTATGAAATGATTATTGCAAAATATTGTTACGAAAATAACATACCTACTCTAGGTATATGTTGTGGTCAAAATGTGATTGTTCGAGCATTGGGTGGCACAACATATAAAATAGCTAACCCAGAAAAACATAATCAATCAATGAAAGAATACGTACATAATATAAAAATTGTTCCTTCTTCTAAATTTTATGATATCGTTAAATCAGAAGAAATAAGCGTTAATTCAAGACATAAAAAAACTGTTGATAAATCTCCATTTTTAGATCAAGTTGCTTTTTGTGAAGATGGATATGCGGATGTAGTAGAATCCAAAGATAAAAAATTCTATATAGGAGTAAGATTTCATCCAGAAAGTTTATATAAAAATGATGAAAATATGAATAATATTTTTAAATATTTTATTGATACATGTAAAAAATAAAGTTGTTGTACTTCTCTCTCTCGGGCACCAGATTGATACCAAACTCGAACTTTTTGAAATTATTAAGATTCGAGTTTTAATATGCTATAAATTTTTCATACAAAATCTTCACAAGTGAGTGAAGATTTTTGTGTTTTATAGTAACTTTTAGTTAACAGTTAGGTAAAGATAAAAACATATGGTATTGTTAAATCAGAAATTAACCTGATTTTATTTGGAAATGAAACAAAACTATTAAGAAATTATATGATATATGCTATAATTAACTCATAAGTAAATAAGTAATTTGTCGGGAGGAATTTATATATGAATAAAACAGCATGGATATTTTCATATAAACTTAAAAAAGGTGTAAGTGAAGAGGAATTTATAAAACTAACGCAAAAATTACATGATGAAATTATTTCTAAAGCAAAGGGATTTATCTCTTGGGAGCATTACTTACAAGGTAATATATGGACTGATTTTGTTCTTTGGGAAACGGAAGAAGATGCAAATAATGCAACAACAATTGGGGAAGGTAAAGAAGTAACGAATAATTTTTATGCTTGTATTCAAATGAATACTTGTAGAGCTTTAATTTCAAAATTAATAAAAAAGTATTAGATATACCTTAAAATTAGAAAGATGAGGTAAAATTATGGTGCATTTAGTATACTGTGATGATAAATCAAAAGAATTAAATAAGATTATAGATGGTAGTAAAACAATGATTATAAGAGGTGCATCAGGAAGAAAAATACCACATAGTAGAGTATTTAAAGATGAGATGCTTTACTTTATGGAGAAAGGATCAAAGAAAATTAGTGCTAAAGCAATAGTAACAGATGTTCAAAATTTTGTGAAGTTATCTGAAGAAGAAATAACTAACACCATTGAAAATAATAATAGCAAATTACAATTAACAGATAAACAAAAAGAAAGATGGCATAAAAAATGTCTATGTTTAGTGGAGTTTAATAATGTAGAAAGTATTGAGCCATTAGATTTTGATCATCAAGGAAATATGGATGATTGGCTAATTATAGAAAAAATAGAAAATGTTGTTGTAGGAACAAGTATTCCATATAATTACGAAAAATCGAGATTCTAGGAGTGATATTTTATGGCAATGTGGAATCCATGGCGAGGATGTAAAAAATGTAGTGATGGATGTTTACATTGCTATATTCATAAAGGCGATTTGAAAAGAAATGTTAATACCAATGAAATAATAAAAACAAAAGACTTTGATAAACCAGTAGAAAAATTAAAAAATAGTAATTACAAAATGAAATCGGGTATTGTCTATCTGTGCTTTTCTACTGATTTCTTAATTGAAGAAGCCGATGAGTGGAGAAATGATTGTTGGAAAATGATTAAAGAAAGACAAGATTGCACCTTTCTATTTCTAACAAAAAGAATTGATAGATTTATGAAATGTATTCCAAATGATTGGGAAGATGGATATGATAATGTAGTTGTATGTTGTACTATTGAAAATCAGAAAAATTCCGATTATAAATTATCTATATTTAAAGATTTACCAATAAAGCATAAATGTATTACAGCACAGCCATTATTAGAAAGGATAGATATAGAAAAATATCTTGATGATATTGAATTAGTCGTTGTTGGTGGAGAATCTGATATAAATGCAAGACCATTAGATTTTCAATGGGTATTAGATATTAGAGAACAGTGTATAAGAAAAAATGTTAGTTTTGAATTTAGACAATGTGGAACTTATTTTATAAAAGATGAAAAAAATTATAAATTGCAAACAAAAGACTTAATTAAACAAGCAAAACTATCTAATATTGATTTTAAAAGTAATCGCTAAATTACAATTTGTTGAATAGGTTATCTAATAAAATAAGTGAATTTAAAATGGAACTACGGTATATTTTATCGGTAGTAAGATTGCATAAGGAAAGTGGTTTAACTTTTTAGAAATTAATTCTTGATGAACAAAAGTCATTCAAAAGTCAAACAAACTTAAACAAGAAGCTAATCGAAAATTACAAAAAACAGAAAATATGACATGGCTATTTAAAGTGGCATTTGATATAATCAAAATGCCAATGAGATGGGTTCAAATAAGAATCTAATAACGCACCATGAGTATATCATCCGAACTAAGGTTTCGGTTTATCTTTGCCTCACTTGAATATGCACTTGAAGTGGGGCTAAATTTTCAAGTGATGGCTTGGAATATCCGAGGTTAGTGTAGAATAAGTGTGGAGATATAAACCTAAAAAATAGAATTATAACTAA
>CAJUHL010000081.1 GCA_910586425.1 uncultured Bacilli bacterium
ATTACGGATTTTAATAATCCTATCTTTTCAATAAGAGATGATACGCCAATACCTGCGTCTGCAAGTCCTTTTAAGAATGACGAATTAATAGTATCGTTTGAAATATTACTCCATATTGCGGATAATTCGCCCAGCTTACCTTCTAATGACGCTGCATATTTTTCTTGGTTTTCAAGGGTGACTCCTGTGGAATCGT
Source organism: uncultured Bacilli bacterium (assembly GCA_910586425.1). The sequence goes on from CAJUHL010000081.1 coordinate 197, forward strand.
TTGCTTTATTTACTAAATCCTCATAGTCACTCCAATTCCTTAATAAAGTCTGGATTACGTTAATCTGGCGTGTTCCTGCTAAATTGAATGAAATATTTGATTTTTCAACATCAGACAAAGACTCCCATTGTTTTGAAAGTTCTCCCATGGTAATATTGAAATCCTTAAATTCACCATCCGTTTTCCTGACTTCTATTCCAACACTGCGGAGGGACTTTTCTGCGTCAGAGATTTCGCCCTCATCAATACCCATGATTTTTCCGGCTTTTGTAGTACGTGTTATGATTGTTTTCAGACTGTTGCCCAACTGGCTTCCCTGTAATCCAGTCTTTTCTACAAGCAAACCAATCATACTTGCATATTCAGACAAATCCATACCAGCAGCACGTGCAACCTCACCAGATGTAGCAATGCCTTCATTAATCTGTACGATACCATCTGCAAAGTCATGCGCTATACTCTGTGATATTGCCTGAATTGTATCAGAGATACCCATAAGATCATCCTGTGTCAGATCGAACTGATTCATGATTGTCTGCAAATACTTAGCAGATTCCTCACCGCTAAATCCTGTAACATTAGACAACATAATTGCAGGCCGCGCTTTTTGAAGAATTGATTCAGTACTTTCTTTGGCATTCGCGTATAATTTGACAGCACCCAAGATATTACTTGCTGATGTATACAAATCTTTTGCCATCTGAAGAGATGACTCGCCAATTTCTTTCAACTGTCTGCCTGATAGCTCCATTGTATAATTGATGTTAACCAGTGCTTCTTGAAGCTCACGCACACTGCCAACCATCTCTTTGATTTTACGGATTGAAGTCATAAAAATATAGTTCGCGCTAGTCCAATAACTAAGGAAAGAGAAATTCTTCTTTAATGATGCAAAGAATGATTGATTAGATTTCTCCGCTTTCTTTTGTTCAGCAGCAACACGTTTAGTTGACGCAACTACATCAGACATTAACTTTTGGTATTCTTTTGCCCAACTTCCATCTAAAGGAACCTTCCCACCAGCGGCATCCATTTCAGATTTCAATTTCATGTATCTTGATGTTAAATCATCTACAGAAACAACTACCAAACCTGTCTTGTTTTGCAGTCCAGACATATTTGTTTCTAACGTCTTGAGCATGGTCGGCATATCTCTCATATTATTTAATGCCTGTTGTATCGGATCAAGTGACGCTGACTGCGATTTCAAACTCTGTGTTCCCATCTTTGCCGCATTTTCAAGCTGATTAAAGGCAAGTTTCAGATCATTTACAGTGCCAATACCATTCTTGAAGTTATTGAATACAGATTCAAAACCAGAGAAATCAATTGCAGTTTTGGAATATCGTGTCTTAAAATCATTCAGTTTTGTCTCATAATCTGTAATGACTTTCTCCATCTGCTGCATCTGTTTTATCGCCTGTGCATTATTGAGTTCTGCGCCAATATTTTTGAACACATAAGTCGGAGCACATTTTGTACCGATATTCTCTAATGCATACCGTAAAGTTTCAACCTCTCCAGAAGCTCTTTTTACATTTACAGTAAAGGATGTGAGCTGATTTGACTTATCAAACCTTTCTGACACAGAAATCAAAGCCTGTTCATCTTGTAATAATTCTTTAAAATACTGTGATGCCTGCCTGGCTGCATTATTGGAATTATCAAACATTGTCATATTTGCACCAGACTTGATAACGGACTCATTTGCTATAATCTGTTGCTGAATATCTGCGGTCTGTTCATATGCCTGCTGCTTTCTTCCCTCATTCTGAACAACCGTATCAGCAGTTGAAGCAGCATTTTGTTTGATCTCTGTCTCCTGTTCCCTCAACAGATTCAATTTATTTGATGCTTCTGCAAGCCTGTCCATGTACCCTATTAGTACTTTGGAAACTTCATTTCCCTGCATAGGCTGTAAACTTCCATCACTATGTAATGCTTGCTTAGCTACCTTAAGATGTTCGACAATTGCATTAATTTGATCTCCAAATGTGATGAACTTCTCCAGATTAGGTGATGTATTACACAGTTCACTCCATACAGTATCTAAATCTACAGCATTCTTCTTTGTCGTTGTAAATAATGCATTAAGGCCATTGAGACCACGAAACTGATTATTCAGTTCACGAATACTCATCCCTGTATTCTGGAAAAGCTCTGATTTGCTGTTGACAAATATCTTTTTACCCTCAAACTGTTTCAGTATGTCAAGCGATTCTTTGAATGGAGTCAAATCCCTGGTCTTACCGAACTGGTTTAGCACGCTGTAAAGAGAGTTTATCTTATTCGTAATGCTTTCCCATGAACTATCCGAACCTGTTTTCATTACTTCCTTTGACAGTGCATTGATTTCTTTTGTAAGACCACGCACCTGTTCTAAAACAGAACTGTCAATATCCGCACGATTCAAATTAAAGGTCTTTGCCAAATCAGAAAATGAAATCTTCTTATTGTTAAATTCCTTTATTACATTATAAATACTGTTTCTGATACCGCCTAAACTAGCCATCAGACCTTTATTAATACCTGAACCTATCTGCTGTCCAGTTTTTTCAATCTGTCCGCTGTTAAGATTGATATTTGAGAATGTAATACTCTGATTGGTAGCTTTTTCTATCTGCCGCTTTAAATTAAAGATTGTTTTCGGATCAATTTCAGCCTGTAATTTTAACTTGTCTATCTGATTCTGTAATCTTGTGATGGACTTGTTGATATTTCCCTTTGAGATTTCTGTGTTTAATATCGCTTGTAACTCAATTAAAAACTCGTTCAATAATTATGTCTCCTTTTCTTCTTTGTACATATTTTTCAGTTCCATATTCAGTTTTCAATATTCAATTTTCAATAGTTAATTCTACATTTACAGTTCCATATTCAGTTTTCTTTACAACTTTCACATACTCCACACAACCATGCTTTTATCAAAAACACGATTTTTTGCATTTTTTCTTAAAAATATTTGATTTTTTACGATATTTTTGTGATTTTGGGTTATTTTTCGATTTTTATTGATTTTCTGATTACTACTGATTTTCTGAAAATTACAATTAGATATACTACACTACATAAGATACTATACTTGTTGACTGTTACTTAGATTTCACAAACTATTCATTACTGTCAAGATACTCATTCAATGCCAGCAATGTTGACTCCCACAATTTCTTTTTCCCTAATTTGAAATCAGAGATAAACTGTCTTGGCACTCCAATCCGTTTAGCAATATACGTCTGCTTCTCCCTTTCTGCCCTCTTTATCAATTTCTGTCTAACTTCTTCCTGTGTGACCATAATGTCTCCTTTCCTTATTTCTTTAAGATATTCTTTTTGTCATAAATAAAACATTAAAAAAGACGATACTTATTCAGCAGCGTCTTGATTACTTTTTCTCACTATTTAATTCCTAATTCTTTATGAAAATATTGCAAGGTTGAATATTGGTAAATGCGTTCAAATTCTTTTTTATCATACTTTGTTGAATTTCCCGATAAATAATTTACATAATCATCAACATATTCTTGAGCATCATTCTTTATGTATTCTATATTATTACGTGTTTCATTATATTCATCTTTATCTACGATCGCATCTGTTTGCCCAATGTAATTACTGTCTGCAACAATTACTATCTTACTATAGTCCAATCCAGATTTTGCTCTTTTAGACCGAAGACTATTCTTAAACATAAAAGAGTATTTATGTCTGATATGGCTTCTATACGGAATACAAATAAAATAACCATAGTGCGATTGTATTAGCAAACAATTATATGGTCTGCTGTTTTTTCTGACAATCTCCTTGTATGGCGGATCTGGATAATCAGTATAGAATTTTTGCGTCAAGTTCAATACCTGATAGTCAAATTCCTCTTTTGTAAAACACATAATATCCTCTCAATAGAAACGGGAGAGCAGATGCCCTCCCAGAATTTTCATCACTCGGTTACTTTTATTTTACCGTTGAGTCAGAACCGTCACTCAACTCATCGCTCTGTCACTTTTATTTTACCGTCCTGTCAGAACAGTCACAGGACTCATTGTGTGATGAAGGAACCTATCTGATTCCTTACTTATACTATACGCAATCTCAGTCGAACATTCAATGAACAAACTATAAATTTTTCATAAATTTCTTTATATATGAACGTTTTTTATTATTATACCATGCAGATTTTAATAATCAAGTGATTTTTCATACTACATCCGGCAAAGTGTGGAATCCTTTGTCTCTGCCGGATGACCTGCATAGCATTGTGGAGATACCAATACAGGATTTGCATTGTTGTGATTTCTGTACGCCGTTGTGGAGTTTTTCAGCGTACATAATGATTGATAGAGCTGTAACCCTCTATCAACCTGAATATGGATGAAATTTATAGGAACTGTAAATATTACAGTAATTACCGTCTGGCGCAAGAGGTTTTGTCTGCCAATTGGACTTTTCCACACCCCAACCAACATCTCTCGCGCCGCATAGTAAGATATTTAACAATGAATGCTCTCCACATCCACTTTTATAATAAACACACCTTTTGGGTGTATTATTACCTTAAATACTTGTCGGAATCTGTGTTATTTCCAGATACTTTTGAAGCTTTTCCAAATCTGAATCTATTAAATTAATCTGTCTGTTCTTAAACCTGCTCAAATCTACGTTACTAATATTAGTAACTTTTGAAATGGAAGCCGCCGACAAACCAGCAGATATAACCTCTGACAATTTGTTGCGAACTAATTCCTGTTGCTCCATGATTCAATCCTCCTCTTTCAATACTTTTTTCAAATTAACTTGTAAATTTCCCCTCCATCATAAATGCGTACTTAATGATATCGCTACAATCCCATTGTTTACGCTGTTTTCAGTATCTTTACCTAAAATATCTACGAATTTTCTAAAGGCTGATATCCTCATTTATCGGAGTCAGATACATTCTTCTGAAACACAGTCTTCCAAACACCTTAGTTCCCTTAAAGCATTGTAAAACTTTTTCTTTATGCGCTGCATATATCAGGTCAATCATATGCTTTTTAATCTTTGACAACTCTTCATTGTGTGATGTCGCCTGCTTACTTCCATAACAGGCATTAAATATTTCTACTATAGTCGCCTGTGTTAAATTAATTTCCTGTATCTCTTTCACACACTGGTCAAAATAATCCTTTTTAGACAGACCGCCGTTGTATTTGCGGAACCGTCTGAAAGCACAAAACTTTGAATATCGCTCTGCTATTTCCTTTATTACTGCCCTGTGCTTATCATTTCCCCGAATATCATAACGGTTCATCAGTTCCATTATATTAATCTTCTTTTCTTTTGTTTCTTTTTTAGGCGTTTCTTTTTTGTTATCCACCAGCGTACAGATGTTGTCCATCGGACAATTCATACCGTTTTCAAAATACACTGAATTTTCTACACTGTTTGGAAAAGCAAATTTGAAATAAAGTGGTTTTCTTACCTTATCACCTGCCTTTGAATTATCTTTCTTATGTGCATGAATAAGATAATCACTAATAGTCTTATATGCGTCATTTTTTGCCTTGGTTTCTTCTTCTGACAGATCTCTTTCTTCTTTCAATAATGCATATTTCTTTATTTTATTATATGCATCTAAAACCAACGGATTCTCTGACACTTCCTTTGCAGTTATCGTTCTCTTTCTTGCTCCTGTCACTTTCCCATATTCAATATATTCAAACAAAAATTTGTCTTCATTATCCAATAATCCAATTTTTCTTAAATCCGTCAATTCTTTTTTTGTATTCATATCATATTCTCGTTTTGCACTGTCAATCTCAACATTTGAAGCACTGCTGAGCATGGAAATTTTGTCATAAATCCTTTTCAACGCCTGTTCTTTTAATTTCATATCATCTTCTGTCTTTGGTGGCGTTGTATCCAGAAAAATATGCCAATAATACGCCTGTAAAATCTGTCCCACATTTACTATATCGCCAACCTTGCCTTTTGCTATCTTAGTATCTGTCTTTGCCAGGTCATCAATTGTATTATATTTATCTTTGGACTTCCTTGCTACTTTATTTACTGGTGTAAGGAAATGTTCTTCGCAATACTTTGCCTTTTCCACCAGTATTTTATTTGATGAAATCCACATTTGATCTGAGTCGTAATCCATTCCTGAAGCTCTTTCCATGATGTCACTGTCAATGCTGTTGACTACAACAATATTATCCGATAAATTCATATATTTCTCTAACAAGTCACTCTGCTTATTTTTCAGACATATTATATTACCACTACAAACACATGGATTCCTGGCTGCGATCAACTCCTGTCCATCATCATAAGACTTACAATATGCTTCTCTTCCTTTATGTACCCTGATCCAGTCTTCCGGCTCCACACCACTTGCATACTGCATCATCTCCATTGGATTACTCACACAGACACAAAAATCTGAATCAGGTATCTTAATACCATCTTTTTTCCAATTTTCTTTGTAATCATTTAGCGTATCATTCTTATATTTAGTAAATAAATCAGTTCGTGTAATCTTAGGAACATACGATGCTAACTCATAAATCATTGTATTGTCAATATTATCGGTATTGCCAATATGCATGAGGAACATGTTATCATCATTTCTCAAATCATACATATATGGAAATTCACCAATTTTTAACAGTGTCCTCATATCATCTCTTGTCAGTGGCAATGCCATCAGAATTTGGGGATTACATCTGCGTGCGTGGTCATACATTCCATGTTCTGATTTCACAACACCAAAATATGAGTTATCTTTAATGTAAGAAAGCCAGTATTCTAACATGCTCTGTATTTCACCATCAGCATTGTTCGGATACTTATTCTTCACATTATCCCTAATCTTTAGGATTTTCAAGCTGTTAGGTGTCGTAATAAGCTTAATCTGACGGATATCTTTTGCAGTAGTCCATCCATGTTTTTTTACATCTTCTAATGTTACATTACACCAGTTTACAACTTTTTATAAAAATACAAATACAAACCCATCTTTTTAT
>CAJUHL010000082.1 GCA_910586425.1 uncultured Bacilli bacterium
CGTTTATTGGAAATATAAATCCATTTCGGTATAAGGGATATTACTATGATACAGAAACCGGTCTATATCTAGTAACCTCACGCTATTATAATCCAGAATGGTGTAGGTTTCTAAATGCTGACTCTATTGAGTATTTAGATCCTAGAGACATCAATGGAATGAATTTGTATGCTTATTGTTATAACAATCCTGTTAATTATGTTGATCCTGATGGACATATGCCGAAATGGGCTCAATGGCTTGTTGGTGGTTTAATTGTAGTGGGTACTATAGCACTTGCTGCAGTTACATTTGGTGCTGGAGCTGCTATAGGTGTTGCAGCAAGTGCTGTAATATCTGGAACAATGGGAGTGATGACTGCTCAACCAGGAGAAGATCTTGTAGGATCTTTTTTGGGTGGTGCAATTACTGGTGCCATTTCAACATTTGCTATAGCTGCAGGTGCTACAATTGGAGCACTAGCTTTTGGTGGCGGTGCTTTAGCAACAGTTTGTGGTTTAGGAGCATCCTTCGTGGGCGGTTTTATCGCAGGTATGGCAGGGAATGCTTATTCACAGAAAGTTTCTTATGGAAAAGTTGATTGGAAAGTTGCTTCTGTAACAGGTTTCTTTAACGGAATTACTTCAGCAGTATCCTCTTATGTTATTATGGCTGCTCCTTTAATTAGTACAGCATTAAAGCCAAGTTTGTACTTTAAAGAAGCATTGAAATTTTCACTAGTTGGAGCAAGTGTAGGAGTTTATCTTTCTTCACTAATTCCGAATTTCAACGATAAGAGAAATAAATAGGAGATGATTTTATTGAGATCTAAAATTTTATTTAAATGTGGTATTTCATTAATTGTGATAAGTATAGTGCTAATTTTAACCTACGCATTTGTTATCGAGGCGCCTGCTATAGTAACTTGTTCTCCTGTTATATTAATGGTTATAGGGATAATAATCGCGGTAATGGGAGGAAAAAAAGTTATTGTAAATGAAAATTACATTGTATTTCTTGAAAAAAAGATTCCTTTAAATAATATTTCTCATATAATGATTAGTTATCCATTTATTGAAATAAAAACGAATCAGTTAAAAAGTAATAGATGGCTTATTGACTACAATTTAGATTTAATAGAAAATCTCGAAAAATACATTGAATCAGTGAAAATAGAATACAAAAACCTAATAGAAACGGCTGAACTTTTTCAAAATGTGTTCAAAAACAAATCATTTGAAAAAGAAGATATACACTCGATTTTTAGAGAAAAGGACAAATTTATTATTATTTTAAAAAATAAGAAAGTTCTTAAAATTAAAGTTTCACATTCTTTAATGGAAAGTATTTATTAAATGGAAAACTCCAAAAAATAATTCTATAAAAGATTGAGGAAAATTTAAAAAATAATACAATTTTACATTGGACCTTAGACGAATTTAATACCAACTACAAAATACTGTGGTTGGTATTTTTTTGTGGCAGAGCAATAATAAAAATTGGGTTTCCCAATTGTTTAAAATACAAAAGTGTGGCACTTTTCTTATCCTGCCAATTTTTTAAAAGATTTTGCAACAAAAAGCAGTAGATTTTCCATTGAATACAAATTGAAAATTTGTCCTACTTATAGTAAAATATAAATAACTGACAGGAGGTGTTTACAATGTTCATAAAGAATATTAGGCAAATCAAAAGAATACTGATGGTGGTCTTTTTGGTTTGCTTTTTTGTTTTATGTTCTTGTCGTAAGGAAGAACCAACACCTACACCTACCCCACCCGTGCAAGAAAACTTTTTTTGGTCAATTATAGATTAGAACTAGGAAAAGGTGGAACATTCATAGGAGAAACAGTTCAAATGATAAAAGAAGGACAATCAACAACACCAGTCACCTTAGTCCCAGATTTAGGCTATAAATTTTTAGGCTGGAAATTAAGTACAAATCCTGCAGAAATAGTAGATACAGAAGTTTTAACAAGAGTAGAAGAGAATGTTCATAGTGATATGATTTGTATTGCAGTATTTGAGGGACCACTTACTTGTGGTATAAAATTTGAAGCAAGTGAAGGTGGTATAGTTGAAGGAACCCTCAAACAAAAAGTATTGTATGGTGGGAAAGGTGAAACTGTGACAGCAATCCCTAATAAAGGATATAGATTTATAGGGTGGTCTGATGGAGAGACTGAAGAAGTGAGAACAAATGATCATGTAACAACTGGTGCACTTAACAATTCATTTAATGATCATTATAAAATCATTATGGCAAAATTTGAAAGATATCAAAGATTCTTTGAGTATGAATATAATGAAGCTACTGAAGGGAATACAGAAAAAGAAACAACAATTACCATAGATAAAATGAGTGAATCAAAATTAGTTGTTCCAAAAAGAGAGGGATATGAATTTTTAGGCTGGTATTCTGATTGACTGATGCTTTAGGAAATGTAATAGTTGGAGAAGATTGGTTTTATAATGAGAATTTTTTTGAGCCTATATTTCATACAGGAAAAAAACTTTATGCAAGATGGAAACCAACTAAAGAAGTTCCTAAATATAAGATTTTAATGATATATGTCACTGAGATAGAAGCAGATTTAGAATTCACCGATGGAGAAATTATACCTGTTCATTACAAGATGACAGAAAATGAAAAGAAGATGTGTGAAATGCTATCTAGTTACTTGGAAGAATATCTTGAAGCTATGCTTAATTCTACAGTAGATTTTGAAGTGGATAGCTATTACACAAAAGAAGTATTAAGGACAGAGCAATTTTATAGAGGAATAACAACATGGCCAGGGGATGATAAATTAGCATATGTTTATGGGATAGATCCAAAACAGAATATGATACCTGAAGTCTATGAAATACTTGATAATTATGACAGTGTTATTACATCGTTTAGTATGAATGATTATGATTTAAATTTACATATAACTGGAGGATCTGGCGAAAAAAAATATGCTAATATTCATTTAGAATTTATGTTTCATTATTTTTATGATGATTGTCCATCAGAGTGCATATTCGATTTTGAATATCCAGGTGTCTATCGTTGCTGGATTAGTTTTATGGAAACCTATATTCATGAATTTATCCATACAGTTGAAATGCAACTTAGAGATGAGGATAATTATGGACTTCATAATATTGCTAAATATTATAGTGATTATGTAGGTCCAATAAATATAGAATTTGATTTTCAAAATTTATTTAAAGGTATTGTGAAGTGTGAGAATTGTGGAAGAACTTTAACCATAGCCTATCACATAAGAAGAAATGGGAACAAAGTCTATGAATTAAGATGTATGGGAAAATACCTAAAGCATGGCACAGATAAAGAAATCAATAGTATCTCATATCAAGAGGTTTATGATGTAGTTAATCAAAGATTACACTACCTTATAGATAATATCAAAAAAGATGGAGATACCTTTATTGAAAACATCAGTCATAAAAGGGAAGAGAAGAATTTTGATGAAACACTAGCAAAAGAAAAAAATAAAATTGAGAAAAGATTATCCACAATAGCAAAGATAGTTAAGAAATTATATGAAGATTATATAGTAGGTAATTTATCTAGTCATAACTATCAATCAATGCTTATGGATTATCAAAAAGAACAAAACGAGCTAAATGCTCAATTAGAAGAAATTAATACAAAGCTAAACAAAAGTCTAAGTAACAAGGAAGAGAGCTTAATTAGATTCAAAGGAAATGTAAGTGAATATTTAGACTATAAAGAATTAACGATAGAAATGATAAATAATCTTATAGACCATATCATTATAGGACATCCAAAAATAGTAGATGGTGAAAAGGTTAGAACAATAGAGATTGTTTATCGTTTTATCAATTAAAGCTTTGTTAGATATAGATGTGGGTATTCGTAAGAAACCCGTAGATACAGAAATGTATTATTGTAAGAACAGGTATTATAATCCTGTGTTAGGTAGATTCATCAGTCCTGACTCTATTGAGTATTTAGATTCAAGTAATATTAATGGAATGAATTTGTATGCGTACTGCGGAAATGACCCAGTTAATAGATATGATCCTACAGGACATTCATGGGAATCTTTTTGGAATGGAGTAGGTAATTGGTTTCAAAAGCATTGGGTTGAGGTTGTTATTGGCACTGCTTTTATTGTCGGAGGAGCTGTTGTATCAGCGCTAACTTGTGGCGTTGGAACCACGGCATGGGCTGCATTTAGCTCAGCATTATTATGTTCTGCAATTCAAGTAGGAGCTAGTGTTGCTATTGGTGTTGGTATAAATGGTTTAGTTAATATAGCCAACGGAAACAATTTTTTCGATAATGTTGGAGATACCATTGCATCATCTTATATGTGGGGTGGAATCTTCTCTGGAGGATCTCAAATTTTAAGTGGAGGAGCAAGAATATTGCGAGCTAAGGCAGGATTTAAAGGTATAAACTCAACTCATTTTGGATTTATGTCTCCTGATAAATTATATCATAACCAAGCTGGTATGACATTATTTAGAATTGGAAGTAAGGATGACCTGAAGTTAGCTGTAGATTTAGGTCGTTATGGTATTCACGCACATTTACTTAGTAATCTACACACTCCTTTGATTCCGTTTTTAGTGGGACTGATTGAAGCATTTTAGTTTGAAAGGAAGAAATATATGAGAGTTTCAATTTTAAAAGATAGGAAATTTATAAGCACTAGTTTTTATAAAATCGATTATGACAGAATTTTATCATTATTAAATTTAATAAGAATTGAAAGAATTTCTATATTCATAGATAAAGGAAATAAGTATTGTTTTAGCAATAGTATTTCTACAAATGAATTTATAGAGTGTGTCACCAAATTGAATCAATCGTTATTAATTTTTGATGGTTTGGTTGATGAATGTTTTGCTGATAAAGAAATTAAAACACTTTCAAACAGGAAGATATTAATCGAAATTGATTTGGGTGAAAATCAAGTCTCTATTTTAATCAATAAGAATAACGCAGATGTTCAAATTGAGGATATTAAAAAAATTTAAAATAGCAAATGGACTTTAGATGAAAAAATATCAATCACAGTATTTTGTGGTTGGTATTTTTTATGACAGACCAAGAATAAAAATTGGGTTTTCCAATTGTTTCAAATACAAAAGTATTTCACTTTTTTTATCCTGCCAAATTTTTTGAATTTTATAACAAAAAATAACACTTTTTCTCATTTATTTCAAATTGAAACTTTTTCTTATTTATAGTAAAATAGAAACAGAAGAGTTCGATTGTTATTAGTGTGGGTATTTGTAAGAAGCCCGTAGATACAGAAATGTATTATTGTAAGAACAGGTATTATAATCCTGTATTAAGAAGGTTCATTAGTCTTGACTCTATCGAGTATTTAGATCCAAGTAATATTAATGGAATGAATCTTTATACTTATTGTTATAATGATCCTGTGAATTATTCGGACGGATCTGGACATATGCCTGAATGGGCACAATGGTTAATTGGTGGTGCTCTAGTAGTTGGAGCAATTGCACTAACTATTTGTACTGCTGGTGCCGGTGGAGCCCTAGCCATTGCAATGGGTGGAGGATTTTGGGCGACTGTTGGTAGTGGCGCATTAGTTGGAGCAGTTGTTGGAGCTGCCAGTGGAGCCCTTATGAGTGCTGGTACTCAAATTATTGCAAATGGATTTGAAAATTTCAGTTGGAGTGAAGTTGGTAAAGGTGCAATAACTGGTTGTATAGCAGGAGGCATTGCTGGTGGATTTTTTGCTGGAATTCAATATGGATTATCTGCTGGTAAAATTGCCAATAGTGTATCAGGATTAAGTAAAGCGCAAACTCGATTAGATAATGTATTTAAACCGCTAAATAATATTAAAAATTTATCAAATATGCCGTTTAGCGGGGCTAATATTGCCAGAAATATAGGACAAGTTGCAGGAAATTATAATAGTGCATATTCAGCATATATTTTAGCAAAAGGGGCATATGCCATTGTAAATACAACTGCTAAAGTATTATATTTTGTACTTGAGAATTTAACTAGTAATTTAATTGGATCAATGTTTTAAGAGAGAAGAATGGTGAATCATGTGGAAATAGAATTTAAAAGAGCGATATTTTCTACCAATCAAATAATAATTAAAAAAAGAAAACAAAATATTATTATTCCATTAGTTAAAGTGGATAAACTTCTTTATGCAAAGTTTTCTATAAAAAATTATTTATCTTTGGGCTTTGGAGATTGGAGAACAACAGGTGGATTATATATTTATTTGAATGAGAAAATAAATAATAAAAAGATGTATTGTTTCTTTATAAAATATGATAATCTTACAAAAATACCAGAAAATATTTTTAAGAAAATTAAATTTTATGTTCCAGGAGAACCATGGTAACAAGGTGGTTGGTTGATGTATTGTTTGTAGGTTCCATTTATGCAAGAAGCACAATGATTTTGAGTGCGACTACATTTCGTGTTACAGGTTTGTTTAACAATGGATATGGTTGGAAAGCAGGAAATTGGATGGGTGGATATCAAATGCCACAGACATCAGGAATTTCAATCATAACATATTTAGATGGACTAAATATGAGCAGATCTTTTGGCATAGATTTAGATATGTATAATGGTTTGCACTTCCACCACGAATAAATTCGGCATCAAGATAAAAACACATCACTAGATGTTTCCTCCTTTAATGCTTGGTATAGGCATTGGGCTATGCGAACCATGGAGCACATGGAATTAGAAGGTTAAGTATGATTTAGAAAAATCTTGAGTCTTTGAGATTTGAAACATTGAAAAACTTGTTCGAAAATTTGATTGCAATAGAACTTTTTAAAGACAATATTAATTTATATGATCAGAAAATTGAAATTGTATTTCATACTTAGTTTATACTTACTATTACGATTAAATGTTATTTTGAAATTTGTATAAATAATGTAATATCTTGTAGTTGCGTCCACCCACAGAGTCTTTTGGTTCTGCAGGAGTTCCTAATAATCCTATCT
>CAJUHL010000083.1 GCA_910586425.1 uncultured Bacilli bacterium
TGGAGCTTCTGGTATTAAAAACTATACCAATTATTTTTCCAAAGCTAAATTTGTTGTCTTTCAACACTTAAATATTCAGTTAAATAAAAACCATTATGTAAATAAAATTCTAGTCTTTGCTTTCTTAAAATATAATCATCAAACTTAATATTAACTTCATCGATATTAAGAAAGATAGTATGATTTTTATATACGTTTAAACACCATTTTAATAAAAAGCTTCCATACCCATTATTTCTATAATCATGATCAATGGCTAAATATAATATAAAAGTCATATTTTTATAGTGCATGAAATGAATAAAACCACATATTTCATGATTGATTTCTAAAACAAACATATTTGAATTTTTCATTAAAATATTAAAATATAATAGTAAAAAGGAAAACCGTTCATACTTAGGAAAAGATTGCTTATAAATTTTAACTACCTTTTTCCAATCCTTTATTTTAAACTCTCTTATATTTTTGTTCATTACATCACTTCCTAAATAAAACACATAATATAATTATTATATAAAAATAAAGTCAACCATACTTGCAAAAAATGATATTGACATTATAATTAAAAACCAAAAATACAGATAAATAATGATTTAAACATACAATTATTTCAAAAAAAAGAAAGAAGATAACTCTCCCTACTTTTGAATCATATTTAATAAATTAATTTTAAAAATATCCTTGTCCGAATGTTCTTTCGAAACCATAACACCCTTATAAGTTACCAATTCTGATTGATGTCCTTCTGCTAGTATATCAACTGGTTCTAATTTATCTAACATAATAATTTTTTCTTTTTCATATACAATATAATATAATTCAATGGCACCATGTACTTTTGCAAATAACATATCTGTAGGTAATTTTAATTTATAAGTAACAGTTCCATTTGTCTCATTAGTCGAAATAACCTCTCCTAAAAAATTTCCTTCTTTTAAGCTAGGATAATACTCAAAATATAATTTTTTATATGCCAACATATTGTATTTTTTTAAGGAGCGTTCCAATTTATGAAATTCATTTTCATTGATATAATCAAATAAATAAGTTTCTTTCATACTACGCCTCCTATTCTACTGTATCCAAATTATAACATTTCAAATTTTAAAAGTCAAACAATCGAAGAAAAAAAGAGTGAATTTACACTCCTTATGCACATCTTGATTTTTCTAAAACTTTATATTCTTCTCCATCCAATGTAAAGATACCTTGTTCCACATTGTAAACTGGATTCATAATAGCAGTATCTGCTATTTGACGTAATGCTTTATATTGTGTCAATAATGAAGCTTTGGACATAGCAGAATAATCGCCTTCTTGAAAGCCTTGTTCTTCAACAGATTCTTCTATAATTTCGTAATCTTCTTGAAAGCCTTCCTCCTCAATAGACTCTTCTATTATAATTTCATAATCTTCAGTTGAAGAAGAATCTGGATTTGTTTCTACTTCTTCCTGTTTTGAATTCTCTTGTGATACCTCTTCGACAAAATCTTGTTCCACAACAGGATCTGTAGTCTCTTCAACAATTTGTTCTGGTACAACTACAATTGTCTCAACTGTTTCTTGTTGAGAAGGTCTTGATAAAACACCTTCATTATAATTCTTCATATAAAGAGCATCATTTGGATATTTTGCCGCTACCCCATTTAATCCATCCCAAAATGCACTTTGGGCATATTCTAATTTTGATTTTGAATTAGCATCAAACTGATTATTTGCAGCATCCTCAAATTCTTCTCTTTTTGCTGCTTCATATTCTTCAGTGGTTATAGATTCAGTACTCAATCCTAGCTGCTCTAACTCCTGATTGGAAACAATTTGATTATTAGGCAATGTTGTTACATCGTCTATAGATACTTCAGTACTTGTTTTTTTAGTACTTCCAGTACCTTCGTATGAAAATTTTTCATTTTCTTGATACTCTGTTTTTTTATCTTGAGCTCCCTTATAAATTTCCGTTTCTAATTGAATACCTGATAATCGTTCCACTTCAGAAACAAGTGAAAAATCCTGATTTCGATATTCTAGCATATATGACAATGTTAACTTTTCAGATAACATTCCATAAAGTACGGTTTCAAACTCTGCTCGTTCACTTTTTTGTTTTGTTCCATATGGGGCTTCTGTTGTACAAGTATATAAATCTTGTCCCACGAAATTCATAATATCATCTGATAGCCCTTTTGGTAAAATCACATCCGCTGATTTGGCAAGACAACCACATAATACAACTGCAGCAGCATTATATTGCGCTGTATGCTCATTCATCAATTTTTCTTCGATAAATACTTCTATTTCTTTGGCTACTTCTTTTCTTTCTGATTTTTCTGCATCATTGTATTTAGCAATCAATGCCTGAAATTGCATTACAAGTTCAGCAGATGGCTGATGGGAAAAAATCAAATCGTATTTCAATTGTTTGTCAGATGTAACCGTCATTGCGTCCTCCATAAACTCATTGATGCACCAATAAAAATTCTGGATAATGGAATCTGTAGTTTTACTAAAATAACCCAATCGAGCATAATCTAAAGGATCCACTTGCTCCATATTGGCAAGTAAATAGAAATCCATATAATTATGAATACCAACTGTACTCATAAAATCAACACCACATTCTCTTGAAGATGCAATAAACTCAATACTATTATTAATCAAAATGGTATTATCGTTAGCATCAAATGATAAATCTGGTGCCAATAGAACTTCTGGTACATTTAATTCCTCATTTGCTTCTGATTGTATTTCCTCTACTGGTAAAGATTCCTCATTTTTTCCTCCTATATAGAAGTTT
Source organism: uncultured Bacilli bacterium (assembly GCA_910586425.1). Next base: position 2,798 of record CAJUHL010000083.1, read on the forward strand.
TCACTTCTGATTTGTATAGATGAATCATTTTCACTTTCTTGAGCATATGACGCTATTTTAGGAAACAATGTAACTGTGGCTGTAGCAAAAGCTGCAGCAGTAAGCGTAATTTTAGGATGCTTTGTCATCCATGAATACAAATTAGCTTTCCCTCTTTCTATCAATGCACCAAGTGTTTCCTTTTGAACATCTATTCTTTCCAACTTTTTGTCCATTCCTAATTGTGTTAATTTACTAACATAATTTGCTTGGATAGTTGATGAAAGTTTTAAAGCGTCTAATTCTTCTTGTGCTTGACTTAATAAGGAATCCAATCGTAAATAATTAGAAGTATTAGAATCCAGTTCCTTACTAAATTCTTCAATTATATTTTGTGCTTCCTTTTTCAACTTTTGTCTATTTTTCATAAATTTCAACCCTTTCTAATCCCCTATCATTAATCATTTATTCTGTTTTTTCTTTTTTATTTCCAGTATATTGATATCCATCTGATAATAACTTTGTATCATTATAAACACTCCAAAGTTTGTCCTCTTTGATATCTTCTATATACTCTCTTTTCTTATAACTATATGTTTTCACATCTCTTATTTCATAAATTGGTTCTCTTGTCGTAGTTTGCTCATACCCAGAAATGTACTTTACTTCAGTGGTAAGTTTTATCGTTTGATAAGTAGGTTCTACACATTTATATTCTGATAAATTTTGTGTAGACTTCTTCCATACTTTAAAAACCATTCCCACAGTAGAAGTACAATTTTCAGGACATCCTTCATGGAAAGAACGAACAAATTCATATTTATAACCTGCTTGATTTGGTTTTTCGTAATATGGCTTTTCTCCTAAATAAATCCATTGCTCTCCACTAATGGTTTCCCCAGTTGGTACATAATCATATTTATTACATACCAATAGTTGTTCCGTTCCTGCATCCAATACTTTCACAGAATAGATTGGTTTAGATTTATCAGTCGTTGTAGTTTCTTTATAACCAGTTAATACTTTCTGCTTTGTCGTTTTAGTACGCACTGCGGTATATTTATCTGCTTGTACTGGAGTAGTAGAATATTCAGACCATTCTCCTTCTTTCCAATAACTATTATCTATTTTTTTCACATATTCCCATAGATATTCTTTTTCTGGATCTACTGGTTCTGGATCTGGCTTATCCGGTTTATCTGGTTTTGCAGGTGGATTAATTACCACATTATTGGTTGTATTATTATTAATCGTTGTATTGTTATTGATTGTTGTATTATTTACTGTATTATTAATAACTGGTTTAGATGGGTAAATAATAGGTTGGCTTACATCACTTGGTTGTTTTTCACAAATGGCAGTCTGACAATAATCATAACATCCCATGTATACCAATAAATAATTTTCTTGATCTGTACATTTTAAATTCACTTTCATGACAAATTCAGTCTCATGTTTTACTACTTCAACATAAGAATCAATCAAATCACATTGAGATCCTTTACTATCAACAAATGGTAAAATTATTTTTTGATTCAGCATATCACCTAATGTCATTTTTACAGTTTCTCCAACTACTTTAGGTAATCTTTCTGTTGTATAGTAACTTTTCGCTGCATCTTTCATAGCAACTACATTATTATTGAAAATCTGATCATAAAATACAGCAACATTATTTTCTTTATTGATTCCATTAATTGCGTTCTTTAAATCACTTTTCATTGGAAATAGCCATATCAAAATAAAGATAAATAAGGCTACAAATAGAAATTGTATTACTACATTTCTTAACGAAAAATTATTTTGTTTTTCTTCATACATATAAATTCCCCCTTCATTTATGCCATGTATAATAGCATAAAACCTATTATTTGTCAAATACAAACAAAAATTGCCAAAAAGACCCATTTTTTGCAATTTGTTAAAGTATTTGGTGAACAGACAGTTATTATAACACCATGATTTTGGCCTGTCAAACCTTAATTTGAACAATAGTACACCCTGGATTAAAATAATGAATTTGGTATTGCAACACTTTTTTATTTTTTCTTAATGTTTCATGTGTTGTTTTATAAAGAATGCCACTCCCAATCCCATGTATAATAAGACAAATTTCATTTTTCATCCGTAAATTATCACGAATAAAATCATCAATGGCAACTCGTGCAGTTTCTCTATCATACCCATGTAAATCTAACTTGGGAAACCGATTTAAAAATAAAATACCATTTAAGTTCATCTCAATCCATCCTATTCAAAAAAAGACAATTTTATCACAATTAGTCATATCCAAAAACTAGTATACCATCTTTTTCTTACAAAACCAATGATATAAGTAAATTCCTACACCCGATCCAAATCCATCCCAAAATACATCTTTTAATTCCCCAGAACGTCCTATCACAAAAAGTTGGTGAAACTCATCGGTACAAGCATACAAAAAACAAATCAAAAAAGAAAACTTCATCCATCTTTTATTTTTCCCATTACTAGCATTACTAACTAGTATTCCTAAAACAAAATACAGAAAAAAATGAGCAAATTTTCGAACCAAAAAAGTAACCCATTCAATTGATATAAAAGGAAATAGATGTAATATTTTATCTACATAAAAATGACTGGTTTGGATAGATTCTCTACCCGATTCACTTGATAACACAAAAACAAGTATCATCCAAAGAAGAACAAATATCCATTTGATATATTTTTTCATTTGGAAAACTTACTTTCTAAGAATAAAACAATTTTATATATCCATACATAGTAATAATATAATGCATGATAGTTTTCATTTAACAAATAAGTAGCAGTATGATAAGTAGAAATACCCATTTCCTTTAAACTTACATCATCTGGATTTTTGAGTAAATATGTCATCATTTCTTTTACCTCTTTTTGATTACATATAGATTCCATGTAAGCAATTAATTCAAATTTAGTATATTTTTTTGCTTCTTTTAACTGATAAAATAAATAAGTCAATTGGTAAAGCATTTGAATCACAGAAAATCTTTTATAACGTTTTTTGTCTTTTATTCCAAAATCAGACACCATATTATATAAGGTATAATGTACTTGACACATATCTCTTATTTTTTTTCGAATGAATTCTATCTGCATGGATTGTGTAATTCCATCCATATTTTTACGATAAATATAAAGCTCATCTGGAATAAATAATATAGATTTCATTTCTTTATAAATCGCTAAATTGCATGCCAAATCTTCAAGATACATTAAGTTAGGATTTACTTTTGGCATTTGGTGCATTGTTTTCTTACGAATGAATTGGCGACAGATGGAATTACAATTTTGCGTATGATATAACAAATCAAAGAATTGTGGTTCAAATTCTTCTATCGTCATTTTAACATTACGATTTAAAATATTTTTTGGTATTTTTATTTCTTTTTCTTTCAATCTTTTATATTGACAATGCACAATATCAACTTCGTATTCTAACAAATTTTGATACATAGTTTCTACCATATCTTTTTCAATCCAGTCGTCACTATCTACATACATAATATAATTTCCATTGGCATTTTCATATCCTTCAATACGACAAAAACAGGTACCTTTATTTTCATGTGATAAGACACGAATTCGATTATCTTTTTTTACAAATCTTTGTACAATGGATTTTGTCTTATCTTTACAACCATCTAATATGACCAAAATTTCCAAATTTTGATAAGTCTGTTTAACAATCGATTCCAAGCATTCTTTTATATATTTTTCCGCATTATAAGCAAGTACTATTATACTAATCAATTCTTGTTTCATAATACTTCTCCCACTATCGTTTGATTTCTTTTGTCTTTTTTCATTATACTGATTTTCAAAATTTTGTCAAATTAAACCCAAGAATAGATAGTGTTGCCAAAGTGTGGAGATATAGAAAAAAATCATTGAAAACAAATAAAA
>CAJUHL010000084.1 GCA_910586425.1 uncultured Bacilli bacterium
CTGTCAATGCTTTATCAGCAGGAGAAACGTACACAGAGCAGCAAACGCTGGATGATTTAAACACAGAAAACAAGATAAGTACGGAGGAATCTAATGCCATTTCTGCAGAAGTAGCAACAGATTCAAATGCATTAGAAGAAACATCTATATCAAATATATCCTCTAACGATATAGATTCTTCCAAAGAAAAATTAAATAACAATATATTGTTACAAAGAGATAATACAGAAGATGGAGAAGAACCATCCACCGACAACTGGGAATTAGGACTTGTTTTTTATGATTCTACTGTAGATAATGGAAAAACGCCGCTTACTGCTATTGATTGGGATGCATCAGATGGCGGATATGGACAAGGCACTCCAAGAGTAATTACAGTACAGATAAATTATAAGAATACAAATACTGTGACGACTTATCAACCTGGGGAAGCTCAAATAGTAATTCCAAATCTTTTATACCCTAATGAGAGTGGAGCTCCTCAACTTAATACCAGTGTTTTATTTGGAGCTAATGATGCAACTCATTCTGGCTATGATTGGGATATAAAAATGTATGATAGTAATGATCGTGTGACAACAATTTATAGTCCTTCTTATGTTAAAAATTTGGTTTTAACTAATGCAAATACGATTGAGGAAAAATCAAATTTTGAAGGGAGTATAAAATTATCTTACACAATGACACCTTCCTCAGAAAACTCTACCACATTGGGTGGGGAAGTAAGTGAAGATGAATGTACACATACCCTATTAAAAAATCTCAAAGCCACGTTAATTTCTAATATAGAAAATGAAAGCTATAAAGATATAGAAAGTAATGAAATAGTTTTTGACTATACAAGGACATACATTCATCCATGGCAAAGAGTAATTCCTACTATTGAAAAATCAGCATTAAAGTTGCAAAAATCATATGATGGTTTAGGAGAAAATGCTGAAAAATATATTTGGGTATTTTATAAATTTCATCCAAGCAATGTTAGTAGTGTCTATTATCCATATATAAGTTTAAAAAACTATGCTGTATATGATGTTTTTCCAACTGATTGTAAAGTGCTTTCTTTTCAGGGGAATCTTATAGAACCAGTAGAAACAGAAAGCGGAAAATATAAATTTACACGTTCAAATGCAGAATATACTGCTTCAGGAAGTTATTATGATCTTGGCGTATATGTTGGCTATCCAAGAGATAAATACTATGATTCTGCTGGTAATGTCATTGAAGAAAATTTATCTGACAATGAATATATTAATGAAAATGGAAATTTAATTATTAGAAACACTGCTGATTTATACGGAATCTATAGGGATAGAGATGAAGAAGAATTATTAGATTCATCAACTGTAGAAATTGCTTTAAATGAATTTGAATTTCAATATTCTGGGAACCTGTATGGAATAAACAAATTAGGAACTGGCTATTTAAGGTATCAAGATATTTTGGCAGAAGCTGAATATTCGTACTGCACATATTCAACTTATCCCACTGCCTATTATACAGGCAATCCAATGACTTTAAAAATTGGTGATGATCTTTTATATGCTACAGATAAGACAGGTGGATATTCAAAGTTAGATGATAATGAATATTATTTTGGTTCCATAGGTTTTCCGACACTTTATAATGGTAATGGTCAGCAAATTTCTACCAATAAATATGATTGCGAGTTGTGGGTTAGATATGCAGAAAATTCAGAATATACATTATATGATTCTTTTAAAAACTCTTCCTCCGAAAAAAGTTGGTCATTTACAAAAACAAATAAAGTTGTGGGATTTTATTTCATAATTAAAGATATGAAAGAAAGCTTAGTAAAACCAAGTAGTTATTATCGAAGTTTTACTTGTAGTGTTAGATTTTTAAGAAAGGATATACCACAACAAGGAGAATTATACAATTTTAACTATCTGCAAGTATATTTTAAAGATGGTGAAGGTAACTTAATTCTTCAAAATGAACCTGGGGCAGATTCTTATGGAAATATTTTTACATATGACAACATTGCAACTTATGATCTAGAAACTTATGGAACATATATGCAAAGAGGAGTATGTAAACATACTTGGGATTATTATATTGTAAAAAATAGAAATAATGGATTAATTACATCCAAAGCAGGCGGCTATAGCAATATACAGGATGCAAAGAATGAAGTTTTTAAAGGTAGTTTTAATATTAGGTTAGATATAAAAGGCTCTTCTAATTTTAGTAAAGTATATCTTGATCAATATGATGAAGATGACACTATAAAAGGATTAGAAGTCTATGATTTGCTGCCGAAAGGAATGGAACTTTCTTCTACAAAAGAAGAAATTATTAAAAACTTATCGCTTTGCGGCTCTGGAAAAAATACTTCTAGTATTACTTCGATAAATGCATCGGATGTTTATCCTGAAAATGATAGCAGTGGAGCTAATTATAGGGATATTCGTATGTACAATTTAGACGGAACCGCATATACATACAAAGAATTTCTTGACATACTAAAACGCAATACTCAAGTTGAAATCATTAAAAATTGGAATAATACAGGAAGAACTTTATTAAAAGTAATAATAGATATCACAGATGAAAATATTATAATTGGGTGCAAGACATATAATGATTCAAGATGGTATTTAGGTATTGGTCCAGTAATTAATTATGACTATGAAATTTCTTATGATTCCTATCAGGAATATGGAAATGTTTATAAAAATCATGTATATGCTGAATTTTTAAATCCAAGCAGCAAGCAAACTTTAATCTCAGATAGTAATTATAAATCATCTTCCACAAGTGATAGTGGTTATTACGATAAAGATGCAGTAGATATTAATGAAAATGGAAAAACCAATGATAGATTGTGCTATTCATCTGCTACGACAACCATAAATTCTATAATTAGTAGTCACCAAGATGTGCAGACTCAAGTACAAACCAGTAAAAGTAATTTTACTACGGATAAAGCAACTTCTGCGTATACTGAAGAATATACTTACAAGTTAAGAGTTCGTACAGGACAAAATGCTGTTACTAATATGGTTATTGCTAATAATATAGAAATGGCTTATGGAAACAAGGATCATTGGCAAGGAAGTTTTCTGGGAATAGATACATCCTATATTGAAAATAAAACATGGAGAGTATATGAGCCAAAAAACGAAAATGCAGATGAAGAAGGCTATGTTACGAAAAAAGTAGTCGTGAAACCATATTATTCTACAAATCCAGAAGAAACGGATCTTTATCTTTCGGATCAAACAATAGTAGAAGAAGATGGTAAAGAAGTAAGCAAAACTATTTTCAAAACAGATAGCAATGGAAATATTCTTAAAAACACTAATTGGAAAGAATATACAGATTCTGTAGATAAATCAACAGTAAAATCTTTGGCATTTGAATTATTGGATGTAGAGACAGGAGAACCTGCCGTTATTCCTGCTGATAGCTTGCTTTATGTTTTGGTAAAGATGCAAGCTCCTGATGATCCATATGAGGGTGATGATTCAATAAAAGACTTGCCCAGACCTTTAGAGAATGACATAAAAACCTACACATATAATAATTGCTGGACACAATGGAATCCTATTGATGAAGTCCTTAATACAAAAGTGGATTTTGTTACAGGTATTAATTCTAATATAGTGCGTGTAAGACTTTTTGATTATTATGATTTAACGGTTAATAAGACTTGGGATGATGAGAATAATAGATGGGATTTACGTCCTGATAGTATTGATATTATTCTCAAAAAATCAGGCATAGAAATAGAAAGAAAACAGATTACAAAAGATAATCCAACGGTGATTTTTAGAAATCTTTTAATAGATGATTCAAAGTTATACAGTATTGAGGAAGAACCTTCTTTAAACTATGAAGCATCAATAGAGTATAACGAATTAGACGATTGCTATGAAGTCACAAATACTCTAAAAGATGATGCGTTTACAGATATTTCAGGAACTAAAACTTGGGTGGGAGATACTGAATCCAAACGTCCAGAAAGCATTACTATTAACCTTTTAAAAGATGGAAAGGTTTATAGAACCACAACAACAAATGCAGATAAAGAATGGAAATATTCATTCGATAAAGTGCCTATTTATAATGCAGATGAAACAAGATGTATTTATTCTGTAGAAGAAATTCCTATTGAAAAATATACAACTCAATATACAAATGGAAACGGAACTGATAACAGAAATGGTTTGGCGATTAAATTTAATAGCCAATGTAGAACAGAAAGCGCAAACTATGACTATGTTGAAATATATTACAAGCAAGACGGACAGACTTTTAAATTAGGTAAATGGGGAGGAACAGCGCTTGCAGGTAAAACTGTGAATGTTCCTACAAAAGATTTTTACCTTTATTGGAGAACAGATGGTTCACAATGTTCTTATTATGGCTTTAGTATTGATTCTATAGAAGCAGCGGAAGTTAGTGTAACAGGAACAACAGCGGCACTTCCTAATTATACAGCAACAGAACTGACAGGAACAGACTATCCAGAATCACCCAATCATGGTAACTATGGAAATAATTTAAATATGTTATGGCATTATACAGGAACCTTATCCTCTGATGTGCCAGCAGAAGGATTATTCAATATAGTTAATACTTATGAAGGAGTAGATTCTGTTAATCTTAGTTTTGTAAAAGGGATAGAAGGAACAGATGAAGCCTTTGAAAAGCTGCAGCTTAAAAGGGATGATTTATACAAGTTCCAAGTATCTATGAAAAATAGGGAAACAGGGGACACTATTTCTGTTCAAATAGATAATAAAAACACTGTTACTGTTAGAGAGGTTCCTATTGGTACATATACGATCACAGAAAAAGATGATATGTACTTTGATTTTGTATCTATGGAACCTCTTAACTCTGTAGAAGGTGTTACTTTTGAAAAGGTCGGAAATGACTATGTACTTACAATAACAAAAGATGCCTCAGAAGAAGGGACTTTACAGATTAAAGTCAATAATAAAATAGAAACTGATAGACCATATGAGGATAAAGAAGAAAAAGAAAATTTATTTAAATACAAAGATGAAAGCATAGAAATAAATACATATATTGTTTATTGGTATGATAGTAATGGTAATTTCATTAAAACACCTGAAACAAGAACAGGCGCTGTTGGAACAACAATACATGCTACAACTGATGACAAAAATATATCAGGTTATAAATATGATGAATCTAATTCTTTAAATATAGAGAGCATAATACTTTCTAAAAATGAAGGTAATAAACTAAAGCTATATTTTAATAAACTGTAAAATCCAGTTCTTGCACTTTCCCCATAAAAAGTAGAATAGAAACAAAAAATAAGCCGTAGGCGTAAAACCTATGGCTTATTTTTTTGAATCAAAATTCGCTTGTATAAGACTTTTAAGAATCCCTCCACATTATCGGCGGCATAGTAAGCTCCGTCCTCTGGTGGTTCGGAAAGTAAAAGCACAGCAGAAGTATTTGTACTGCTACCACCTTTATGAGTGCCAGTCATACGAACAGGATTGATATATTTCTTGGTAGGGGATGCCTCAAATGCATCTGATCCAGTTGTTATCCCTAAAATTTTAAATTGTCCTGGGTTATATTTGGCGATAAAGGTAACAGGTACACCCATGACACCATCATAATCACAGGGAATCTCAGAGAGCTTATTGACATTGATTGCATCGTAATTGTCATAGTGGGGATATTTTTCAGAAGAATATTGAGCTGTTAGAGCTAAGTTGGGAAATTCTCTTTCTGTAGGAATGTTGGTAAACCATGCAATATTTCCAATAGTAGCATATTTATGACCATCCGAATCAACACGAGTTACGCCTATATCATAATCATCAGGGATTCTAAAGCGTTGGTGTTGGTTATTGGAACTGATCCAGATCTGGCGGCTTTTTATGAGAGGAAATACATCTCTATAGCCGACAGCGTTAAGACTTCCGATAATAATAAACCTTTTATCATATTTTATGAGCTGTGAGATGTATTCTCTGAACAGGGAAAATGGAGGATTGGTTACTACTATATCCGCTTCTTTCAAAATCTCTATACATTCAGGACTTCTAAAATCTCCGTCACTGATGAGGGGAGTTTTTACTGGCTCATCATCCCCAGCATTTAACTCATACTTATATGTAGACTTTCCAGAATCATAATAGGTGGCTATGAGCTTCTTAATTCCATATTCCTTAAAATGTGCCTTGAAATATTTCCAGAAGTTAGAAAATTCTGGATTGTCACAGTTGCAATAGATGATTTTTCCTCTAAAGCGTTTCTTATAGTGCTGGAGTTCTGCCTCTATGTCAGGGAGCAAGGTATAAAACTCGTCATTTTTTCTTCTTTTTGAATCATTCAAATTTTTGTTCTTTTCCATATATATTAATTCCTTTCTTTGTTTGGTTTTGAACACAAAAAAAGAGCATTGAGAGGTAGCTCGTAAGCTGCGCTCAATGCTCTGCAT
>CAJUHL010000085.1 GCA_910586425.1 uncultured Bacilli bacterium
GAGAAAATGTCACTGATCAAATCCAAAAGAGTGCGGAGTTAATTTCTGCATTTATCTATGAATTGAGCAAACATTTTAGAACTGTGTATATAAACGGAGTAGCTGGGAATCATTCAAGGACATCATTTAAGGATCAGGTTCTTAGAGGAAACCGATTAGATAATCTTATACCCTGGTATATAAAAGCAAAATTAGACCATTTGCAGAATGTAATTTTTATTGATGATGAAAATTATGATTCTACTATCGCCACTTGCATAATTCGTGGCAATGAATATCTTATGGTACATGGTGATTGGGATAGTTACTCTGAATCTGGTGTGTCTAAATTGGTTATGATGCTCAATTTCAAACCAAGAGGAATATTTTATGGTCATTTGCACCGATGTTCTTATGATGATATCGCCAATGTAAAAATTATTAGAAGTGGAAGTTTTAGTGGAACAACTGATGATTATACAATCTCTAAGAGACTCAGCGGCAAGCCTTCACAAATGGTTTGTGTAATTGATCGTGATGGAATAAAGGCTTGTTATCCTGTTTCATTAGATTAATAAATAGAATACTAATTTCATGACAAAGTAGGCTGTGTACGAGCGACACAGTTTTTATATTATTATGCATAAGTGACTATGAAAAATAGGACTACTCTTCTACTTTTGAGTAGTCCGTTTTGACGAGGGGGGCTGTCGGGAAATAGATAGCCCCATAATATTAATTCCAACTAGCAGAGGTGGTTATTAGTCGTACTACACCCGAATTAATAGACGACTCGGAGATAGAGAATTGTTGGTGCTGCTATCTCAATTACATAAAATATTGGAAATTGAAAGGAAAATAAAAATATGAATAAAGTTGAATTAATCGGAATTATGGCTGATAAGGCGGAAATTTCTAAGAAAGATGCAGAAAAGGCATTGACTGCTTTTACTAATGTTGTTGCTGATGCACTTGCTAATGGTGATAAGGTGCAGTTAGTTGGTTTTGGTACTTTTGAAGTTGTAGAACGTGCAGAACGTCAGGGGCGGAACCCAGCTACAGGAGGCACAATTACTATCCCATCTTCTAAATCTCCAAAGTTTAAAGCTGGCAAATCTTTGAAGGATGCTGTAAAAGCATAATCCGGATTGGCGGTGACAATATTGTATGACGAAATTGTAAAATCCGTAGATCTCACAGATGATGAGCTTACTATTCTCAAAGAACTACTCTTCCATCGCTTAGATGAGTGTGTATCTATTGGAGAGGAAATTACTGTGAGAGATTTACTGGAAAAGTTGGAAAATTGAATTTGGTATCTGATAATTGATAAGAATTTAAAAAAGGCTTGCGTTCAGAAAATGAGCGTAGGTCTTATTTGTTTGGAGAAAGATGTAGTGTAAACAATTTATGGTCTGTCAGTTAGATAGGTAAAGAGAATTACAAGGATATTCCTTATCTCTACCTTCAATTTTAAGAATATAAAAATTGGAGGAAATACATGAACGAAATTATTAAAGTAAATTATGAAACAGATGAACCAACAGTATCGGCAAGAAGTTTATATGAAGGACTAGAAATCAAGAAAAGATTTAGTTCTTGGTTTGGTTCAAACAGTCAAGGTTTTATTAAAGGCGAAGATTTTACAAGTGTACTTTCAGGTACGGTTGTAAATAATGGAGCACATAGAGACTTATAAGATTATTTATTGTCTGTAGACATGGCAAAACATATATGTTTAATGAGTAGAACTGATAAAGGTAAACAATGCAGACAATATTTAATTGATTTGGAAAAGGCATGGAATACACCAGAACAGGTGATGGCTCGTGCATTAAAACTCGCAGATAAAACAATAAAAAATCTTGAATTAACAATTGAAGAACAACGTCCTCTTGTGGATTTCGCAAATAAAGTTTCTGACAGTAGTAATCTTATTGATATGGGTAAAATGGCAAAATTGCTAAAAGATGAGCACATTAATATCGGTCGCAATAGATTATTTGAGTGGTTGAGAAGAAAAGAAATTTTAATGAAAAATAATATGCTTTATCAAAGATATATTGATGGTGGATATTTTCAGGTAAAAGAATCTGTATACGAAACGCCATATGGTTCTAAGACACAACAAACTACATACGTTACAGGACGAGGACAAATATACATAACTGAAAAGTTAAGAAAAGAATACAAATAATTTTTATATAGAGATATATACACGGTGCAAGTAGTGTGTCTACCAGTGATGAGGCTGGTTACTTATTGAACGGAAGGAAGTGAGAAATGTGGACGGTAAAAATGCAAAACGCAGCGAAGATATAACGGATGAAATGTGGTCAGAAGTTCTTGAATTTAATAGGAATATGGCAGAAGAATATCTTGAAAATCAGACTGAATTAGCCATTAAAACAAAAATTGCTTATAGATCAGGATTAAGGATATTTTTCTATTGGGTGAAAGAAAATCTCAATAATAAAAGCTTTCTTGATATAAAGAAGAAAGAATTTGCAAGATATTTGAATCAAATTACAAACAGAGGCTTGTCCGATTCTGGTATTAAATTCAAAAAGTCAAGTGTTAGTTCATTTTGTAACTATGTAATGATGATGTATGAGGACGAATACCCTACGTTTCGTAATTTCACAGTTGGACTAAAAGTAGTTAAGACTGGATATGTACATGAAAAAGTTCCTCTTACCCCTGATGAATACGTAATGCTTTGTGAAGAATTAGAAAAGCGTGAAGAGTGGCAAAAATTAGCTTATTTAGTATTTTCTTATTCCACTGGATGCAGACGTGCTGAAGCCAGACAGCTTCTCAAAGAAGTTGTGGATTATGAACCAAAAGAAAAGAAAATCAAAATAATTGACGAAGACGGTAATGAACAAGAAGCTGTATCTAAATCATATCAGACTCATACGATCCGATGCAAAGGCGCTTCTATTGTAGGCAAGCAAAGAAAACTAAAATTTGGCGAAGATGCCATGTGTTGGCTGAAAAAATGGTTAGAGGTTCGTGGTGATGATGACTGTCCTTTTATGTTTGTAATTAAGCAGAAAGATGGAACTACTCGCCAGGTTGGAGAAGATACTTTTAACGGGTGGTGCCAAGGATTGTTTACAAAAATTGTAGGACGCAGAGTACATCCTCACCTATTCCGTGAAAGCAGAGCGACCAATATTGTTGTGTACGAGCATAAATCAGCAGAGGTTGCTCAGAAATTATTAGGACACAATGATGTTTCTACCACCAAAAATCATTACATAATCAAGAAAGATGAAGATGATGAGTCTGATGAGGCATTTATTTAACCGATAAATCTCCAATTTTAAAGAACTTTCTTATGATAAATATATTTATTTATATCATAATCTAGTGTATAATTAAGATATAAATACACAAAGGTAGTGATATATATGAATGTTTTACAAAATATTAAAGTTTATGATGGAATATTTATTTTTGCTATTATATTCTTTTTTACTGCAACTTTATGTGTTAATTGTATTAGTGGAAAAAATTTTAAAAATAATATAGATGATGCTATTCTAAAAGATGCCTATTATAGAAGGAAGATATGGATACGGTCAAGTATAACATGGTTAGCTGTACATTATTTTATTGTTCTTTCAACATTTTTAAGTACAAGTATTGTTATATATGTAAGTATGATAGATGAAGGAAAGGGGAAAATTCTTTTTTATTCTATTATATCTTTCTTTTCATCTATTATAACTTATATCGTAAATCCATATAAAACCTCTTTGGCGTATAGAGAAGCATATATGCTAATTGATTTTGCATTACTAAATAATGAAAACATTCAAGAGGCTATAAAAAATGGAGAAACACTTATACATAAAGGGCATAAATAAAAGTAATAATTATGAAAATTATAATAAGCAAGATGTTCATATTCATCTTCATTAATTATAATTTTTTAATTAGCGAATGACTGCTGTGCGGTCTGACATTCTGGAAAGACAGAACATTTCCGGAGAGTCTTCAGTACTCTCCTATTCTCATGGATGAGAGGTAACTATTGGTTCTGTTACGGCGGTCTGTAAAACCGTTCCCATGAGGTAAAGATTGTTAGTTCGATTCTAACCTCATCCACTATATAAAGTTGAAATAATAAAAGAAAGTTGGTGAACGAATGGTAAATTATGATATTAATAGACCTTTAAGATTGGGTGAAGTAAGAACAATCCGTAGTGATGGTGGACGAAAATTAGAGCAAGCAGAACTATTATTCTCTTCTGCCACTATTGCTCAATTTAATGTAAATAGAACAACAAACAAGATTGACTTATTAATGGATAATACAGATTTCAAATATCAAGATCTGAATTGCGCTTTATCTAAAAGGGTTATTCGAGATATTTATATTATTTTCAGAGATTTATACAACGAGTTAGAAGAGGAAGAAAGCGAGGACAAGGAATAATGAAAATTTTACCTATTAGAAGTATTGAAAATGACACATATACATCGGTCATTAAACCATCTGAGTGGGGAACTGCATCTGTGACCGCTGAAAGTGAACTGGCTATGCTGGAGGATACTCCGCAGTTACTAAGATATGCAGACATTGAATTTAAAGATAAATTTATTGTGTCAGATGGACTTCCTGTTGTTTCCACTGAAGCAAATGCCGTTGAAGTTAATCTGGATCTAAATAATAAAGAATTTATGTTAGATGAAAATTTTGAAGTATCTATTTCTATTGATGCAAAGAAAATTCTTGATTCAGAACTCGATGGAACTGTATTCACAGATAAACATGTACTTGCTCAAGCAAAAACAATTCTATTTGAAACAAAGGTAATTGCAAGAATCAAAGAGCTTTTGGAAATTGCCAGGAGTCACGTTAATAGTTTTGAAGAGACTATTGAACAGACATTGTAGGAGGTACTGTTATGTATTCCATATTAATTCATATTAATTCAAGATAAGAAAAATAATGGACATTTTTCTTTTTTACAAGTAAAGAAAGAGGTTATGCATGAAACTGTAGAAAAGGTTGAGGATGATTCTGGCAACTTAATTGATAAAATTGTTTACACTCCAACTGGTCAGTTTGAAAATGTAATCTACGAAGAAGAAAGCCGAGATAAATTTGAAGAAAAATGTACTGAATTGCTGAAAACATACAACCTAAGTGAATTAAGATTCATTGATAATTTACAGTATGGTGTAGATCTTGTTTGGGAAAATTCACATTAAGCAAAGCGATACTACCATGTTGTCGCTATATAAAAACACATGGTTTGCCAGATGACTCAGGACGGCTCCTGAACCTATCTTGAAAACAGTGTGTGTAGCGATGAGCTGCATTGGGATCGACACCTACGTCTGGCGTTAATAACAGAAATCTGCAAATATTTTATAAAGCGGATAATTATTTTCATTTTGCGAATACTATCCATGAGGTGAAAACATGGATAATAAAACTCAGGAACAAATTCAAGAGCAAAAGAACCATGATAAATTTAATAGTATAACTCAAAAGGTTGCACCTAAAAATCAGAATCAGACACACAATTCCAGAAAAGAAGGTATACAACCAATCAATCAGAAAAGATAGAGTCACCAGTTTTGACGGCTCTTTTTTGTGTTAATTTTTCTTTTTATGATACATCTCATTTATGGACTCAGCTAAAATGGAGCGAGAATGTTTATCGGGATTATCATTACTGTTTTTCTTATCAATATAATAATCCTGTAATTCTATCCAATAGCCATTTTGCTTTAACCAGGCAATTTTATTATCCAGGTTTTTAAAACCTTTACCTTGAAATTCCCAAGTGTAATTACCATTTTTCTTGTTGAATCTTATATACTGCTGTCTTCTATCTTTACAGTTATATATAAGAGCAAAATCGCAGCTATGTATGATTTGAGATGTAAATGTATTCACTTTTTTGATGGTTAATACTCTTGTGGAATCTTCACAGTGTTTATAACCATACTTGGGTGCAACTCTGTCTATTGCATTTCGCATAATATTGCGAATTTCTCCCGGACTATAGTTTTCATCATCGTCATTAATTGCAAGATCGAAATCGAAGTCAAATCCTATATTGGATTTTCTGTCATAGGTAATCATGTTCATACTAGAGCTACCTACAGGCTTGGGCTGAAAGGTAAAATATGGTCTTACAATGTCCTGTACTTCTTGGATAATTTGAATCAATTCATTTTTGACTGGTTGTGCTGACCTTTTGGTTACATATACAAAATCGTGCATTCTGGTTTCCTCCTGAAATCAAGTATAAATCATTATAGAATAGCATGATTTTATATTTTGTCAAGAGGGAAATTCTTGAATTAAGCATTCTATTGGATAAACAAATATATTTTCTAAAAATAT
>CAJUHL010000086.1 GCA_910586425.1 uncultured Bacilli bacterium
CTCCCAAATCTTAATGAATTTAATACAACAGTTAAACTACTAAAAATCATTGCTATACTACCAAAGATAGGTGTCATATTGATACCAAGATTACTGAATAATCCCATAGCAATTGGAATCATACCAATATTATAGAAAAATGCCCAAAATAAATTTTGTTTAATAACATTATAAGAGCGGTTGCTTACCTCTATTAAATCCAAAATGTTTTCCATGTCATTATTCATTAAAATAACATCTGCTGAATCCATAGCAACATCTGTGCCATCATTTACACTAATTCCTATCGTTGCACTAACTAATGCTGGTGCATCGTTAATTCCATCTCCAACCATAATGACTTTTTTACCATTATCTATTAGATTTTTTATATGCTTTGCCTTTTCTTGTGGTAAGACGTTTGCTATCGTTGTTGCTATTCCAAGTTCGCTCGCTATCAATTGAGCCGTAACTTCGTTATCTCCTGTTAGCATAATAACTTCAATATTATTTTTATTTAATTTATGAATAACATCTTTTATATCTGTTCTTATAATATCTCGAACCCCGATAAGACCAATCACCACTTTATCTTCAATAATATAAATTATACTACATCCATTTTTAACTAAATAATCATAATCATTTTGATTAATATCTTTTATTTCTAATTTTGATAATATCTTGTCATTCCCTAGATAGTATTCTTTACCATTTAGCTCACCATAAATACCAATACCATTTAATGTTTTAAAATCATTTACTTCTAATTTTTTATTTATCTTGAATGCTGTACTAATAGGATGTGATGAATTTTTTTCAATATTAGCAACAATATTTAATAAATTATTATCTGTGTATTTTGAATAATTAAAAAACTGAAATATATTTAATTTGCCAAAGGTTAAAGTTCCTGTTTTATCAAAGACAATCGTATCTATATTTTTTGCTTTTTCTAAAGTCTCGCTATTTCTTAAAAATAATCCTTTTTTAGCACACAATCCATTACTTACAACTACTACTAAAGGAACAGCCAAGCCTAAAGCACAGGGACAGGCTACTACAAGTACAGTAACCATGTGAATTAGTGACTCTTCAATTGATAGGCCGCATATCGTTTGAACTATGAATGTTAAAACTGAAATAATAAGAATAATGGGTACAAAATAACCACTCATTCTATCTGCCAATTTTTGAATTTTACTTTTAGTACTTGTTGCTTCAACAACTAGCTCTACTATTTCAGATATAGTGGATTCTTTCCCAATTCTTTTAGCTCTATATTCAATATATCCATCATAACTAACCGATCCTGCGATAACCTTGCTTCCTTTTTCTTTTAATACTGGAATGCTTTCTCCTGTAATAAAACTTTCATTAACATAAGTTTTGCCGCTTTCCACAATGCCATCTACGGCAATTTTATCTCCAGATTTACAAATTAATAAATCTTCCTTTTTTACTTCATCTATTGATACTTTTTTTTCCTTATCATCTACTTTTAAAATAGCATTTTGTGGTGTAATCGTCACTAATTTTTTTATGGCTTCTTTTGTTTTATCTTTACTTATATTTTCTATAAATCTTCCTAATTTAATAAAATAAATAACCATACAAGTTGATTCAAAATATAAACTTTCAAGATACACATTTACTCCAAGTATTATATTAATATATCCATAAA
Organism: uncultured Bacilli bacterium; assembly: GCA_910586425.1. Next base: position 1,664 of record CAJUHL010000086.1, read on the forward strand.
TACTGTATATAAAACTAAATAATACACTAAACATTACCAAAGTATCCATGTTAGGTATTTTATGAATTAAATTTTTTATGCCACTTTTTAATATATCCAACCCATACCATAAAAAAATAAGTGTTGATAACAACATTACAGTTACTAAAACAATTGGATAGTCATGGTTAATAAAAGGAATATTAGGTAAACTTAACATATGCCCCATAGAAACATACATAATGAATAGAATAAAGATTCCTAAAAAAATTAATTTTGTTTTATCTGATTTCTTTGTTTCTATATCATCTATTCCTTTAAATTCTCCTAAACTTTCAAATCCAGCTTCTTTTATATAACTCTCTAAATTTTTTCTACTTATATCTTCATATTCAATAGTGGCAATCGATAATATTAAATTGACATTGGCGCTTTTTACCCCTACTTGTTTATTTAAATATTTTTCTAATCCTGATGAACAAGCACTACAAGTCATGCCTCCTATTTTTAAAACTATTTTTTTCATGAAAACACCTCTTCATTATTTCATAGATTTAATTCCTAAAATTTTAAGGGCATTTATGATTGCGAGAACTGATACCCCAACATCAGCAAATACCGCTGCCCACATACTAGCAAGGCCAAATGCACTTAATATTAATGTACCAATTTTTACTGCGATAGCAAATACTATATTTTGTCTTACAATTCTCATTGTTTTTTTAGCAATCTGAACAGAATTTGCAATTTTTGATGGTTCATCTGTCATAATAACCACATCCGCAGCTTCAATTGCTGCATCACTTCCAAGACCACCCATTGCTACTCCTATATCAGATAATGCTAGAACTGGAGCATCATTAATTCCATCTCCAACAAAGATAAGTTTTCCTCCAGAGGATTTTTGCGTCATTAATTTTTCTACCCAAGAAACTTTATCTTGTGGTAATAATTCAGCATGATACTCATCTAAATTAAGCTCATTCGCTACAGACTCACTAATATTCTCACCATCTCCTGTTAGCATAACAACTTTAAGAGCAATATTGTTTTTAAATAATTTTACTGCTTTATAAGAATCATCTTTAATTTTATCAGCAATAAGAATTGTTCCTGCAAATTCATCATTTATTGCAACATATACAATTGTTCCTATTCCCTCACTCTTTTGAAATTTAATATTGTATTCTTTCATTAGCTTTTCGTTTCCAACTAAAACCGTCTTTCCATCTACTAATGCTTTTACCCCTTTACCTGAAATTTCTTGTGTTTTAGTAACAAGTTTTTCATTAATTTCTTTGTTATATGCTTGTTTCAATGAATGGGAAATTGGATGATTAGAAAAACCTTCTGCATAAGCTGCATATCTTAATAGCTCATCATCAGTGTATCCGTAAGCACTCATTTTTTGAACTTTAAATACTCCTTCTGTTAATGTTCCAGTTTTATCGCACACAATAATTTCAGCACTTGCAAGAGCTTCTAGGTAGTTACTTCCTTTTATCAAAACCCCTATTTTAGAAGCGGCTCCTATTCCTCCAAAGAATGATAATGGAATAGAAATCACTAAAGCACATGGGCAAGATACTACTAAAAATGACAATGCTCGATATAACCAATCACTAAATAAAGCATCTTTAATAACAAGAGATGGAATGATAGCTAATGCGACTGCTACTACAACCACAATTGGAGTATAGTATTTGGCAAATTTACTAATAAAGTTTTCAGACTTTGATTTTCTACTACTAGCATTTTCTACTAAATCTAATATTTTACTTACAGTGGATTCTCCAAATTCTTTGACTACTTTAATTTTTAAAATTCCATCATTATTTATACAACCACTTAATACTTCATCATTTATAGTTGCTTTTCTTGGAACTGCTTCTCCTGTTAGGGCTTGTGTATTAAGCATTGATTCGCCTTCTAATACAATACCATCTAAAGGGATTTTTTCTCCTGGTTTTACTAATATGATTTCTCCAATATTTACTTCATCTGGGCCTACTTTTTCAATTTCATCCTCCCGATATACATTTGCATAATCTGGTCTTATATCCATAAGGCTTGCTACAGATTTTCTTGACTTATCTACTGCATAACTTTGAAATAATTCCCCAACTTGATAGAAAAGCATTACTGCAACCGCCTCTGGAAATTCTCCTATACAAAATGCTCCAATGGTAGCAACTGTCATTAAAAAGTTTTCATCAAAAACTTTACCTTTAAAAATATTTCTTACCGCCTTTGATACAATGTCATATCCGATAATTATATAGGCAATTATATATAGAATATCATTATATAATTCCGTATCAAATTCAAGTAACAAAGAAACCATAACTAGTACAAGAGAAACAATTATCTTAATGAATTGTCTATTCATTTTTCGACTCATGATCACTATACCTCCTCAATTGTTACTTCTGGTTCTTCTTTTTTTATAACTTTTTTAATTTTTACTAATGCTTGTTCCTTATTTTCTTCAGTACATTCAAAAGTTAATTTTTGTGTCATAAAACTGATACTAACATTCTCTATTATACCAATTTTTTGTAAAGCTCCTTCTAATTTGTTTACGCAGTTTGCACAGTCTAAATTTTTAATATTGAATTTGTATTTATTCATTTTAATCCTTCTTTCTTATTTTTTAACCTTTATGATTAATATGTTCTAAACCAATTTCAAACAATTTAACAATATGCTCATCATCCAAAGTATAATATACTTCTTTACCATTTTTTCTACATCTAACAACCCCACTTCTTCTAAGAACGGCAAGTTGATGTGAGATAGATGATTTAGTCATATTAAGTACATTTGCTAAATCACAAACACACATTTCGTTTTGATCTAATGCAAAAAGGATCCTACATCTTGTTGTATCTCCTATCAGTTTGAATAAATCCGCTAAATGGTTAAATGTGTCTTCATTTGGCATTTTTTGTAATACTTCATCAACAGCTTCTTGATGAATAATATTACAATCACAAGAAAATTCATTTCTAGACATAAATTCCCTCCCATAATATAATACGTTTTTGATTGAATATATATTCAACCATTTTAATCATAGTTGAATATCCATTCACTTGTCAATATGTTTTAACAAAAAAATGAAAATTATAGCAAATTCTCATTTTACTGACTAAATCTCTTTTACAAACTTAATATTCTGCAACAGTTTAATATACTAATTATAATACTTTTTTCTGCAATTGTTAATGTAGGTAAAGCAGTATTATATAAACCATCTTTAAAGTAAATCTATATATAGGCTTATTTTATAACATCTTTTGTTGGTTTAATTAACAAGATAAAATAATCATATTTTTATCTGGGTCTAATATGCCAAATTCTAAACTTCCATAAGCAGTCTCTTTTAATTCCATAAAAATTGAAATATGATTGTCTTTAATTTTTTTATATAATTTTTCAATATCATTTCTACTACTTAACTTAAATTTAATTAAATTACTTGATGAAACGTTTTCAGGAAAATTTGGTATCTCAATACAAACTTCTTTATATTCTTCAAACATAATATAACAATCTTCTTTTCTCATTTTACACCAAGTAATTGGATCTCCATCAGTTTCTACTATTTTGAAATCAAAGTATTCCATATAAAAATCAACAGTTTTATTAATTTCATTAACGACAAATTCATTAATTATTTCTATCCTAATGTCCTCCAATATTATTTTATATTTAGTAATCTTTTTCTAATTGTTCAATTTTTAAAATATTATTATCATTATATAAAATTGATAATTGTTTAACAGCTATTTTATTTAATTTTTCTAATCTTTCTTTTTGACTTATACCATCTTCAATCATTTTTACATTTAAATTTTCTAAATTACTCAAAACTATTAAATGTAAAATATCCGTGTAATCTCTTATATTTCCCTCTAGATTAGAATTAGAGTTTCTCCATTCTTTTGCTGTCATTCCAAACAAAGCTACGTTTAAAACATCCGCTTCATCAGCATAAATATATTGTTTTTGTTTATCTGTTAGTTTAGGTACTATATTTTCTTTAATTGAATCAGTATGAATTCTATAATTTGTTTTCGAAATACTTCTTCTAACATTCCATTCAATTTTATTTTGATATGCTTCATTTGCTTTTAATCGTTCAAATTCCTTAATAAGATATAACTTAAAACTTGTATCAATCCAAGATGCAAACTCTAGTGCTATATCAGGGTGAGCATAGGTACCTTTACTATATCTTCCACTACTTGGGATTATACCAATAGCATTAGTTCTCTTTTTCCATTGGCTTGGAGACATTGTAAAAGCATTGTACCCAACTTCATTAATTTTAATTTCGCGAGATTCCGCTAAATTAAAGTTTTCGTTAAATAGTTCTTCCCACAAAGAATAAAAATCAAAAGAGTCTTTATTTGTCATCCATTTATTAATTACATCTGCAGGATTGTTAGGATTTTTATATTTTGCTAAATCAGTTAGAGAAATATAATCAACATTTCCTACTCGCATAATGCCAACAAGATTATCATTAACATTTATTTCTATTTTAATTACTTCATTTTTCATTTAAATTCCCCCTTTGATTATTATATTATACCATCTTATTGGTTATTTTAAATACAAAAGGCTCGGATATGATAGTGTTGCCAAAGTGTGGAGATATAGAAAAAAATCATGAAAACCAAATAAAA
>CAJUHL010000087.1 GCA_910586425.1 uncultured Bacilli bacterium
ATCAAGGACAAGAGAATATTACATCACAAGAAGCAATGAGGGCTTTGGAATTAGCTGTACTGGATGGATTTCCAGTTCCGACCTATGTAGAGCATAGCCGGAATATACGTCTAGTATATATTTTAGACCAACCATATATTATTCCATCTAACAAAAAGAAGTCGGATGGTTGCAAGGCTTTCTTAAAACGTATCGGAAAATGCTTAAGTGATAAACTGAATGAACATACGGAAGTCATCCATTTTAAAGCGGAGCCGCAGCGTCTAACCAGCTTTATTCGGATTCCGTTCTCTTTCAATAAACGGACAAAAGGGCATTACGATTATGGTAGAGAATTATATGTTATCGATTCGGTGAACAGATACGAGGTAAATATAATATCCTATGGTAGAAAATGGGACATCCAGAAGCTGAGTGAATTGGTCTTGCCTCCGCTTTTTAATGGATATGAGGAGTGGAAACAAAGTAATAAAAATAAGAGGAGTTCAAAAATCGTACCTATAAAGCCGCAAGGAGTGATGGATCGGAGACTTAGGGAACTGGAAGAACTGCAACGACGTGGATATGATAAAGGATATCGGGAGAAGATGTCTTATTTCTACTGGGTGACAGCTATGCAGGCAGGACAGGAAGATATAGAAGTAGTCAGATCTGTAAAAAAGTTTAATGCAAATTTTAAGATTCCATTGGATGAACATAGACTCCTGACAGACTGTAAACCGTCAAAATACATAGATAGTAGGACTGGGAAACAATGTGAGGGATGGGAGAGACGTTTTAAAGATTCAACAATACGGGAACAGCTTGGACTTGGGATAGCTGAACCGGATTTATTTAGAGGTGAGGGTATGACTACTAACGAAAGAAGTAAAAAATATTATGCTAAAAAACGTAAAAAAGCAGAAGAAGCAGGAAATACAAAACAGAAGCAGATTGAAGACCAAATGCAACAGGCTCAAAAACTTCGTAAAGAGGGTATGACATGGAAAGAGATTGCTGATGTTATAGGAATATCTGAGAGGACAGCACAAAGACTCGGAGAAAGACTTAAAAAGATGAAAATACCAGAAACCTAATGTATATCTGATATGCAAGAAAATATATTAAAATAAAAGTTGTTATTTTTCATCTGGTCGCATACTAACTCTATCAAAGACAAAAAGGAGAGATTAGTATGTATTTTAAAATTTTAAGAGAAAATTTGACACATCATGGGTATACCTATCACGAGGGAATAAATGAGGATCCTAACCCGTTTGATCCTGTGTCAAATTGTAGAGGCGGATTATTTTTTTCAGATGAAAAGGAAGTTTTAGGATTTTGTAATTATGGAACAAAAATTGCCGAGGTGACAATTCCAGAAGGAGAGGCTATTGTTCTGGTAGGAGAAAAATACAAAGCACATAGAATTATCTTGGGACAGATTCGGGAACTATGGACAAAAGAGACTTTCGAATGGCTAATAAGTTGCGGAGCAGATATTCATGCTTGTGATGATTTCGCTTTTGGTTGGATTTCTAAAAAGGGTGATGAGGAAATGGTTAGGCTTTTGTTAGAATCCGGCGCAGATGTTCATGTAGATAATGATTACGCCCTGCGTCAGGCAGCAGGAAATGGTCACGAGGAGGTAGTTAAACTTTTATTAGAGTCAGAAGCTAATGTTCATGCTCGTGATGATTATGCCTTGCGTCAGGCAGCAGGAAATGGCCATGAGGAGGTAGTTAGACTTTTGCTGGAATCTGGAGCAAATATTCATGCTTGTGATGATTACGCTTTGCGTTATGCCTCTAAAAAGGGTCATATAGAAGTAGTAAAACTTTTGTTGGAATCCGGCGCAGATGTTCATGTAGATAATGATTATGCGTTGCGCCATGCCTCTGAAAATGGTCACGAGGAGGTAGTAGGAGCCTTGCTAGAATCAGGTGCAGATGTTCATGCAGAGGATGATTATGCCTTGCGTTGGGCAGCCCAAAATGGTTATGATGAGGTAGTAAGACTTTTATTAGAGTTAGGAGCTGATGTTCATATCCGTGATGATTTTGCTTTGCGTTGGGCCTCTGCAAATGGTCATTTAGAAGTAGTAAAATTTTTGTTAGAATCCGGAGCAAATGTTCATGCCCGTAATAATTTTGCCTTGCATTGGGCATCTAGAAATGGTCATATGGAAGTAGTGAAATATTTAAAGAGTTTGTATATGTAGTTAAAGTCCTCTTCGGAGGCTTTTTTATTTAGCCCAAAATTATCAAAGTTTTAAGATCTTTATATTAAAAAATTATACGTCTGTAATTTTTATACATACTAACCATATCAAAGATAAAAAGGAGAGAGCAGTATGTATTTTAAGATTTTAAGAGAAGATTTGACACATCATGGGTATACTTATCATGAGGGACTGAATGTGGATCCGAATCCATTTGATTCAACACCAGATTATGGAGGCGGATTATTTTTTGCAGATGAAAAAGAGATTTTAATGTTTTGTGGTTATGGGAATAAAATTGCCGAGGTGACAATCCCAGAAGGAGAGGTCATTGTTTCGCTAGGAGAAGAATATAAGGCACATCGAATCATCTTGGGACAGATCCGTGAACTGTGGACAAAAGAAACTTTTAAATGGCTAGTAAGTTGCGGAGCAGATATTCATGCTGATGACGATTATGCATTATATCAGGCAGCAAAAAATGGTCATTTAGAGGTAACAAAACTTTTGTTAGAATATAGAGCAGATGTTCATGCTGATGATGATTACGCCCTGTGTTTGGCATCCTCAAATGGCCACGTGGATGTAGTAAAACTTTTGTTAGAATCCGGAGCGAATGTTCATGCTCGTGCTGATTATGCATTACGTTTTGCCTCTGGGAAGGGTCATTTAGAGGTGGTAAGACTTTTATTAGAATCCGGAGCTAATATTCATGCTTGTGATGATTACGCCTTATGTTGGGCATCCACAAGTGGCCATTTAGATGTGGTAAAGTTTTTAGTAGAATTCGGAGCAAATATTCATGCAGATAATGATCACGCCTTGCATTGGGCTTCTAAAAATGGTCAAGTGGAAGTAGTAGAATATTTAAAGAGTTTGTATTAGTAGTTAAAAGTCCTCTTCGGAGGATTTTTTTGTTTGTCAAAAGTTATCGAAGTTTTTAAAGCTTTATTAAAAGTAATTACACCTGTAATCTTTACTACATACTAATCGTATCAAAGACCAAAAGGAGAGATTAGTATGTATTTTAAAATTTTGAGCGAGGATTTGACGCATCATGGGTATACCTATCATGAGGGACTGAATGTAGATCCTAACCCGTTTGATCCAACACCAAATTGTAGAAATGGTTTATTTTTTGCAGACGAGAAGCATATCTTGGACTTTTACTATTCTGGAGACAAAATTGCTACAGTAACAATTCCAGATGGAGAGAAGGTTGTTCAAATGGAAAATGGATACAAAGCACACAAAATTATATTAAGTGAAATTCGTGATTTATGGACTGTAGAAACTTTTGAGTGGCTAAAGGGATATGATGCAGACATTTGTACGTTTAGTAGGCGCCTTTTATACCGGACAATAGAAGAAAAATATTTAGAAGTTACAAAATATTTAATTGAACAAGATATGGTTGCCCAGAAGGACAAAGATCCTATATTATGTTTAGCTGCTGAGAAGGGATATTTGGATATTGTGAAGTGTTTAGTAGAGAGAGGTTCTAATGGGAAAGTAATTGATAATATAACGATGTGTAATATCATAAGAAAAGGCTACTTACATATTCTAAAGTATTTAGCAATGCATGGTCTTGATATTCATATGAAAAATGATTCTGCTTTATGTGTAGCGGCATTAAATGGAAAATTTAGGATCGTTAAATATCTGATAAAAGAAAATGCCAATATTCATACTACAAATGATTTTGCACTATTTCGTGCAGCGGAAAAAGGATATCTAAATATTGTAAAATTGTTAATCGAATCAGAAACGGATGGACATATACCAGAGAGGATCTTATATATAGCAGTAGAATATAATCGGTTAGAAATTGTTAAGTATTTGGTGGAGCTTGGTGTAGGGAAAAAGAATAAAGCATTAAAAATTGCAAAAGCATACGAGCATTCAGATATCATACAATATCTGGAGGAACAAGAGACATAATACTGTTTCGTATTTAAGAGCTAAGATGTTAAAGCCGGAAATATGGAGTATAATTTCTGAGTCTATTATTAAAGAGTATAAAGAAAGAGTGAGATAAATCACTCTTTTTTATTGAAATTATAAGAGGGTTGATAAAAATGACATAATAATTGTAAGGAGATGAGATTATGCAAATGACTTTTTGCATAGATGAAATAATAGTAAAACACCCAGAACTTACAAAAAAACTTTTAATAAGACTATATTAGAATATAAATGAGCATTACAAAGTTTTTTATGGAACTTGCAAGACCTTTTAATAAGACTGCATTAGAATATAAATTTTTTAAATAGGAGTTCTTTTCTTTCATATTACGCTTATAAAAAATTAGGAGGCTGGCATGAAATTTAATTACATGGATAAAGATGTACTGTAAACAATTTTACAAAGAAGGTAAAGATCGTGGATTATACAAATGATATTATGGATCGTGCCTTTGGAGTAAAAGAAAAAGTAACATATGCGGATGTTATGGATTTTTTTGAAGATAGAACTTTTCCAAGAAACCGGGCAGATTTACAGAATATTTTAGATTGTCTGGGACTGAAAAAATATGATCCATATTCGATGTGCAAAAAATTAAATGGAAAAACGGCGCAAGATGAGAACTGGATCGATTTTTTAGAGGACTAACATGATAAATATAAGGCTGCAAGACAATCTGTTTCATAAGGCAAATGGAGGTTCACAGGCAAAATGGAATATAAATGACATCTGGTATAAAGCCGATGACTTTAATCATGAGGGCTTAGCTGAAACTTTAGTGTCTGATATTTTAAAGAAGTCAAATATTGAGAAATATGCTACTTATTTTCCTGAGCAGATAAAATATAACGGAAAAATATACAGCGGATGCGGAAGTGGAAATTTTTTAAAAGACGGTCAAAGATTAATTGAGTCAACAAAGTTATTAAAACAATACGGAATGGATAGTGCTGCGAAGGATGAGTCTGAGTCTATTCGGGATCCAGAGGCCTCCATAAAAGGCTTTGTGACTGCTATGAAGAATATAACAGGATTAGACTCATTTGATATTTATCTAACAAAAATGTTTGAGTTAGATATGATTATTCTAAATCCAGACAGGCATTTTGGAAACATAACCGTCCTTAAGACACCATTCAGCTATGATTATGCACCTGTTTTTGATCAAGGCCGCGCATTTGCGCTAAGCGATGATTTGTGGAATACAGATAAGTCAGTTGGTGAAGTTATAGAATCCGTAGAGGCATGTCCATTTTCAGGGATTTTTTTTCAAATTGATGGTAGATATCGTGAAAGATGGAAGAATCTTGTCAACTGATGAGGTTATATTAGAACATAGTAGTATAATTCCGATATACCGGGAGATTACAAATGGTTTGAGAGAGCATAAGAATCGAAAGATAGAAGATATTAGTAAATAATTTCTTGAATCATATCTCTTAAACTGAAACAAGGAAAAACTCTCTTCGGAAAGCTTTTTTGTATAGCAAAATTTAGAATATAATTAGCGAAACTTTCATATGTAAATATAATAGAATCTAAATCTTCTTTATTTTTCAGTTATCTCTAACTTTTCAGTTACATATTAAATCCGTAAACGATAGCTGGTAGGTAAGTAAAATTTAAGGAAATATTTGCTGAATCAGAACAAGTTTCAGTAAAAAAATGACTACCAACTATTGTCATTTTGTAACTAAGAGTTTATAATAATAGAATCAGCGCTATAAATGGCGCAGAAAAGGAGAGACTATGAAGACGATGAAGAAGATTGTTGCATTAGTGATGGCGATGGCAATGGTAGTCGGCAGTAACATGACTGTATTCGCGGCAGGCTGGCAGCAGAACGCAACCGGCTGGTGGTGGCAAAACGATGATGGAAGTTGGCCCGCAAATTCCTGGCAGTGGCTGGATGGAAACGGAGATGGCGTAGCAGAGTGCTATTACTTTGATGGGAATGGCTATATGCTGGCTAATACTACGACTCCTGATGGTTATACAGTAAATGCAGACGGAGCCTGGACTGTGAACGGTGTTGTTCAGACTAAGAGTGTTGCGGTTAATAACGGGAATGCTGCTACTGGTG
>CAJUHL010000088.1 GCA_910586425.1 uncultured Bacilli bacterium
ATTTCTTTATAAGAATCCCATAAATCCATAGAGATATATTCAACTTTATCTTTTTCTGAAATTGGAATTCTAGCAAAATAATCGATGAGATTTAGTTTATGTCTTGAAGGAAGAATATCCACAATCTTTTTCCATTGTGGAGCATAGAGACCACAACAATATTTATGTTTTGTTAATCTTTTGGCATAGACTTCATCAATGCATAAGACTGTTGGAAGAGATAGTCTTTTTAAGGATACTTTTTTATCAAATAGGTTTTGAACATAGGTTACAGAGACATCATATTCTTTAGCTACAGAAGAATAGGTTTTATTCTTGTCTCTTAAAGACTCTAAAATACAGAAGTCTTTTTGAATAGAGATGGTTTTTCCTTCTCGTATAATAGGGTTAGATTGTTTGAAGGTGTGATTACAATCTATACAAGTATATTGTCTTCTAGTTAAAACAATTGTAATATTATCTTCTATGGAAGAAGCATATTTAATATTACATTTTTTAGAGCCTCTAATCATACAATGAAGAGAACCACAGTTTGGACAGAATATATTCTCATCTTTTAAAAGATATAAATATATGATATGATTATTTTGGATGGAATCAAATATCTCATATGACTTTTCTAAGTCTATATTATAGTGATCCAATCCTAATCGTTTGATGGATTCATAATCCATAATAAAAACTCCTTTCGTATAATGGTTTTAGTCATTCTCATTATATCAAAGGAGTTATTTTTTTGAAATTCATACACCTTTTATTTTAAAGCTTGTTACACACCTCGAAATTTAATATACTAAAATTTCTTTTTTTTCATTTTTAATAATTTTTTAGTTGTGGAAAATAGATATCTTGCAGATTAAAAAATTATAAGGACAAGTTTGTACATGATTTTGAAACTTCATAACAGACAGGCGGATAAGTGCACTTTCCTTATATGTGAGATTACTTTTTATATTAAGAGTAAGAAGGTAATCGTTAAAATAGGGAGTTGTGGTATCTAGATCCTCCTTGCTTCCTATAAAATAGGGAGGCAAAAAATGTTGAAAATAGTTGAACTGATTATCGAATACAAAGAAACTAGAAGTGAAAAATCTGCAAGTGAAATTATTAAAATAATACTACCTATGATCAATAATAAGGTTAAAAATATTAGATTGGATTATAGGGAAGATGTTATACAAGAACTAAAGATGAATTTGTTTTCCATAATTGAGATAGCAGTTTTTAAAGATATAGATTTTCCTAATGAACTTTTTACTTTAAATAATTTAAAATACCTTCAAAAAGAAAATTTTTCTCCTCAAGCACTTATAAAAATATTTAATAATAAATACATTAAAAATTTTATAGATGAAACAGGCATAGATTTTTTAGAAAAAGTATTTTTAAATAATGAATTTTATGAGAGTTTTATCAAAACTTTTATCAAATTTAACTTTAGAAATCAATTTTTCTATTTATTAGAAAAGCGATTTGATACAGTCATTGCAGGATTTTACAGAAAGAATGCTGATTATTTTTCTAAAGAACAAGCTATTTTAAATAGAGAAACGGATGAAGGAGATGAATATATTGATCTCATTCCAGATTCTACACAAAATAAGATTAGTTTTGAAAAATTAGGAATTGCAAAGAAAGATATTGAATTCCTAAATTTATTTATAGATGGAGACAAAGTGTATTCTCAAACTGAAGTTGCTAAAAGACTTGGCACTTCTCAGCAGTATATTTCTAAAAGAATTAGAGAAATTCGAGATAAATATAAAAATATTTTCTAAAAAAAATAAAAATTTGGTTGTAGAAAAAGATGATTCTGCAGATTAGATAGGTGAAAGGCAGAAACGTGGACGCCGCTTTTCCCAGACACGAAAGTGAAAAAGACCTGCACAGCTAGTCAGGTAGAGTGTAACCGAGTAGTTAACGAAAGGATATAATTACCGAAATTGGAAAAAGGACAGTTGATAGAAAGAAGAAGGACTTATCGAAAGATTTGTCCTTTTTTGGATATTCGTCATTTATCGTATGTCAGACATTTATTTTTTAAAAAGTTATAAACGAATTGTCATTCTCTTATTTATAAAAAATATTATTAAAAACGTCAAATATATTATAGGTACTTTATTTGCATTCTATTTAAAATAATTGTATAATTGTTATATATATCATAATGAGGGAAAAACAAATGAGAAAGTTTAAGTTAATAACATTTATAATATTAATGTTTATTTTTAGTAGTTGTAGCATTGATAAGAAAATAAAAGATGAATATTTCAGTGAAAAAACCTTACTAAAATATCATTTAGAGAATCTTCCTAAGGGCAAGTGGAAAGATTGTGTCGTTTGGGGAGATTCATTTTATTTTAATATAGAAAAAGATGATTTTAAAACTTGGATTATTTCTGTTATAGATTATATTGATAATCGTGAAGATATAACTTGCTGGGGATTTTCTGAAAGATTTAAGAACTCAGGAACTTTAGATTTCCCAGTTATACAATTTCAAAATGCAGAGGAATATATAACAAAATATACTTGGCTTTCTATAGCTTTTACGACATTACCTTTAAAGGATAATACCTTTCAAAATTGTTATTGTATTTATGCCTATAGCGGATATGATGAAACATTGGATGTAAAGGGAGAAAACTATCATTATGATTACTATATGAATTTACAAGATAGTTCTTCCTATGCAAACAAATATCATATTACCATTTAAATTTAAAAATTGGTTGTGATAATATAATTTATAGCAGATTATTTAGATGAGATCTCAAAAAATAGAAAGGAGATATATCTAGATATAAAAAATGAATTATGAGTTCATTTAATAATGGGGGAGTAATCAATAGAAAAAAGGGTTCTATTGTTTTATTTCAGCATGGCATTTTTGGGAATGAAGATTCTTTTACGGAGGCAATAGCTAAATTGGTAAAACAAGCACCAAATAGACATATTGCATTTCCTGATACATTTATAAATATGAATAGTTTTAAAAAGATGGGTTATAATAACACTTATTTATTTGAAACTCCTGAATCTCAATTGGAATTTAATGATACTATTAAAAATATTGCTTTATTTGCGAAAGACCATCCAAATCATAATATTTTAGTAAGAACAAGATTGAGTGGTATAAATAAAGCTGATTCAATTCAAAATCAAAAAGAAAAACTTGCTCTTATTGTAAGGAGATTATATGATTTAATAGATGGAAGACCAATTGTTCTTGTAGGACATAGTCAAGGTGGTTTAGTAAATATGGAGACTGCTCTGAAGTGTCCAAGTTATATTGATAAGATTATATCACTAAATACTCCTTTTTCTGTGAATAGCATTGGCAGAACATTTTTTCCTATTGCTACTTTTTGTCATCGGTTTGGTATTCCTTTAAATGCAGGTATAGATACATTTGATTTTAAAGATGATGATGTCTATCATGCTTTGGGAACACTTGTGAATTTTGTTTATTTTGCAGATTTAAAAAAAAGATGGGAATCTGCAACCAATAAACCAACAGCAATTGCTTTAGCCGGCTTGGCTGGAGTATTAACGGATAAAAGGTATGAATATGATTCTACATTTGATGGATTAGTAATGGTATCAGATTTTCAAAATATAAAAGTAGATAAAATTCATTTTTTTATGGAGGAACGTCCAAAGTGTCCAGATGGATGGCCAGAAGAATGGTTTTGGGATAAAGATTATACTAATAGATGCACTTTTTGTAGAGAAAAATGTGTTTTTCCTAAAATGTCTTTTGTAAATACATTGGGAAAAGCAGCCGATCAGATATTAGATGCTCTTATAAATGATGGGATAAATTCAATACTTAATGGTACTAAATATGAATTTAAAGAAATTGAAATAATTAAAGCAATTAATGCTGGATTAAATAAAACGGAATATACAGGACCTGAACAAACTGTATATAAAATCTATAGCAGTAAGTATAATCATCTTCATATTCAAACTAATTCTGAAGTGCTAACTTTCTTATCAGGCTTGTTATATTAGGAAAAATTTTATGAATATGAAGAAAAATAATGAAGAAATAATTTTGGATAATTTTTTAAATAGTTTATATTCAATAAAAGATATATACAAGTTACTATATGAAATTGAGAAGGTTTTGAAATTAAGTGTGGATTATGAAGTCGTTAAAATGATTTGCTTTGGCTTATATTGTCCTACATCAGTGGAAGACAAGATTATCTATAAATGGCTTCATTTATTTCAACTTTGTTATTCAAATAGAGCTTATTCAATAGAATCAAATAAAAGGATCTTTGAATTTAAAAAGTATGATTCTCCTTGCTTTATTGAACAAATACTTTCGGACTATTTTAAAGAAAAAAATATATTCAATAAGGGAGTCTTACTAATTTATTTATCCTTATATATCTCTAAATACTATGGAATATCTTTTAGGTTTTTCAATTATTTATTTAATTCTGTAGATATGGATGAAAAGAAATTATCCACTTATTTAAAAGGTGTCTTAGAGAATATTAAATTTTCTTCTTTAACTCGACTAAAATGTGAGAATGTTGTTGAATATTTGAAGAATCATAATGATTTTTTTAAAAATGAAAATATAAATACTTTATATTTGTTTGGCTCTTTAGTGAAAAACACTAATACATTAAAAAGTGATATTGATTTGTTGGTACATTTTGAAGAAAATCTATCACAATTTGAAAAGGAGATACATTACAAAAATATATCAGAATTAATTAGAAATGATTTTCATTGCTCATGTGATATTGTAGAAGAAGAACCTGAATTTTTTGATGAAACACCAGATGCTTTAAAGACAGCTATAAAAATTTTTTAATATATTAGAACGACATTTGTAAAATGCCGTTCTTTTTTGCATAAAAAAAGATGCCAACGATTATGTTAGCATCATGAAGAAGAATCATGAGAATCAGGAGAATCAAAATCAATTTTATCTATTTGTATTCCCATAGATTTATTTAAACCTCTTTGTTCTTCACCTAATAAAGAGATTAAAAATTTTATAATCATAATAATTTTTTCAAGCATACCTTTACTAGTTGTAAGTATAAATGTTGCAATCATAGAGATTAAACTGATTTTTAAGCTATTATCAATATCTGCTGTTCGGATTAGCACAAATAAAAATATTATGGAAATCGTATATAAAAAAAATAGCAGCAGGGTTTGAATAACTATATTCCGCATAAAGAATTTATTTAATGCAACGATTTTATTATTTTGAAATTCACGATCTGCCTTCTTCAATTTAGAAAGTTTATTCTTCATATTTCACCTCCACTTTTTAAACCTGCGAAAAAAAATTAATCTACAACTAAAAACTACTAATAAAAGTTGTTTTTTTCTTTTAGATTGCAGATTAAGAAATTGAGGAGGTGTTGTATATGGAATTTGTGTCTATTCCTGTGATTGTTGTTTTATGCTACTTTATAGGTGAGCTAAGCAAGATTATTCTTGGAAAGAATGAAAATAGATATAAAATCATTCCTATAATTGTTGGAGTGTCTGGTGGAATTCTAGGCTTAACTGCCTATTTTGTGTGTCCAGAAATAATGATAAATATATCTAACCCATTTCTAGCAATCATAGTAGGAATCATCAGTGGACTTGCTTCAACTGGCAGCAATCAGGTCATCAAACATCTTTTTTCTAAAAAAATAAAAATTTGGTTGTAGAAAAAGAAGATTCTGCAGATTAGATAGGTGAAAGGAAGGAACGTGGACGCCGCTTTTCCCAGACACGAAAGTGAAAAAGATCGCACAGCTTACAGGTGGAGCAAAATGAAATTGAGAGGCTGAAAGAAGTAAGAGTAAAAAGGAATAATGAAAGTAAACATAGTATAAGTATAAGTAAAAAGAAACAATGAAACAAAAAGAATGAAGTAAAAGTAAAAGGGACAGAAGAACAGAAATGGGCATAAGTAAGAAAGTACAATGAAATGAACCAAGTAAAAATCAATAGAATAAAGAGTAGCGAAATTGGAAAAAGGACAGCTGAAAGAAAGAAGAAGGACTTATCGAAAGATTTGTCCTTTTTTTTTGGGTGCTCTAAATTTTGAAGTATGTGATGAAAAAATTAGCTTTAAGAAATAGAGTATGTGGCTATACACAAAAGAGTATGGTATAAGGAAAACGGCCTAAGAAAATGAACTGACCCTTGTCAAGTAGACGCGGAATAAAAAAATAATTAAAAGTAAATAA
>CAJUHL010000089.1 GCA_910586425.1 uncultured Bacilli bacterium
CAAACTTTTCTATTGGGAATATTCTAACAACTTCATCATTATCTTCTTTTTGAGTGTCAAACATTCCAGTTTCAAAATCTAATATTCCCTCATAATAATGAACATCATAATATTCTCTTAATCTCATAATATGTTCATAAACTTTATCTTGTGGAAGATAATTAGAAAATCTTACATAGCCTATTCCAGTGGCATCAAGTTTTACAAATTTCCAATCGATATAACCTTCATCATATAATGATTTAAAATCCTTAAAGAATGTACTTCTAAAGTTAACTGTTTCTGCAATATAATTACCATCTACATCAAATTTTAAAGTAATATCTTCGATATAATTCATTATTATTTTTCCTTTTTCTTCTCTTGTTAAATCTTTCCATGTAATAACGATTTGATTATAAAGATTTGGTAGTTTTATTTTGTTGATAAAATCAATATCACGTTTAATCAAAATATCTTCTTTTGTAAATTTTAAATCTTTTACTTGTTCATTTTCTAATATTTGTCTTTCGAGTTCTTTGATATTATTTTCTATAATAGATACTTCTTTTTGGTATTCCTCTAGAGTGAAAGCCTCATTAATATATGCTTTTCTAACTCGTTCTTTCTTCATTTCTTGGACTTTTAATTCTTTTGATAGTTCTTCTTTAGGATTAGTTAATTTGCTCTTTAACATAGGCAAAAAGAAGTTATTTACTACTGAATCATATTCTAAAATATCACTTAATAAGTGTAATATTGATTCTTCAATTTTATCTTCTTTGATATTGTTTTTACAGGTCTCACAACCATAGTAGTAATAAATTTTATCGTTCTTCTTTTTATAAGTTGCTTTACCACCTAATATTCTTCCACATTTAGGACATCTAATTTTTTGTAGAAATATGTATTCTTTATATCTCATATAATTTCTAGAATTTTTCTTCTTTTGAACTTGGCAACTTTCCCACATTTCTTTACTTACAATTGGTTCTACAACATCTTCATAATAAGTAGGTTTACCTGTTCTTTTTCCATGAACAAAATCTCCTTTATAAATAGGATTTTCTATCATTTCTAGTATAGTGTTATCTCTCCATTTTTTATTAACAACATTTTCTTCATTAAAAATATTAGCAATAGTTTGATAACTTTTACCTTCAAAATATAATTGATACATTCTAACAACTATATCTTTTGTAAGTGGATCTGGTACAAGTTTTTTACCATCTCTTTTGTATCCAAGAGGAGTATGCCCAGGTATATTGCCATTTTTAATTGCTCCAGATAATCCTATTTTTGTTCTCTCACTTGTTCTTTCTATTTCATTTTGGCTAACACTCATTAGAAGTCTTGAAACTAATTTTCCATTTGCATTTGTAGTATTAATTTCATCATTTGCACAATCTATATAAGCATTATTCTGTTCTAAAAATGTCATTATATTTTCCCAATCATAAACACTTCTTGTTAATCTATCTAGTTTTAAAGTAACAATGGTATTAATCTTTTTATTTCTTATATCATCCAACATCCTATCGAATTCTGGTCTATGATTACCTGTTTTAGCACTTATTCCAGCATCTTCATAATAATCATATATTTCATAACCTTTATACTTACACATTGCTTCTAATCGTTCTTTTTGTTCTGGTAAGCTAAAACCTTCTCTGGCTTGATCCTCTGTACTCACTCCTATGGAACACATATACCGTATTATTTTAAAACACTAGATATCATCAATTTTGATTATAAAATAAATACCAATATCACTATTGGTACACAGTTAGAACAAGAAAAAATCCAGATTGATAAATTAGATGTGACCTTATCATTAGGACTTTAAAATAGCATATTTCAAATTCAAAATAATTGTTGAATAGAGATAACTTAACTACTTGGGTTATCTTTTTGTATATTTCTTTAAATAATCTGTCCATTCTGGAACATTTTCTTCATCAAATAAATGATATAAAAAGTCTACAATAATTTGATGCCTATTTTTAGCTTCTTCTTTTCCAGATCCTGTTAACATTAAATATTTAAGTTTTAATATTTTTTCAAACAAATGGCAAACACTACTATCAGCGCATTTGCTTGTGTATTTTTCTGCTGTCATATCTTCAATTGGAAATATATTTTTATTGAAAAAAGGTTTTCCGTTTTTCATACTATAAGTATAAACTCTGATAATCCCATTAGCACCTAAGGCATCACACATATCAGCATCGGATACAATTTTTCCTTCAAGTGTTGTTGGAATGCAACCTTTTAATCTTTTACTATAACCAATATTATTAAGTGCAGAACAGACTTGTTCTTGTATGTTCCCATCTACATTGCATTCTCTCATAATTCTTTTAGCATTTGTTAAATTTTCGGCATTGTCCATACCAAATAATTTATAATCATCTACATCATGAAGCAATGCAATTAACGATACAATTATTTCGTTTCCTTCTTCTTTTTTTGCAAATTTTAAAGATAGGTTTAGAACTCTATTTATATGTTCCATTCCGTGACCAGAATTATCTTTATTTAATAATTCATTTACTTTTTCTTTAACTTGTTCTATCATCATTTAACCTCCTTAAACCCATTTCGACTCCATAACCAAAGTGGTGTATGAATATCAATAGGTTTATATTTTGTATTTTTCAACAATTCTTGCCATTTGTCTATAACAATTTGTTGTACATTGCTCGAACTAAACTCATTATCTGTAATTAAGCCTAATTTATGTGTTGCTTTGCACACATGAGTATCTGGAGCAACAGTTAAATTTTCAATATCTTTGTATCTTTTATCGGTATACTGGTAAATTACATATAACCAATAATTACATATTTTTGTACCTGATAAATATGGAAATTTCTTTTTGTTGTCCTTTTGTATAAAATTTCTAATTCTATCTACATTATTATCTAACATTTCAAATAATTTTCTTATATCACCATCAAATAATTCTACAAAAGTATTACAAAGTGATAACCAAATTTCAGTTTGTTTTTGTTTTTGTAAAGCAACCTTATATTTAGTTAAGGCATATTGTACTTCTTCAAATGTTTTTTCTAAACATATTTTAGGATTAAAAACAAATCTTGTTTCAAGATCTTCATAAGTTTTCAATGCATTTTCCCAAAGTGTATAAGAGTTTCTTTGATAATTTAATGACATTGGTAAAGTAAAATATAAATAATTTTCTAAACTTCCTTTTTCAAAATGCGGATTTGCATCTTCTGGCATTACTTCACCACCAAGTTCCCCATTTTTATACATTATCATTAGCTTATCAACTTTGTTCAATATTTCGTTTTTATTCATTGCTACCACCATCTATATTATACTATAAAAACGTCATTTTTTCCTATTCAATTTAAGAATAAAAAAATATGTTGGTTATTTAATAATCCAAAACTTATATAAGTATTTATCCATATAAATGTACTATAAATAAAAGAATACTTAAACTTTAAGGCAACAATTTTATCGAAAAATATCAGACATTTTATCCTTATTGACTATAAATATTCAAGTGATACAATATAGTAGAATATGAAAAAATTGTATCTAAAGGCGCTACTTTTATCATAAGTAGTGCTTTTTTTCATATTCAAATACCTATATCTTCATCAGTATTTTTCTTCAAAACTATGGCCAAACTTATGGCCATAAAATCAGTAAAATTTCTAAAAATTATGGCCGAAATTTTAGAAAAATTACATTGAAAAAGTGTGTACGATTGTTAAACACATTTTAGAAAGTCTTTATTTATAAGGGCTTCTAAAAAAGACAAAGTTAACAACTGTATAACAAACATTAAGAATGTAAACACTGGTGTTTTCTTTAATGCCTTATAAAATAAGGGAAAACTAGCCACTGGCTAGTTCTTTGTAAACAGGTTTATCCTGCTTTTATTTTGTTTTGATTATTTTAGAAAAAACGAAATTTCTATGGCCATAACTTCGGCCATTATTTCTCATATTTTTGTAATTTTGATAGCTATTGTTTTAGTTATCTTTTTTTGTTTGTAGGGCTGTATAAGATGAACAAGTGCGTTATAATTTCTTTAAGATATTTTAAAGAAAGTTGGTGCGTAACTATGATATGAATTGTTTAAGAATTTAAAGGGGGTAATAATTAAATGGAAAGAAGTGATAAAAGATTAGAACATCTAAAAACTTATATAGCAGAAATCGCTATGTTAGAATTCATCAAAGATAATAACTTAATTGATAATAACGAATATAAGAAAATCAAAAATAAAATTGAAAACGAATATGCAAAATACAACAGATTAAACAATTCAGAATATAGTTTTGCATAAATAAAATATTTGAGATATGCTATTATTCAACAATTATGGAAAGGAATAAATGAATAATAAAGTTGAAGTAATAGCACCAACTTCTAAAACAATGTGCTTAAAAGGAATTAAAGAAACAAAACTAGTCAAGGCTTGTGCTTATTGTAGAGTTTCTACAGATAATGAAGATCAGAAAACAAGTTATGATTCACAACGAATCCATTATAAAAATATGATTGAAGAAAATCCTGACTGGGAATTTGTAGGAATTTATGCTGATGAAGGTATAACTGGTACACAAACAAAAAAACGAGAACAATTTAATCAAATGATGAATGATGCTTTAAATGGTAAAATTGATTTGATTTTAGCCAAGTCTATATCAAGATTTGCTCGTAATACTGTTGATACTTTAAATTGTGTAAGATTATTAAGGGAACATAATGTAGATGTTTATTTTGAAAAAGAGAATATTCATACTCTAGGTTTATCCAATGAACTGTTTTTAACTTTATATAGTGCTTTTGCTCAAGCAGAAAGTGAATCAATATCAGAAAATGTCAAAGCTGGAGTTCGTATGAAAATGAAACGTGGAGAATTGGTAGGAAAGTATGCTCCATTTGGATATTTATACGATAAGGAAAAAGATATGATTTATCCAGATGAAAGTAAAAAAGATATTGTTACTTATATTTTTGAAGAATATTCAAAAGGTGTAGGTTTTAGAACAATAGCACTTAATCTAAATAATCTAGGTATACCTAGTCCATCTAATTTAAAATGGTGTCATGCGTCAGTACGAAGAATCATTGTAAATGAAAAATATGTAGGCGATTTAAAAACTGGTAAATACTATACTGAAAATGTACTTACTCATAAAAAGAAAGTCAATTATGGAGAAAAAGAACAATACTTTACTTCTAATCATCACGAACCGATTATCTCTCGTGAGCTATGGGATAAATGCCAAGAAATACTTAATATTAGAAGTAAAATCATTAAACCAGATGGAAATAGGGATAAGTTTAGCAGAAAGTATCCATTCAGTAGTAAAATCTTTTGTGGAATATGTGGAGAGAGATTTATTAGACGTTCTTATAAAATCAGAAATAATGGAAAAGAAGTTGCTTATTGGATATGTAGAAGTCATAGAAATAAAATTGAGTGTTCAAATTTAATCCATTACAAACAGGAAGAACTAGAAGATATATTTGTAATTGCCTATAACAAATTATTCCAAGATAGTGAAAAATACATCAATTCATTTATGAAAAAAGTAAATGAAGTCATCAATGAAAAACAAGATAATCTTAATCATAAAAGGATTCAAGAAGAGATTTCTAAACTTGAAAATAAGTTATCTAATTTGATTGATTTACAACTTGATGGCTCTATTTCAAAAGAGATTTTAAATCAGAAAAATCAAGAAATTACTAACAAAATTAAAGAGTATGAACAACAACTAAAAGATACTGAAAATATAGAACTCACTAGAAAACAGAAATTAGAACAAATTGATAAAATAGCAAATACTTTAAAACAGTACAAAGGTCTTACTAAATTTAATGAAGAAGTATTTAATAGTATGGTTGATAAAATTATTATTGGAGAAAAGTCAGAAAATGGAGAAGAAGATTTTTACAAGATTAAATTCATTTTAAAAACTGGAGAGTTAATCAACGAAAATCTACCGAATGGAAAATTTGATATTGGTACTGATTTTGGTAAGTATGGTTTTACAATTACAAAGCAAGAACTTGAAGAAAAAGAAGATAATGTGACTGCCTATGTATTACAACGGCACGCGAGTATAGATTCCACATATCTTTTTTTCTTCATTCATAAAATCACATTCCTCGTATAATCAATCTTATAGAAATTATTAATCTATTTGATTGATTC
>CAJUHL010000090.1 GCA_910586425.1 uncultured Bacilli bacterium
AGTATACCATTACTAAAGTTTTTTGTGTCTATATATCTATACTAACACCAAGTTTTAAATTGCAACCATTAAATGTTTTATACTCTAAAGGACTTAAAATGTTATCTTTTGTTAATCCATTTGCGATTTTTTCCATTCCATAACCTTTATTATATTCCTCAAATATACGAACAACATTATCTGTAACTTGTGGATCAATCAATAAATGATTTTTATTTTCAGGATCTTTCATATAGCCATAAGGAGCAAAACTTCCTGTATATTGACCTTTAGACCTTTTAGATTTAAAAGTTTCACGAATGTTTAATGAAGTATCTTCAAGCATCCATTCATCTTTCATAGCAGTTATTTGACTTGTTTTCTTTGTTTCAACTTTTGTATTATCAATTCCCTCAAGTTTAGTAACAAATCTAATATCCCATTGTTTAAATAAATTATGAACGTACTTATTTACTAGTTCCATATCACGAGCAAATCTTGCTTGTGTCTTTACCAAAACAACATCAACATTTCCAGCCTCGCATTGTTTAATCATTTTATTAAAGTTAGGACGATCTCTGTCAGCTCCTGAAAAATCTTCATCATCATAGATACCAACGACTTCCCAACCTTGCTCATCAGCATATTCTCTTAACATTAATTCTTGATTCTTAATACTTTCTGATCTTTCTTCTGGAGTTAATTTATCTAAATCTTCTTTTGATAATCGTAGATATAAAACCACCCTTATTACATTATCAACAATACGACTTACTGTTTTAATTATTTTACTCATAAAAACACGTCTCCTTATTTTTAATCGTAAAAATAACTTCCACAATAAAGTTATAACGTGCTATCTTAAACATTACAGCCCCCATAAGTAGATTTTTCTATTTTAATAACTGTTTTAAAAAACTTTCTATTAAATATATCTTTCAATTCATTTTCTGTTGGATTTTCTTTGTTTGTTTTAAATTCTTCTGAATATATATAATTACATTTTTTAACCTTTTTATTATCTATAATTTAACCCCCTTTCAAATAAAAAAACTATATTAGTTTTAGTTAAATCTATTCCTAATATAGCATATAAATTCTATCTTTTTAAATTTCTTTATCAAAAAACAAAAGCTTTATCTTATACTTTTTTAATCCCTGTTCATTCTATTTTTCATTTGATACTAATAATAAAATCTCAACTTTTAGTCGTTTTAGGTATAATAAATTTTATTCATTACTTATTACTATCTTATCCGATATAACACTTTTTATAAATAAGTAACATTCCTTTCAATAACTAAATTCGGATATTTTTTAACCAATACTTTTTCCATTTCACTAGTTTGCTTGTATTCTTGCATAAATTCATCGCCTATTAATCTACATTCTATTTCTGGGTGTATTTCTTCAAAATCATTTTCACTTAATCCATAATCATCCATAAACAAGTTATGAATACGTGAAGTTATTTCCATTATTTTTTCTTGTGTTTCACTAGGCTGATGTCGATTTGTTAACTCTGATAAAATTGATTCGTATTTTTTAATACTACTGGGTATTATATATTTTTTCCTATATTGACGATCACACGCTTCATATTCTTTATGCAATTCAATTATTTTTTTGCTTATTCTATCCATTTCTAAAATTCTTTTTTCTTCACTCCATATTGTTTGAAATAAATATATCTTTCCAATTTGTACTGTTTTATACTCACATGGAGTTTCTGCATTTTTATACCAAAATAAATTTGTAGTTGGACCAAATTTATAATTACCAGATAACTTAATACCATAAGACACTTCGTTTGGAAAATTACTACTGACAAAATTACCAGATTCTCTTTGTCTATAAAAAATCTTATTTGCTCTTGCACATATATTATAGATTGCTATATCTTTATAAATATCGATTCCACTTAATATTTTTCTTTGAGCTTCTGTAATATTTTCACCTCTAATTGCTGAAAATTCTAAATTAATTAAAGAAGTTAAATACTTCATTATAAAATCAGATAGTATACCATTATAAGCCTTAAGTTCCTCCATTAATTTTTTTCTTGTCATCATTTCATTACGACACATAATAATTCCCCCTCGTAAAATAGATATTACATATATTACAATATATATTTTTTTTTGTAAATAGAACAGATGGCAAAAGTAGGAAAAATCATGAAAAATATGATTGATTTCGCCCTTTTCTTCTTATGACTGGTGGTGTTCCTTCTATCCAAACTTATGAAAGAATTTTCTCACCTATTCATCCTAAAGAATTAGAAACAATCTTAACAGATTTTTATGAAAAGCAAAAATCTCTAAACGTCTTAAATGCCTATTCTAATAAATATGGAATATTTTTAGCTAGTGAAATGATTCTTGATAAAACTAACTCTTCACTACCATTTCTATTATTTTAAAACGATTAAAGATACCATTATCACTTGGGATACATTAAATCTCCAAAAAGAAAATATAAAATTTGTAATTGATAAAAAAGGAGATTATGTGGTTCCAATGCTTTTTCATGATTTTTTCCTATGGCAAAAGCTTTTTAAAGTTCTATTTTATAAGAAATTAGAAAGCTATTTTTACGATTTGAGTTTTTAAAGAAATCTTGTTATGTAGCAACTGGTCCTACTGGGCCTAATCCACCAATATGCTACGTTAACTATAGTTCATCTATTACTAATAATCATCTTGCCATACAAGATACCAAAACATTTAATTCAAATGGAGAATTTTCTGCTAATGGAAATCAATTAAGCGTTCATTCAGGAACTTATGAAGTCACATTTTGTGGAAAAATAGAAGCCAATGGATCATTTCAAAATAATATAACGGTTTCATTGCAAGAAAGTTTGGGGGGTGGATTTTCCCAACCCGTTGAAGGCATGACTATCGTTTTACCGAAAGGAACAGAATGTATGCATTTTTCAGAAACAAGAATCATTAATTTTAGTGCCGACGAAGATTTAATTGTCATTATCACAAACAATAATGCAAGTTCAGTTACTATATCCATGGGATCACTAATATTGAAAAAAATATTAGTAAATTAAAGTATAAAAATTGTACAAATGAAAACCACTTAAGTATCATCCTAGGTGGTTTTCATTTGTTCATTATAAATATTTCTAAATAAATCCTTCTTATAAAACATCTCATAAATAGACAGAATAACAATAAAAGGCCCCAAGACTTAATGTAGCACCAATCCCAAAATCCCATAGGACATCACAAGCATAATCACCCCTGCAAGTACTACACCTAAAATGGAAGCAAGCAAGGCTTTTTTCTTATCCATATCAATCATGGATGCAATCAAGGTTCCAGTCCATGCTCCAGTTCCAGGCAACGGAATTCCTACGAAGAACAAAAGGCCCCAAAACTGAACGTGTTCAATTTTTTCTTTTTTAGCAAGTGCTTTATGTTCTAATTTTGTAATCAAAGGTTCCACTCGTTTCCATTTTTTAAGTCGATCAAAAAGGGGTGTGATAAACCATAAAATAAATGGAATAGGGAGAATATTTCCAATCAAACATACAAGAAAAGCAACCACAGGATTTACATTCAACAAACTTGCCGCAAGAATTCCACCTCTTAATTCTAAAATAGGAAAACAAGAAATTAAAAAAATTGTTAACTCTTTTCCAAATGGAATATTACTAATTCCACTCAATAAATTCAAAAAAGATTCCACTAAATTTTCTACCATAATCAATCACCCTTACATCATATGATAATATTTTATCATAGATAAGTGGTATTTCAAAATAGACTTATAAAAGTTCCTCTTTTTTGATTACAAATAATTTATTTTGAGTATAAAAAGCATAAAATACATTTTCAAGAGTAACATTTTGTTTTTGGAGCATATGCAATATCCACTCCTTATCTTTTTTCAATTCTGGCAGTATTTTTTCTTGAATCACACCATCTAAAATAATAGGCAATGGATAATCTTTCGTATTTTGAAAAACTGATAAATCGCCACTCGTTTCCAAAACCGCATAATCGACTTCCTCAATACTTTTAATTCCTTCCCCACGTAATTGTGTAATCAAATCATCTAATGTATAACGTAGTTTACTCATCGCACTAAAATTGACTTTCCCATTTTTAATAATAACGGTTGGATGACCATCAATAAAATTTCGAAATTTATCACTTTTTAAGCTCAAATAACTAATTGCAATTTCCGATGCAACCAAAACCAAAATAGGAACAACCGAAATCCAAATAGACTTATTGGGCTCCTCTATCGAAAGCGCTGCCAATTCCGCAACCAAAACTGTTACAATCAAGTCACCGATCCCAAGTTCACCAATCTCTTTTTTTCCCATCAAACGGTACACAAAAATAATGAAAAAATATAAGAATAATGTTTTTGCCATCAAAATAAAGTACATATGAATCACCCATTTTCTTATGTGCCAATCATATTATTTTATTCAATTTCATATACCTTATTAGGAGGAATCGTATGAAATATTTAAAAACAAGTGCAAAAATAATAGGCATAATGGTAGCAAGTTTATTATCTTTTACACTATTGATTACTTTTTTCAACTATTTTAATATCATCGGAAAGAAAACTGTTACTATTCTTGAAATCATAGGACCCATTCTTACTCTATTTATTGGTGGTTTTTTAATCGGAAAGAAAAGCCAACAAAAAGGATGGTTAGAAGGGCTTAAACTAGCACTCCTCTTTCTTGTATTCATTATTTTATTCAACTATTTGGGTCTTAAAAATCAGTTAGAAATAAAAAATCTAATCTACTACTTAATTTTAACAATCACTTGCATGTTTGGAAGTATGATTGGAATTAATAAAAGTGAACAAAAACAAAAGAGATAACATCTATCTCTTATTTTTATGGACAATCAACCTGATACAACGACTTTAATAGAATGAAAATGAATATCTTCATCCTTGATTACTATAGTTTTGAAGAAATTGCTCTCGATATTCCAATAAACAATCCTGTTCAATTGCCTCACGCAACTCCTCTGTCAAACGAATTAAAAAACGAATATTGTGAATTGATAATAATCTTCCACCCAACGCTTCATTACAAACAATTAAATGTCTTATGTATGCTTTACTATAATGTTTACAAGTATAACAATCACAATGCTGTTCAATTGGTCCAAAATCCTCTTTGTATTTAGCATTTCTCATATTCATCTTTCCATACTTGGTAAAAGCATTTCCATGACGAGCAATTCGCGTTGGTAATACACAGTCAAATAAATCAATTCCACGCATAACTCCTTCAATGATATCAATTGGTTCCCCAACCCCCATCAAATATCTAGGTTTATCTTCTGGTAAATAAGGGATAGAATAGTCAATTGCTTTATACATATCTTCTTTGGATTCTCCATCGTTTGCTACTCCACCTATACTATATCCATCAAAATCCATTTTTACTGTTTCGATTGCAGAAAACTTTCGCAAATCTTCATACGCACCACCTTGTACAATTCCAAACAAAGATTGTCTTTCATTGCGATGTACATCTTTTCCCCGTTTTGCCCAACGAAGTGTTCTTTCTATACTATTTTTTAAATATTCATAACTAGCACTTGCAGGGGGACATTCATCAAAACTCATGGCGATATCACTATCTAATTTATTTTGAATTTCAATTGATAATTCTGGTGTTAAAAATAAATCTTTTCCATCTAAATGACTTTTAAAGTGAACTCCCTCTTCTACGATATCCTTTTTCTTGTTTTTGGCCAAAGAAAACACTTGAAATCCACCGCTATCTGTTAAAATAGGCCCATCATAATGCATAAATTGATGTAACCCTCCCGCTTTTTCGACAATATCTGCTCCAGGACGTAACCACAAATGATAGGTATTTGATAAAATAATTGCACTATGCATTTCTTTTAATTCTTCTGGCGTTAATGTTTTTACATTAGCTAAAGTACCCACTGGCATAAACATAGGTGTATCATAGGTTCCATAATTTGTATGTAGTTTTCCTCTTCTTGCCTTTGTATTCCCCTCTACTTTTAATAAATCGTATTTTATTTTCATGTATGACACCTCGTAATTCATTATAGAGCAATTTAAAAAATTTGACAACTAAATTGAAAATAGAGATAGTGTTGCCAAAGTGTGGAGATATAGAAAAAAATCATGAAAACCAAATAAAA
>CAJUHL010000091.1 GCA_910586425.1 uncultured Bacilli bacterium
CCTAGTATACCATTACTAAAGTTTTTTGTGTCTATATATCTATACTAACACCATATTGATAAGAAAACATTTGAAATAGTCCAAAAGCAAAAAGAAAGAAACCAAAAGAATTATAAACGAAAATATACTTATATCTTCATGCAAAGTGTTGTTTGTTCTCATTGTCATAAGATTATGGGAGGTACTTCTTGCTCTTCTAAAAGTAAAAGAAAGTATATTTATTATCAATGTAATAATTGCGGAATGACGATAAGTGAAAACAAATTAGAAGATAAAATTATATTATTTTTAAACGATATGCTAGATTATTTTTTATTAATTGATAATACCTTTAAGCCATTTTTAAACCAAGATATCAATAAAGAGATTAAAAGATATAACAAGATGTTAAAAGAATTAAATACCCAAGAACAACGAATTAAAACCACTTTTGTTAAAGGAAATATTGAACTTAAAATGTTTCAAGATGAATTAGATAGTATTACTAATCAAAAACAAGATATAGAATTGAAACTAAAAGATTTACAATTTTCTAATCAAAATTTAGATCATAGAAACGATATAAGATTAGTTAGTACCCTAAAGGAAATTGAAAAATTAAAATACAAATCTTAT
Organism: uncultured Bacilli bacterium; assembly: GCA_910586425.1. The sequence goes on from CAJUHL010000091.1 coordinate 616, forward strand.
TATGTTAGAAAGAATGGATTATGGAATAAACTTACTAAAGAGCAAAAGTATGATCTTATCAACAAGTATATTGATACTATTGAAGTTTCTAAAGATAAAGATGAAATTATTATTAAAAACATAAATATTAATAGTAAAGAATTAGAAAATTTTGGATATCTATTTCGTAATGACTGTTTTGACATATTTATCAACATCGATAAACAAGACCTTATTCTATCTAATGAGAAAACAAAAGAACAAATAAATGAATATATAAAATCATTAAGTGAGTTCTATAAGATTAGTTCAACTACTATTGATAAAGAGTTATTGAATATTGATGAAATTAAATCAGATAATATTTTGCAAATTATTCCTAACAAGAAAGAAAATAAATTTGAAAAAGACTCTCTAACCTTACTATCAATAAATGCCTAAATATGGTATAATTATAGTGATATAAGAGATTGGAGGAACTAAAATGAATATTGAGTTTATTAGTGATGCTTATACTACTGATGGTTTAAAATTGCCTATGGTTCATTTTGAAAGTAAAGAAAAAGATATATGCGTTATTTGTGTTCATGGTATGTGTGGAACGATTATAGATAACTATTTTGCTACAGTATGGGGTAAATCATTATCAGAAAAAAATATTGGCTTTATTTATGAACACAATCGAGGTCATTCTATTGAAAATGATATTGTAATGAAGGATGGCTCTTTTAAAAGATGTGGATGTATGTATGAAATATTTGAAGATTGCATTTATGATATAGATTTAGCTATTGAAACGGCAAAATTAAAAGGGTATAAAAAAATTATCTTGTTAGGACATAGCTATGGATGTAATAAAGTTATTTATTATTACTACAAAAAACATCCTGAGGTTTTAGGAATCATACTTGCAAGTGCTCCTGACATGGTTGGCTCTCACTTATCTGCACAACTAGACTATAAAGAATTGTTAAAAGAAGCCAAAGAAAATAGTGATAATGGACAGCCTGAAAAACTTCTTCATAAAATGGTCGAAGATTATATGTTTATGAGTTCACAAACCTATTACAATTGGTATAATGAAAATTCTAAACTTGATAATTTACCAGTTATTTCTAATCCAAAACATTGGGAACAATTTGAAACAATTGATATACCAATTATTACTTTTTCAGGATCAAATGAAGAAGATTATTATTTACATTTAGATTTACTGAAAGAAAAAGCAAAGAGTTGTAAAAACTTTGAATATAAAATTATAGAAGATACAGGTCACACCTATAGAAATAAAGAAAATGAAATCAGTAACTTAATTTATGATTGGATTCATAAAAACTTTATAGAAAGGAAATAAAATATGGATAAGAAATTTGTAGATGAATGGTTAAATAAACTAAAAGATTATTGGTTTAATAAAGATATTGAAAATGCAGTTTCATTATTTAGAAATACTACTTTTTATCAAGAAACTCCATTTATGAAACCTTACACAACTTTAGAAGAAATAAATCAAGAATGGCAACATGTTAAAAATGAAAACATTCAATTTATAGAAATAAAGCCTCTAGCAATAGATGGATATACTGTAATTGCACAATGGATTCTAAAACAAAATAATCAAAACTTTGATGGAATATATGAAATAAAATTTAACGAGAATCTTGAGTGTATTTACTTTAAAAGTTGGGAAATGAAAGATGAATGAAAGAATAACTTTAGTATCATTATTTAATCAAAATGATTTGGAAAAAATTAATAATATTATAAAAATAATTGATGAGCCACTATGTAAAGTCCCTTTTGGTAAAAATGTAGACAATAGAATTAAAGCAGATACTCTTCCATATCATTTTACTTTTTCTGCTTGGGATATTAGTCAAGAAAATTTTATATTACAGGAATTATCAAATATAAATTTTAATAGTTTTAAAGTAAATGTTGATAGCATAGAAATAATGAATGGAAAAGAAAATAGTCATGTATTATATTTCAATATTAAGGCAAGTGATGAATTAAAATTGCTACAAGAAAAAATTTATAATATTCTTCCAAGTGAAAAATATAACCCTAATAAATTTCAATTTCATATTACCATTACTATAGACAAAGATTATGAAAAAATAATCAGAATAAAAAATAAATTAGAGGAAATATTTATTCCCTTTGATTTAGAAATAAATAGTATTGGACTATTTGAAATATATCCAGCAAATCTAATTAAAACAATTAACTGTGAATAATGAATCTGAATTTGAGCAAGAGATTGCTCTTTTTTGTTGCTTGAAAGGAGGTGAATTTTATCAATTATTTCTTTGAAATAGTCATACTACAAGTATTAAAGTATTTTAAAGAAAATGTAAAAGATATACCAAGTTTTCTTCTATTAGAAGTATTATTAAAGAATAAAAATTATGAAAAAGATATACAAAAATTATTTGAAAAGTCAGAAGAAATAAGTAATAAATATATTGAAAAATAATTAATAATATTCATCAATTTTATGAAAAAAATTGATCCGTCGGAGACTAATTTTAACGGGTCTTAGGGGTATCCCCTAACAAGAAAATGGGTGTGTAGACACCATGCTTGATAGTTTTAAAAACAAGATTACTTAAGCTGTGCAATTAAAATAAAGAAAGGAGCAATTTTTATGTACAAAAATTGGGTTGATAGAACTGAAGTTGAACAGAGATTTTCTTTAACAAGAAAACAATTAAATCGAATTGCAGACCATATAAAAAAGAAACATCCTTTAGAAACTTGGACTTGTTCAAAATATGTAGGTAGAAAAAGAGAAATGATTATAAATGAAGAATGTATCGAATGGCTTGAAGAAGTATATTTCAATAATTCAAAATATTATTTAGAACTAGAAATTGATTTTTACAAAAAACAAATTAAAAAATTAGAATACGAATTAAATATTTCATCAAAGGAAAAGAAATATCATGATATGTCTATGGTATATATGAGATATTATCTCCCTAAAAGTAAAAGCGCTATTGAAGTGGCTGTCCATCGATTGCAAAATCATTTTCCTTACTCAGTCAAATATTTAAAAAATGAGCGTGTAGTAATTAAGCAAGAAGGAGTTCAGTGGTTATTCGAACATTATTGGAGAAAAGAGTTTTTAATCTTGCTAGAAAATTATAAGCACAAATTAGAAAATATGAAATAATTTCTATGTAAATAAACGACAAGTCAATTTAATTTTGATATAATAATATTAATGAAATGAGGTGTTATTGTGAATATTGAAATTATACAAAAATCATTACTAGAATGTTACTCAAAAGATGTATGCTATCCAAAAGTTCAAGATGATTGGAATGAGAATAATAAATGCTTTGGTATGTGTGCAATAACATCTCTAATCATTAATGATTACTTTGGAGGAAATATTTGTAAAATTCATGTTGATGAAATTAGTCATTATTTCAACTTGATTGAAAACAAGATTATTGATCTAACTTCAAGTCAGTTTAATCATGAAATTGACTATAAAGATTATAAGATTATGGATAGACAAGAAGTGCTAACTCCAGATACAGAGAATAGATATGTTACATTAAAAACAAGATTAATAAAAGAATTATTAAAACAAGTTGATGAAAAAGTATATTCTTGTAAATCTTGTGATAAATTGGTTGATAAGTTTCCTAATGAAGCAACAGTATTTCTTGGGAAAGATAATGACATAGTTTTAGTTGGAGAAGCTCCTGCTAATAATGGCTGGAGAAAAAGTCATAAACTATGGTGTGATATAAACGGAAAAGTATTACCTAGTGGAGTTGTGCTACAAAAACTATTTGATATTATTGATAGAAATATCTTTGAAACTACATTTTTAGAATCAGTTAAGTGTTATCCACTTGAAAGAAAAAATTTAAAAACTTGTTCTAGTAATTGTAAGAACATAATGTTAGAGCAATTAAGAATATTAAATCCTAAATTGATTATTACTTTAGGAGAATTTCCAACTAGAAATTTACTTAATTTTAAATTTAATAAATTTTCAGATGTAGTTGGTAATATATATGAGGTTAATGGATATAAAATATTACCTATTTATCATCCTAGTCCAATATCTCCAAAAAGTTATAAAGATAATGTTCCAATCTTTGAAAAAATGAAAGACTTATTATGAATACATCTACAATAAAAAGAAGAACTCAATTTGCTAATAATCAGTTAGATTTATTTTGCTATTACAACTATGCTCTAATGTTCTTGAAAGTTTCTGAAAGGGATAGTCAATTAGGAACATATTTATCTACAATCTTTATAAGAGATTTAAGTGTATTTTTATTTGAAACTACTAAAATGTATGAATATGGAAATAATAAAATCATTGATGAAGTAATTGACAATAAATTTTACGAAGACTTAAAATATGTTAGAAATAGAATAAAACTTTATAAAAAAAGAGGTAATAAAGCCCAAATAGAAAGCATTTTAAATACAATGCAGACAGAATATAAAACAAATCCACAAGATTTTTTATACCCACTTAGAAGCGATATTAGTATGTTTTATCATAATAAGAGAAGATTTATAGGAAGTAATTTTTATTCTTATTATATCTTTGGAAAAATAACAAATAAAATGAATAATCCTGAAATATTAAAAGGTTTTTCCTATTATTTAAGCCATTCTATTAAAAAATTATATAATATAATAATTTGTGAAGAAAATAAAAAAACTTTGAGTGAAGATTTTATCAAAGAAAAAAATAATTATGATTTAACAATATCATTTGTTGATGAAAAAATTGATTTAATTATTAAAAATTCATCTTTTAATAAAACCATTACATTTGAAAGTTTTTTAATTATCCAAGAAATATCATTCATAGAAATTTTATTAATTTATGTATTTGATATGGAATCTATCACTTCAACTTTGTTCTTATATTTTATAATCAAACAGATTGCCATAAAATTTGATGAAATATTTGACTCTATATTTAATATTATAAATTATATAGAAGATGGTAAAAAATTAGAAAAAATATTATTAGAAGAAAAAATATTACCATTAAATTTAGATACTCAAAATTTTGCTAAAAACTTAAGAAATAATATCCATTATATTGATTATGATTGGAATGTAAATGATGGTCTAATTGATTTAGAAAATATATTTAAAAATCAAGCTAAAGTTAATGATTGGAAGAAATCGTATTTAACTCAATTTGGTAATATGATGGCCATTTTATCGGATTTATCAAATGTTCTTAAAAACTATTGTGGTAAAGCATAAAGGTATGCTATACTTAAAGTATCAAGTAATTATGAGTTTTATGCTTGTTAAGTGTTCATAACCTAACAAACAATCGCTCCATTGAGAGAATTACTCACACCCTCGTGTGAGTTTTATATTTTCAAATTTATCCTATATCACTCGTTGATATGGGATTTTTTCATGTTTGAAGGGAGGATTTACAAATGAAAATAACCATAGAACCTTTAGAATTTCCTTTATGTATTAAAGAAAAACTTATGAAGATACCTAAAATATCAAAACTACATATTGAATTTGT
>CAJUHL010000092.1 GCA_910586425.1 uncultured Bacilli bacterium
TTTACTCATAAGTATTTATCTCCAGATTGGAGGTATATCGAATGGGTAAAAAGTCTAATATTACACACCAATGTTTAAAAGAACTGAATAAGCAAAAAAAGTTTGGCGAATCTAAATTTGAAGCAAAACAGGCTGCAAGAAAGGCGGGCGAAAACTCTGCCACTGTAAGAGGCATATACAGCACTGTTACATTTAATTCTTATGTAAGAGTCTGTAAGCAATTTATCAGCGAAACTATTGCAAACCACAAAGAAGTTAAAACCTTTACGGATTGTAAAAAGTACGTGCCTGAATTTCTTCAAGACAAAGAAGAAAAAGGTCTTTCGGCATGGACTCTTGCTCAATATGGTTCCGCCCTTGCATCGGCATATGACTGTAAGAAAAATGACTTTGGCTATGATTATCCTGTCCGCCACAGGGCAAATATTAAGCGTTGTAGGGGCGTTAATTCTTCCGATTACCGTTCTCCCCAGGAACGCTGGGATACCGCCAAAATGGTTTTAAAGGCTACAGGATGCCGCAGGACGGAAGCCCTTAGACTACGTAAGGAAGATTTTAGAGAAGCCGCAAACGGCAATCTGGAGGTCTTTAAGCGTGGCAAAGGCGGCATTGAGCGTTGGTGTATAGTAAATCCAAAATACACAAGCGAACTAAGAGAATATTTAAGAACTGCTGAAACACATCCTGTAAGCGGAGAAAACAGGCTGTTTCTAAAAGCGCAGTTACCACAGGGCAGTATTCACGATATGAGGGCTGATTATGCAAGAGACTTGTACCAGTACTTTGAAGATCGTGGAGATGTTGCCACTGGCAAAATATATCACTGTAAAGGGGATATGCTTGGGAGATCTTTTGATAAAGGCATACTTTCCGCAGTGAGCTATAATTTACAGCACTCCAGGGATAACGTGGTTGTAAACCATTATCTTTGGAAGTAGGTAAAGAAAAGAATTAATAAAAAGTATAGATTGGAGAATAAAAAATGACAGTAGATAAAAAAACACTCAGCCAGCTCCAAATTGCAATGAAGCTCGATGAGTACAAATATGAAAAAAGTAACCAACAATATTTTGAGAGCATGCCTACCATTGGCTTATTCGATTCACAAATAATTTTTATCAATAATTATCTTGAAATCTTAGAAAAGAAGAATGATGAAAAAGCCAAAGAATTTGCGGAAATGTTTGACAGTATCAAAAAAGAAAATGATCGCTATCAAGAACTTATTAAAGGCGGCTCCAAAAGCTCACTTATTAAAAAATATGCTCGTATGACAGCTTATCTTATTCGTCAAATGAGCAAATATGACAGCTTATACTAAGCAGAAAGAAAAAGATATGTATGAGCAAATGAAAGAAGAATTGTTACTGGCTATGAAAGATATATTACCTGACAATTCCAGAATTATTACTTTTACAGTTTATACAAAAAGGCAAAGATTTGACGCTTTTATTATTTCACAGCCAAATTCCTTTGCCAGTCCAATCTTCTATTTTAGTGACTATTTTAAGTCATATATGACAAATACCACTCCAGAAGATTTGGCAAAAGAAATTGTTGGAATTTATTATTTATCCGACAATATAGGCTCTCTTTTAAATTTACAAATTTGAGCTATATTTTTAGAAAACTAAATACAGAAAAAATACCCTAACAGAGAAAAGGAGAAAAGAATTATGATTAAAACAACATTGAATTGGACAATTAAGAACCTGAAAAGCATGCACGACAGCAAGGAGACATTGAATTTTGATCACCCTATCCAGAGGCAGTCGGCACAGTGGACGAATCTCCAGCAGAGCTTACTTATACATAGTATTTTGGCGAATTATCCTGTTCCTGCGGTTTATGTTGAAAAGACTGATTCTGCCGAAACAGACGATAAAGGGAAAGCTATCTATAAGTATTCTGTACTTGACGGTAAGCAGAGAATGACAACTGTTTTTTCATTCATTAATGGCGAATATGCCCTGAATGAAGAAACGCCTGCCGCTGAAATCGAAGGCGAAACCTATGCACTTGCTGGCAAGACATTTGAGGAACTGGACGAAGATGTTAGACAGGAATTATTACGCTTTAAGTTTTCCATCTTTGCATTTGAGGATGCAACGGATGACGAAATCGAAGAAATTTTCTTCCGCTTGAATAATTCGACACCACTCAGCAAGCCGCAGAAGGCACGCCCCCTTATGGGTACAGAAAATGCAAGGTTTATCAATTCTATTCTGACTGGCAGCTTTTTCACAGAAAAATGTAATTTCAGTAAGCTCCAGCTCAGGAAGTCCGATGACATGTGTACCCTTTTACAGAGTATGATGCTTTTGGATCATAAGTACAATAATTACGAATACGCTTCCATTTCCGCTGATGAGGTCATGAAGTATAGCGCTGCTATCAAAGGCAATTATTCCGAAGAACAGAAAGACCTGCTCCTTGAGATCATTGATTATCTGGACGATGCTTTTGACGAAAAAGAAAAGCTCTTAAAGAAAATTAATGTTCCGATGGTAGTGATTATGGCTGATATTGCTATAAAGGAAGAGATTGAACCTGACGAATTTCACGATTGGTTCTTATACTTCTTTGTAAGCAATAAGGAATACAGCCAGTATTGCTCTAGCGGCTCTATCAAAAAGGAAAAGGTTTTGGGAAGGCTTACCACTATGGAGGCACACTTCACTAAGCACTTCAAACTGGATACTCCTGCCGAGGCAGAAGAAAATTCTGAAAGTGACGAAGAAATACCTGAGACAGATTCCACTGACACCTCCAATTTGGAAGAAAGTGAAATCTCTACAGAAGAAACCGCCAAATCTGAGGATAATAAAATCTCTACCGAAGGAATTTCTGAATCTGAGGAAAGCGAAACCTCTACCGAAGAAAACGAATCGGAAGAGGAGGTTTCACAGGAAGAAACGGATTCTTTTATGAATCCTCCTGTAGACGCTGAATCAGAAGAAGCTCCTACTAATGAGGACTGCTATCTGGTAGAACAGGGCGCATAAAGCTGTACTAAAAATCCAACAAGTTGTTTAGGGGTATTATCATTTTGATAATGCCCCTTTTATTCTAAAAAAGGAGATAACCACTATGAAGCATAAAGTTTTTATGGCATCACAAAACGCATATATAGAGGTGCTTGAAACAGAAACTGAAGAAGAAGCCAGGGAATTTTGCGAATCTCATAATTGGGAATTAAAAGACGAAAATGAATTTGTCTGGGAGCTGTATTATGAGAAAGCATAATCCTTAGCAAATAATTTCAAGAAAGATAAGAGATACGTAACCAATATGGATATAAGATTATCAGGAACACAAAAAGAAATAGATAAACTAATTGCAGATTTTGAAAATTATTATGATGTTGTAAGCGTAAGCACCCCTTACGCCAATACACGAAAGCAAGTAAAGTCAAAAGAAGTCAGAGTTTATGTAAAAATGAATATGACCTACATTGACGAAAATGGAAGTCTGCAAAAGATTTAAGAAAGAAAGGACGAGGAAAATGATGGATTTAAAAAATACAGATGTAAAAGAAATAGCAAGATACTTTTCTGGCGAAGTGAATAACTTTCTATTCAAGCCACAGCTTATTGCAACGGAGCAGAAAAATTCCAAAGACATGCAAGACTTAGATTTTTGCTGGATTAAGATTTTAACAAGCAATGAATACAGAACTGACTTACGAAATGAGCAGTCGGCAAAAGTTGGACGCTTACTGGCTACAGTTCCTTTTATCAGAAAAAGACTGGAATCTGTAGATAACAGCAAAATGATGAAAGTGGCTGAAATTATGTCTTGTGACCATAGGACACTGCAGCAAACCTTTTCTAGTCTTATCTTCTATCACCTGCAGCTTATCTCTAGTGAAGAAGATACTGCCGAATTATCGCAGGTACTTGGCGATAGATTTTATATGTTGCCACTTATCTAAGCATAAGGAGAATATATGAGGATTACAAGCTATAATGTAAAGATTAACAGAGAAACCAAGCGTAGCGAGCTTATAAAGGAAAAAGCTGTAAATTACTCTGCATATAAAAAATTGCAATGTGCCGAGCATATAGTAAACGCTCTTAATGACCTGCTAGATTTACAGAACATGGCAGAAGAATATATGTATCTTCTTACTTTAAATACAAAAGGTGATATAACAGGGATATTTGAAATATCTCATGGCACTGTATCAAATTGCTTAGTTTCTCCACGAGAGATTTTTAGCAGAGCTTTGATGATTGGTGCTACTGGAATCATTCTTGTACATAATCATCCGTCAGGCTATCCTGAACCTTCTTCTGATGATATAGCTATCACAAAATGCATAAAGCAAGCAGGAGAACTGATAGGAATAGAATTATTAGACCATATCATTATTGGTGATAAATGCTTTATCAGCTTTCACAGGGAAAAACTTTTATCAAATTGTTAAGGAGAATATGAATATGAGCAAATTATATGTATCAGTAGAAGTTATAGAAGATGTAAAAGCATATTTTAAGGAACATCTCCCCAAGTATGCTGTTCTGAAAGTTAGAAGAAAATCGTATCATCCAGACGATTCCTATCTTTATATGGTATCGGCAAAAAAGGATGATGGTACATATGCAGTTTGGACTGGTTGGAACGAAACTACAAAGAGCCTTAACTACGGGCATTATGACTTGACCAGTGAAGAGGATTGCGAAAAAGTAATGAATGAATTTTACTATAGCAAAGATTCAAACTGATGTATACAAAATGGGATAGAGCTTAGTTCTCTATCTCTATCCCATTTTCCAAAGCAAAAATCTTTGTCTGAAGTTTCATATATTGAGTATTTAATCTATGATTTTCCTCTATAAGCTCATCCATCACTGGCTCCATGCCTTGGAGTGATGGCATATCCGCAAGAAAACGGAACTTCTTCATCCTTTCTTTTGCATCTTTTTCAGTTTCCCCTTTATAGCTATCAAGCCTGTGCTGGCAGTACTCTTTGTAATATTCGATCAGTGACCTGATCTCTTTGTCATTATAAAGCGTCTGTCTGGCTATGCCTGTCATCCTAGAAATATTGTAAATGTCAATCGGATAGCGGTGTTCCAATGAATCGCAGATTGCCCTCCGCACCCTGTAATTAAGGCTTGCAGAGCTTTCTTTGCTTATATCTACCAGCTTTGTAGCATATGGAGATTTTTTAACTTTCATCGAAAAATACCCCTTTAAATGTTTAATGTAATTTACACATATATTGTATGTATGTTGTATCTATCATACCATAAAAGCCATTTAGAGGCAATAAAACCATTCACGATTCCAACGCCATACTACAGATTTATGAAAATAAAATCTTCTGTTACGATTTTTATATAAAGATTAGCGCTATTCTTTTGCACCTTGAAAATTAAGAAAGGAGGAACCAGCATGGAAGTCAAAAGTGTAAAAAAGGCTGTCGGCACTATCTATTTTCTAGTTGACGATAACAATAGACCTATCATGCCAGTCTACCGCTTCATGCTCCATATGCTCAGTAATGGCTTTAGCAGTAATACCAGCAAAACATATGCGCAGCATTTAAAGCTCTATTATGAATGGCTTTCCCTTGTAGGACTTGATTATCACACAGCAGTCGGTGTCGGGCAGAACAAAAAATCAGTGGTTTTGTCAAACCTGTCAACATTTAAGTTCTGGCTCAAATATCCAGACTATGATGAAAAACTTACTCCCATTAACGGATATGTAGCCAAAAGGCAGGCAATCACTGTAAACCAGATCATGAATGCTGTCCTGTCCTTCTACGATTTTTTAGAGTTCGATGAAGGAATAGACACGCTACATCTTTATAAAGAAACACGAAGCAATTCTCAATTTGGCTCTTTCCTATCAGAAATGATTTTGAAGAAGGAAAAGAAACTTACCTCTATTTTGAAGGAGAAAGTTCCCAAAAAGAGAATTGAATATGTCACCAGAAGCCAGTATGAGCTTCTCTACGAAAAAGCAACAAATCAGCGCAACAGGATAATTATTGGATTGATGTTTGAAGGAGGTCTTAGAGTCTCCGAAGTGATTGGACTTAATATCGTAAGCGTCAAATAAGAACGTGTAGTGAAATATATGGCGTTCTCCTGTAAA
>CAJUHL010000093.1 GCA_910586425.1 uncultured Bacilli bacterium
GGGGCGTGGCTGTGGGGATCATTACCCGGATTATCCGGCAGAATCTGTGATATTTTATATAAGACAAGGTCATTGTAACATTATTGTTTTTTGATAACTTAATGTTGCAATGACCTTCTTATACTTTATGATTACACTCACGGAATTATTACGGCATCCGAACCATTTCTTTTCATATCAATTCCCCATATATATTTTCCGTTATCATAGTGATAAACAATAACATTAGGGTCATGTTGAGAACTGAACCCTGCACCTAAAAAAAATGTAAAAGCTACTGATGATGAGATTACCATATGAATACATTGAATATCATATTTCTTAACGATTTCTCTTATTTTTGATAAAATTTGCTTTCGAAGATTTTCCGCTTGTGCATAATTTCCAATTATATCAAATTCTAAAGTTTGAAGTTGAAATCTAATAATATGACATTTCGTATCTGTGATAGAGGCTATCTCTATGTTTTTAATTTCTAATGATGTAGATATTGCAACAATCAAATTATTTGATTTACAACTTTTATTTTCTTCTTGTATCTCTCTAAAACTTGTTTCCCATTTTGTATCTGCAGAAGTATCCCACTCTTCAAAGTTTGCACTATTATTATGCGCTCTGTGAAACAAATGTATTTCTTGCTGATCCCCATACATATATCCGGCTCTAAAAACTAGCGGAGTATGAGCTATTCCATAGTAACTATGTATCCCTTTTGTAGCAGTAAAATCTTTTATTGCTGAATCCTGTTCTGTAATAATCTGATGAAGATCATTAGGGTAAGAATACCCTACAATGTCTAAATTCTCTTCCTTTATATAATATTCTTTTTTTACATTAGGAGATAGCGGAGCCATTCCGTGTGCTAATGATACATGACACAGAACATTCATTCGTTTCTTCCATGCAAATAATATTATAGATATTACCAATAAGACTCCAATTGGAAAACTTATTCTTTGTAAAGCCATCAAATATTTCTCGGGTACAAAAGCCACTATAGTATTATAAATTGCTGATACCTCTCCAATTTCTATTTTCTTTAAATTTTCACCTGTTCCAAGCGAAATTAAAAATAAAATAAGAAGTAGTGTAAAAATCAAATAATAATACTTTTTGTATAGTTTACATAATTGTTCCATTATTATCCCACTCTCCTACTTTCTGTATCTTTCTGTCTTCAGTCATCCATATTCCAGAACACATAGTTCCAATTATTATAAAAAATTGTTGGTTGAAATTATGCTGTCTCTTAGAGATATTTTTCCAGTTATTACAATCTATGAGTGATGGTATTGGTCTGCGTTGATTATGGGTATGCCATTCTCCCAAATAACTTTTCTTATATCCAGATTGTTCCCATAGCCTATCCATTATTTCTTGATGACCCGTTTCTTTACGAATGAATCTATACCGACCACAAATATCATCTATTTGCGGCCATGTTATATTTGTTATCCTAAGAGCACTTTCTGAGGAATCATAATATCCTATTATGATTCCTCCAGACTCCAGTTTGAATTGCCTCTGTTTCTGATAGTTGCTAATTTCTAATAAAATATTTTCTTCTATATAAATAGCCATGCTGGGGGTCTTGATTCTTAATCCTGTTTTTCTGAGCATATAGGGCACCTTTCATTTATGGGTATATTTTTCCTTGTGATACTGCAATAACTTTGACCGCTAATATGCTCATAATATTCTGAAACTTCAAACCCATTATTTATCAAATTATCTTCCGAGCCAATCCATGATATAAGAGTACTTTCCTTGCACTGTCCAGTCAAAACTTCCAATGACAAACGAACTGTTAGAAGTGCTGTTTGCTGGCTATCCAAAGCACTATATTCCACAAATGATCCAGCACATCCTGATAGACTCTTTTTAAAATTCTGACCTGGTGCAACAAGACTAGCTCTGAAAGGAACAAGATCACTAGAGATCAAATCTGTATACATACATCTCAAGCAGCCACCAGAGGAATTGTTTATTGCAATAACATGTCCACCAATACCATAAGGTTCATTAAAGCAGACAACAAATGGAACATTTACATTTTTATCATATAAAATTCTGTTAAGCTCTAGATTAACTGTTGGTTCGCCCAATGCTGAAATGATTAAATCATAGTTTTTTAGACGCTGTACATCTCGTATAAAGCTTTCTACACTACGGTCTATAAAATTCAATGAATCTATTTCGACATATGGATATTGCTTTTCCAAAAATTCCTTTACTAAATCTGCCTTATTTTTTCTCTTTGTAGCAACATCAAAGCCCAAAAGATGTCGGTATACATTTTCAACACTCAAAATGTCTTTGTCTAAAATATCAAGCTTGCAAATTCCTGATTGACAAAGATTACTAGCAACATAACTGCCTACTGAGCCACAGCCTAATAAAAGAACCGATTTCTCAGCCAGATTTATATTTTCGCCACACCGCTTTAAAAGAAAATTATAATCTATGGGTCTGGTTGTCACAGGCGTAACTGTGCAATTAATCATTTTTTCTATTTTTCTAAATTGACTATTCTTACAGAAAATATGAAATGATACAATAATGTCCTGGTTTTCTGAAGGAATTGATAATATTAAAAACTGGTTAAATATACGTCTCTTTCTAGTCAGAAAAAGATTAAATGCTTTTTTCTGGCTACTTGTAATATTTTTTGTTATAAAATTTCTTAACCACTTCCAAGTATACATCTTTTGTATTGGTGGAATACAAAATGAACGCAATCGTATTAGCAGGCAATCAATATTTGATTTTCTTTCCAGAGACACTCCAAAATTATTTTTTAACAAGCACTCAGAATCCACAATATTCTCTGAAACAAGCAATCTGTTTTCGGCTCGAACTACTGATAAATTTTGATATTCTTTTCCCATACATGAAGAAAGATTTGTGTATAATATCATCTTTGATACTTCTGCCCAATAAGCATTAAATTCCCGCGCAACTTCTGTCTTGTATTCGTAACTTTCCGGATCAATACATAATATATCTACGGCTCTATCAAAAGCATCTAATAACATCTGATCTGGCATATCAGTCTGTATCAAGAGAGATGAATCATCAAAGAGACAAATCTTCCCTGCATTATCAACATGAGGATAAAACCGTTGTGCATTTTCTATACTGAAAATAGGAAACTCCAAAGGAAAATAGTTGGAGAAGTCTATTTTTAAAACTAATTTTTCATTTGGCAATACTATAGTTCCTTGAAATACTGTCGATTGTTTCGGCAGTATTTCAAAGAAAACATGTCTCTCATAATTTAGTTTACCTATAAGATTTTCTAACTGTGCGATTTCCATCATGCTGATTCAGACGTTCCTACATAGCTGCGATCTACAGCAGCAGGAAATGCCTCTCCAAAAATATCAATCATAAGTTGACAAACTTCTGACTTCTTGCTTTTCCCCTCTGCTTCTGTGAGTTTTGAATACATTGCAGAAATCTGGTTATAAAAATTATTCATTTGCTTGTTCGACATCTTTTCAAATAAATTATTTCCTGGTTGAACTGGTAATGATTGTGTTATTGTTCGATAAAAACATCCATCATCACTATCCCATGTAAGATTAAAAGCATTTTGGATATTATTAACTAATCTTTTCAGCGCCTTAAAATCATCATACGCCTTTTTATTTGTCAAAAAATCCTTTGAATAATACGGCGTAAAGTAACTACATGCTAATGCTGTCAGTGCAATCCCTGTTGGAGCATTATTCCCAGAAGTAATAAAATGCTGGTTCTTCCATTTTTTCATATAGCGTACAACACGCCTAAACTGCGCTCTATCATCTGAATCATCATATAATGAATTCAGATAATTTAATAACTCTTGCGGATCAGATAATTGCCAGATACGATATTCTTCTGTGGAATATTCCTTCCCTTTCGCAATGTACATTTGCTTGTCCGCATTATTGGCTGCATAAACCGCAAAATCGACATGATATATCGGTTCTTTGTCTTTTTGGTATGTAACAGTAACGCAAGACCTCCGTATCTTTACACTTTTTGTATGACCGTCTAAAGCATCCTTTACCCACTGCTTTACTTGAACCGGATCCGAATAATCATCATGGTCTATATCAAACTTCAAACCTACATCAATATCAAAATCCCCATCGTCTGGCTTGATCCCTGTCCCCATAGCATAACTTCCCTGATTAAAAGTTGTAAAAGATGCTGCTTTATCAGAAATATTCTTCCTCAGTTTATTTAATAGAATATCACGCTTATTGCGCAATTCTTGATTTTCTTCCGAAAGTTTAATTTTGTCGTGAAAAGTAAGAAATTCTGATTGAACATTTACCATATGTTTTGTTACCTCCTGCACATAAAATATATTGGCACTCGTTGCCGTTGTTTGCTAACAATCCAATCATATCATGCTTTTTCCAATATTTCAACATATTTTTTATCTGTATTCGTAATTTTTTCGCAAATAAAAGAAAAACATTCTTGATTATTTTGTTTTTTGTGGTATAATGATAGTGGAGGTATATACCATGTTTGAATATATAAGACTAAAAAACTTCAAATCTTTTGGAGATATAGAATTTAATCTTCTTGACAAAAAGGGAAATCCTAAAAGGTTGATTTTACTATATGGTGAAAATGGCATTGGCAAATCAAACTTAGCCTCTGCTTTTTTTATGTTATCTGAGACCTTGAGAACTATGGATGTTAGAGATATCATGCAATCAATCCTTTCTGAAGAACCGGATTCATTAAGCAATGAAGAATTTGCACGTTTTTTTAAAATGCGATATAAGGATATTGAAACATTGATTCGTGAGAATAAAATGGTTGCTTCTGAAGATTCCATGTCTATGGAATTCGGCTTCCGTATACATGAAAAGAGTGGTCGTTATTTATTAGAGACTAATGATTCCCAAATTATACATGAACGCTTAGAATACATTCTTACTAAAAATAAGGGGGTATACTTTGATATTACTCCAGAACAAATTACTATTAGTCCCAAAATATTTCTTGAAAAAAGTGCATATCAAGAAATTAAATTAGCTTGCTCTAAATACTGGGGAAAACATTCTCTGCTTTCTATTTTAATGCATGAATCTGAAGATAAAGCAGATGAATATATCAAGGAGCAATTAACCGACAATTTTGATTATATCATGGAATTTCTTTCTCGGATATCTTGTAAGGTCAAATTTGGCAGTCGTCAGGAAAGAGGTATTATTGGATTGCCACATGAAATATTTGGTGATTTTGATGAAGGTACTATTTCTAAAGAAGATGAAATTTTATTAGATAGAAGCGAAGCCATGCTAAACATCTTTTTCAAAAGTACAAATCGGGATATTAAAAAGGTATTTTACAAACGTACTGCTAAAGAAAATACTATTCACTATCAGCTAATGCAAACAAAGTTGATAGCTGGACATGAAAGATCAATAGAATTTTCTATGGAGTCAACGGGTACACAGTCCCTTTTACAATTACTGCCATTTATGCTTGTGGTCGTTAAAGGCTCTGTTGCAATAATTGACGAATTTGACACTGGTGTACATGATTTATTGGTACAGAGCCTTGTAAACTCTCTTTATGAAAATCTCTCAGGTCAGTTAATTATGACTACACATAATACCCTGCTTATGGAATCTGGACTTCCAAAGGAATGCATTTATGTGATAAATGAATTAGAAGATGGGGATAAAGAAATACAATGTATAACCTATTATGATAATAAAATTCATGTGAATACCAACATCAGAGATCAATACATGAGTGGAAAATATCAAGGCATCCCAGAACCAATAGCTATAAATTTTGTTTCACTTTTATCTACATTAGGTTTAAAGACTAACTAATAAGATTTTTCTTGAAAACTTGATAGTACAATCTCTTTTGCAGAAAATAGTAGAAAAATTGATGTCAGAGCGTTTGCGGAAGGATTCGAACCTTCGGTGCGTTGCCGCACACCACCTTAGCAG
>CAJUHL010000094.1 GCA_910586425.1 uncultured Bacilli bacterium
TAATCTTCCTAAATAATCATATATATAATTAATGGAGGTACTACTAAATTCTGTTTTTGTTAGAGAATCATCTGCATTGTAAGTATTATTAATACCATCATAGACATTATTACCTAGCATATACTTCTTGCTAACAATATTGTCATTTGAATCATAACTATATCTTATTTTTAAATTATTATTATAATATTCATATAATCGTTTACCAGAATCATAGGTATATTTGATTGTATTTTCATTGGATTTTATCTTTAATAAATCACCATGATTACCATAGAAGTATTCATACGTATCATTTATTTTATTTACTTTCTTAATACGATCAAATTCATCATATTCATAAGTAATTGTGTCTTGATTTCCATAAGTAGATGAGATTAAATTACCATTATTTTCTTCATAATTATTGGTAATTAAAGTAACATTATCTCCTATTTTTACAGATTTCATATTTAAGAAATCATCATAGATAAAATGATATACTCTATCTTGTTGGATAATTTCTGATAATAGATTTTGATTATTGTATGTATATTCTACACTTCTATCACCAGTTGTAATACCAATTAATTGTCTTTTACTATTATAAGTATAGTTTGTTGTTTGCTTTTTAGCATCTGTAATTGAATTTAGAAGTCCTGTTGTTGTATCAATATCATACTCTGTTTTATGCATTCTAGCATCTGTTATACTTTTTACATATTTTCCATCGCTTGTATATTCACAACTATTTTCTATAAAAAATACATCATCCATGGACTCTATATAGAATTCAAAATCAGATTGTTTTTCTTCTACTAACTCACCAAATTTTAAAACACCATTTTCATTGTGCAAATAAAGATTATTTTTCTTACACTGAATTAAGAAACTTCCATTTTCATTCTTCACAACCGTAAATAGTGAATTATCAACAATTTCTTCTATTAATGTCAAAGTTACATTCTTGGATGCCAAATATTTATTGGAAATAACGGAATGTTTGACTTTATAATAGTCTTTATTATTCATTGTAGTTTTTTCAAAAATCCATTTATCATGACAACAAGTATCGGTTACTAAAGCAATATTTTCATCAATCAAGCGAATACATTTATTGGTACCCTTTAGTCTAATTTGATAGCTTCCGTTTTTAATTTCTTTTGACTGTCCTCTATTTACAATTCTAGTAATGCGTGGATTTCCAAATGAATCATATTCTATTTCATTCGAAATTCCAGTTTCTGATACCCCTTTTAAAACTCTATCAGTAACCATATTATCATACTCAAATGTAAAATTCTTTCCTTTAGGATCAAACATACCAATTAATTGATTGTTTTTGTCATACTTGAATGAACTTGAATCATTATTCAAATTTTTGGATAAAACGACATTCCCATTTTCATCATAATCATAGGTTACGCTTCTAACATCTTTGAACAAATTGATATTAGTAATATAGAAGTTATTGGCATTCATAGATTGTAAAAATGACATATTTATTTCTTTGAAATTAAATGGTGCTGTGAAGGTACAAGAATAATACTGCCATTCCTTTTCATTTGGATTGAATGGTTTGATATAAACATCATCGGTTCCAATTTCTTCTACGGGAATAAACCCAAATATAATGTTGTTATAAGTTCCATAATACATTCCTTCTCCTGCCACTAATCCTTCATTTTTATACCAAAATGACAGTGTATATACATCTCCTGCTTTTCCTTTTACATTAAATGTTTTAGAAAAAGTACTAGATACCTCTGGGTTCATGCTTACTTTTAAGGCTTTTTGAGTGTCTGTAACATTGATTACTTCAAACACATCTGCACTAGGAATGTCAGTATCATCTTTGAATTTTGTTGCACTTAAATTCCATGATGAAAGTCCTTCTGAAAAATCAGAATTTTCTATCATATTATAATTATTAGCTACTTGTCCTTCTTCTAACTGAATATCATCTATATAACATACTCCCATATAAGTTTCTGGTGCAAATCCAACCATCAAATCACTTGTAGCATCCTCTGGATAATAAATCGTTAAATCTTGTCTTGAAAATTCATCTTTAGAACTGAACGGTTCACTACGTTTTAAAAATGGGTCATTGTTTTGAGTTCTATATTCAAGTGTTATACATGTTTCTCCTACCTCATTTTTTCCATATGCACTAAATGTATAGTAGTGGCCTTTAGGAACTATCACAGGCATAGAGGCGCCCATTCCTTGTCCCCATTCTATTTTTAAACCTCTATTCCCGCTATAAGCCGCACTTACAGATGATACTACATTTGCATTTCTATCACCTACAAAGTCAGTTTCCATCTTTTCAAAACTAGAATCTTTGATATAATTTTTTACATATTTCAATGGAATCTGATGATCCAATAATTTATTCGCATATGTATTTACTCCTCTAAATGATTCCCCATATTCTAATTTCATTCCATAAGCATTTGTAATATCATTATGATCTTTTAAACTGCTCATAGAAATAGGGTTTCCATAAGCATTATAAACAATCGTTTGTACTTTATTTTTAGAGTCTGTAATGGTTGTTGCATTAAAACCATATGCTACTTCATAAAAGGCCCCTATCGTATTATTGAGACCATATTCTGTTATTTTTTTCACTTTATATGGACTTTGTTCATAATAGGTATATTCTATTTTTTTACCCGTTACATCTGTAATACTAGTAATTAAATTATTGGTATTTTCAAAATAAGTAACTCCTTGGATACTAGTAATATTTACTAGATTATCATTTAAATAATCTAATGTAATAACTTGATCAGGACTTGTAACTGTAATTACATTAACTCCATATGTAAGGTTAATTGCTTGATTATTCGCATCTACTACTTTGGTAATTCTATGATTACTATCATAAGTAATACTGATTTTATTCTCGCTTACATCTTTGATTTCTGTTAAATAACTATATTCACCACTTTTTACAAATTTTTTCTGATTACCATTCTTATCTTTCATTGTATAAGAAGTACCATCTGTACTTTTTTCAATTTCCAAACCTAGACCATCTTCATCAAAATAAGTATTTTCATATGTGGTTGTTACAAATCCACTAGAACCATTTTCATTTTGTTCATATTTTACCTTTTGATTCAAGAAGTAATGAATTGTTCCATCTTCATCTATGTATGCTAAATAATTTCTATTGTCGATTTTTTCTTCCTTAATTGTTTGCAATAAATTAAGACGATACCCAATTCCATATCCAAGATTTTGCTCTAAAACAACATCGTTGGTATTATAAACTAATTTTAAACTAACAGGCAATTTCCCACCAATCGTTGCACCAATATCAAATATTCCTGTTAAATTTCCGTTATAAGTATTATGATAAGTGCTTCCAATACCAAATCCTTGTTTGTTATAATCCATATAACTTTCTAATCCATTTTGATTTCGGTAGGTAATTTCTAATATTGGTTTCGGATTATCCCCTGTTACAGTATTATTTTTAGAAAAAAACATAGGAATAATATCTGTACGATATCGTTCTGTATTTGCTTTTAACATAATACCATAATTAGGCGTACCTGTATACCATTTTTGCACTAAACTTGTAATATCTGTACTTGATCCAAAAGGACGAATAGCGCCATTTTCTTCAAAGTAATTTCGATTACTCTCAAAAGTACCTTCTACTCTGCTTGCATCAAATTTATCATTCATTGTATTCCAATTGGCAGTTGATTCATTCCAAGCTTCTGTTACACGATAGATATTCACAAAATCTTGTTCCAATGAATTGGTAAAGTCTGGATATCCAGTTAATTCTAGTTGTGCATGAGTGATATAACTTCCTGTTCCAATCACTGGTAAATCAAATTTGATTAAAGAACGATTGATGACATCTGCACCATTTATTTTTTCAACTCCTACTTTTAAATAAGGCAGATTGTTTCTATCCACCCCTGTATCTCCTGGATAAATATAGGTATCATATACACTATTTTCATCTTTACTACCTGTGATGGTAGGATCAATTACAACTGGATAAATAATATTGGGATTATTTAACCAATCTTGATCCACAACTAGCTTTAATACATATTCTTGACCTAATTTTTCTAAATGATAATATACATTACGATTTATAATATCATTAGAATCATACATATAAGGTGCATCTAGATAGAAAATAGCTTCCCCATCTTTGTTTGCACATATTCTCTTATCGTCTACAATATGTAATTCCATATTTGTTTTTATGATAAATTCTAATTCATTGATATTTGCTTCTTTATTATGTAACACAATCGATTCTTTTACCTTTGTAGGTAATACTTGATAATCCAAATCCATACTTTCTAAAATATTCTTGTAACAAATTCTATCTTCTAACATTGATTTATTAGGATTCTTTTGAATACTAAAATCACCATGCGTTTTGAGTCTGATATTTAAATAGTAATCTAATGTTTCCATTTGCATCAATTCATCACTAGGATGTAGTCCAAACCATACTTTATAAGCATTATTTTGATTGATATAATAATCATCTTTTAAAACTAAAGTATTATCAATTTCTTCATATTTACCATTTTTTAGAAAATGGATTGGTTCTTCATACATTCTAGCAACAATTTCGCCATTTTCTTGTAAAAAATGTTTTTCTTTTTCTCTTCTTTTATCGATTAATTCTATTTCTTTCATGATTTTCCCTCCTTAATTGGTTTTTAATGCTTGTAATTCCGCAATCTTACTCTTCACTCTCGGGTAATAATATTTCCATAGTGTTGATACATCTTTATCTACCTCATACGCAACTTTTTCTATTGCTTTTGTCACACTTGAACCATCCATCACAATCTCTTTTAATAATTTAAATTCAATCCTTTGAGATGTATTCAAGCTCATTTCTATTTTATTTAATAATTTACTTTGAACATATATTGTATTTTCTATTTGGCTTCTTTCAGCTTCTAAATTTTTTTCATACTGTTTTATCATTTTTAACCGAACTTCTAAAATATCTACTTCATACTTCATTTGTTGGTAATAATTTAACCAATTCATCGCAATAATCCATATGTTAGAAAAGAACATTAAGCAGTTCTTTTCCACATATAAACTTCGTATCTTAATGGTGTAACAGTATGTGTATGGTTATTTAATGTGTGGGTATGGCCTTGACTCCCACCTGTATTTTGATTTGTTGCAGTGGTAGTTCCTGTATAATAAGTTGCAATCTCTGCACCAGCATAAAAGCCTGTTGTACATTTTAAACGTGTATCATAATGTGCATCATCATTCATCCAACATTTTGGATTTTCTGTATGATTATGTGCATTTTGAATATGCGTATGACTAGGCATCTGAGCAACTGTAATTGCAGTACTTCCCGTAGAGTTTGTACTAGGTCCCCCAGAAGTATTACTTCCAGCAGTATTTCCACCATTTCCTGCATACAAATAATAACCATTAATTCTTTGCCAAGTTCCTCCAAATAGAGTTGCTGGGCTTGTACTACTAATAGACATATATAAACTTCCAATTGGATAAACTTTTTTTAGAACTTCAGTCATATCCAAATTATTACTATTGTCTTTTTCAGTAGTAATTGATTTTACCGTTAAATTACCTTCTTCATCTAAACTAAATTTATTATTTTTTGAAGTGATACAATCTACTTTTGCACTATTTACTTCAAGATTCAGTTTATCTGCCGTTTTTGTAAACGCATCCTTGAAATAAATATCATCTAAAGTAAAATCACTACTTGTCCCAGTTTCTTCTACTACTGTAGAATCATCAAGAGATACATCCATTACATCATTTACTTCATTTACAATTTGATTTGTTAAATCCATAATTCATTCACATTCCTCGTATAATCAATCTTATAGAAATTATTAATCTATTTGATTGATTC